>NZ_KV827802.1:10760-154631 GCF_001836235.1 Bacillus sp. HMSC036E02 | reverse complement strand
AAAGAAAAATTAAAAGAAGAGGGGGGACAAGTCCCTCCTCTTTGTTTACAATATAGGGAGATTATAAGTAAGTATACAGTGGCGTTTAATGGTTCATAGAAACAATATTAAGAGGAGCAGAAATATGATCAACACCACTTTTAAATAAAGAGGATTTATTAAAATATCCTATCATGTTAACAACAAATTCACATGAATCTTTATAAAGCATTATGACCAACTATGAATCAATAGTTGGCCATAATGACCTTAAAGATCCATATCTTTTAATCCAGGACTATGCTCATTTGGCATTTCAGGAAGTTCTGGTACAGGAAAACCTTTTGGCGGGTCAGTTACTGCTAATGTTCCTTTGTTTCTACTTGGTGATTCACCTTGGAATATTTCTCCCATTCTTGTTGGATCTAAACTAAAATTAAATTGTGCGTTATGGAATCCCATGTCTACATACTTTCTGCACTCTGGGTATTTATTAATATCATAGTTGGGCACAGGGAAGAGTTTCCCCCATTCAACACCCAATGTCTCTAAAGCTTTTGCGAAAGCATTTTGATGTGCATTATCACGTACAATTAAAAATGCAAGTGTTTCTCTAAAAGTTTGATTGGAACTCATTTCATAAATTCTAGTTTTTTGAAGTACACCTGTAGATTCAAGTACTACGTTATCTAATAAATCGCTAATTAAGTTTCCATGACTATATACCCAAGAGCCATTCCATGGGTTGCCAGCTGCATCAACAGGCAATGAACTTTGAGCACCTACAATAAAGTGGTGAGGATTTGCATGTTTAACCGCTTCATCAAGTGGTGCTGTGTCAATACCAGCATTTCCTGGCGTAGGTTCACCAGATCCAGTTAATAGTTGATTAATTGTATGTTGTACAAGTTCTACATGGCTTATTTCCTCTAAAAAAACACCTCGAAGTAAATCACGATATTGCTTCTCTTTACCTCTAAAATTTGAGCTTTGGAAGAAGTATTGCATCATTGTACGCATTTCGCCATAATGCCCACCTAATATTTCTTGTAAAACTTTTGCAGCAGCTGGGTCTGGTTTATCCGGCTTAATCATATTAATTATTTCTTCTTTATAATAAAACATGAAGGACACCTCTTTTTAAGTTAGTTAACATTGTTATCGTGTCCGCTATTTGGTTAATTAATACTTTAATTCATTTTTTTACCAATTAATTATTACCTCAAAATGCAAAGTTTTTGGAAATAACTATTTTAGATGTGAGATGAAAATGGGGGATAGATACTTAGCATTTAATAAAAAGATAAGATTATGAAATGTAATCCTATCTTTTTATTAAGAATAATGAATTGTAGCTTCAAGGTTTCAGAATGACTTTTATACAGTCATCTTCACGATTATTAAAAATTTGATAACCGTAGCTCGCTTCTTCAAGGGGGATTTTGTGTGTAATAATCTCTTTTGGGTCAAATTCTTTATTTGTTATTTTTTCAAATAGTTCTGGCATAAAATGAATAACAGGTGCTTGTCCCATTTTAAGATTAATATTTCTAACCCAAAATGCCCCGAGTGGGAATGCATTATAATTGCCACCATAAACACCAGTCATTTGAACCGTCCCGTATTTTCTTACGGCTTTCGTAGCAATTTGAATAGGGCCGAGAGTTCCACCTTGTAATTTCAATTTTTGTTCTAGAAATTCTAGTGTTGATTTTTTTCCATCCATGCCTACGCAATCAATGACTACATCGGCGCCGCCATGTGTAATTTCCTTTAAATGTTCTCCCATATCAGGGAACTTTGTAAACTCAAATACCTCAACATTGTTAATCTTTTTTGCATAATGTATCCGATAATCTAAGTAATCCACTGCAATTACACGTTTAGCGCCTTGCATCCAAGCAAATTTTTGTGTCATTAACCCAACAGGTCCACAACCAAGGACGATAACAGTATCACCTGGCTTAACGCCTGCGTTTATTACACTCCAATAGGCTGTAGGTAAAACATCTGATAAAAATAGTAGGGATTCATCTTCAAGCTCGCATGATTCCGGTATAACAAATGGAGTGAAATTTCCAAATGGAACTTTTAAATATTCTGCTTGTCCGCCTGGATGATTACCAAATTTCTCCGTATAACCAAAGTATCCACCAGAATCGTAATGAGGGTTTGAGTTATCACATTGACTTTCCATTTCATGTTGGCAATAGAAACAATGTCCACAAGAAACGTTGAAGGGGATGACAACACGATCGCCTTTTTTCACTTTAGTGACATCTGGCCCGACTTCTTCAACGATTCCCATTGGTTCATGGCCGATAATGTATCCTTGAGGTAAGGGCATGTTACCTTGATATAAATGTAAATCAGAACCGCAAATAGCGGTTGAAGTAATCCTTACAATAATATCATCTTTTTTCTCTAACTTTGCATCATCAACTTGTTTAACTTGTACTTGATTTGGTCCTTGATAGGTTACAGCTTTCATCTCATATCTCCTTTTGGATTATGTCTCAAAACATAATTTTATTTAATCTCTTGGTGAAATAGAAATCTTGCTTTTATTTACTGAAGGGAATTAGGAAGTATACATAGTGTTGTTATGAAAGTATGTTATATCAGTTATTCTTTCTTATATGTTTTGCCCTACTTTAAGAAAAAAATCAATTTTTATTCATAAACTAATTTCCATAAAAAGGATAATTATTTTTTCATAATTTGTAACATATTAAAAACATCGGAGGTGAAATAATATGGCAAACAATAATAGTGGAAATCGTAATGAATTGTTAGTTCGAGGCGCTGAACAGGCTCTTGATCAAATGAAATATGAAATTGCACAAGAGTTTGGTGTACAACTTGGTGCAGATACAACAGCTCGTGCAAACGGATCTGTTGGTGGTGAAATTACAAAACGTTTAGTAGCAATGGCTGAACAACAACTTGGTGGTAGAGCTAATCGCTAAGTGAATTGGTATAAAATATAGCAAATATGTAAATCAATTTCTTTTGTGTATTTATAAAAATAAAAAACCTTATATTAAACAGATTCTCACTCAAAGATTATTGATAATCTTCTTTCATAATCTTTGAGTATTTAATTTGTAAACTACTTTCCTAAACAAAAAACACGCAGTGTTGGAAAGGTGTTTTCCATGCATAGTAGAAAATCTTTTGCAGGAAAAAGCATACTTAAAAATTTGATTTCAATATTGAAATCAATATTTATTATGATATTTTCGAAAGGTAGGAATTTAAAAATGGGTATATTAAGTGGAAATCCTCAAAATGAACCTTTACATTACGGAGAAGTATTTGACATTTGGAGTTATCTTCTTGCTGCACAGGGTGCAATTGCAAGTCATCAAGTATTTATGAATCATACAGGTGATGAAGATTTGAAGAAGTTTTTAGAAGGCTTAATTGAAAATGATATGAATTCGGAAATAGAAGAATTAAAAGCTCTTTTAAAGATTAATGGCGTAGCATTACCGCCTGCTCCTCCAGAACGACCAGTTGCATCTATCGAAGACATTCCCCCAGGGGCACGTATTAATGATGTTGAAATAGCAGCAGCTGTTTCTACAGGATTAGCAGCTGGACTTGTGACATGTAGTCAAGTGATGGGAAAATGTCTTCGAGAAGATGTAGGGATGCTATTTGGACAATTTCATATGAAAAAAGCGCAAGCAGGTGTAACGTTGCTGCGTTTAAGTAAGAAAAAAGGGTGGGTAGTTCCACCTCCGTTACATGTAAGAAATTCTGATCAAGCTTAATAAACAAAAATAAAAAAGTGGCATTGGCCACTTTTTTATTTTTTAGATGTATCCTCAAGCTTGGATTTATTTATTGTGGAAGAATCTATATATTCATCTGATATTTCCATAACATATTTATCATGATGAATATGATTGCGATTTTTTAATTCATCGTCGTTACGTAGCACTAGCCTCTTCATATAAATATGGAAGAAAACTTCTGTTCCACCAATAATTAAAGCGGCTATAAATGAAGAAAGTCCAATGTTACGAGTAGCATCTAAATTAGTAAACAAGGATGTTAGTAACCAAGTTCCGAAAAAGCTTAAGCCGAAATCTGCCATTGTAGCAATCATATTTCCGTATTTAGGTAAAATGAAGAGGTCTCCAATTAAATAGGCAGCTCCCGTAAGAAAAAGAGAAATTAGTAATACTCTAGGAATTGAAATGCCTTGAAAGATACTGAGCATGATTAGCAATACTGCAGTTATCGCTGTGTATTTAATTAATAAGGCAACAATATGTTTCATCATTTTCCTCCATTGTTTAAACGTATATGGAATACAATATTTCATTAAAAACGGATTATGCTTTTATATAGCGTAACCCGTTTTAATCACCCCTTAATGGTAAGAAGTACAACCTGGGTAAGAAGCAGGCTTATACTATGGATAGTATTTGCGGAATATCGAGCTTTATTCATAAAGGGTAGTTCCATTCTTATAATAGAGATGTTGCCTAAGTACAGTGTTTTTTCATATTAAACTTAATATTCGTTGGTGTTTTGATTCATTAATATAAAAATAAACAAAGTATTTCCGCATTTAATGCATCTTTTTATCTATATATTTTCCGTAATCAGGTACAGCAATTTTATCAAATTCTTGAACGAGTGTTTTGAGGCTTGTTGATAGCAATTCACCTGACATTGGTATCCCATGTCCAGTAATAGCGACTAGAGGCTTTAATTCTTCTAATTTAATGACTGATTCTTTAGCTGCTTTCCAGTCTGTTGTTAAATAACGAGGGGGTCCGCTTATTTCCTGTTCTTGAGTTATTACTTTATACAGATACTCCTGTTTCACTGTAACAAAAGCGTCCCCAGCAATTAAAGTTCGGTCTTTCTCTCTGAATAATGAAATATGCCCAGGAGTATGCCCTGATGTATGAATCCATCTAAACTCTGGCATATGGGGAACAGTTCCATCGGTAGGTAGTGCTTTTACGCTATTTCCTAAATCAATCGGTTCATTAGGGAACAGGGGAGACATTTTCGCTACCATACCACCTTCAACTGTAGGGTCTGGTTCTGGATAGCTTTGTTGTCCAGTCAAAAACGGTATCTCCATTTGATGGGCATAGACTGGAACATCCCAATATTTAATGAGTTCAATTATTCCTCCAACATGATCAAAATGCCCATGAGTTAAAATAATTGCTTTTGGGCGACTATTGGTACCAAATCGATCTTCAGCGATAGAGATAATTTCATTTGCACATTTAGGCATTCCAGCATCAACTAAAACAAAATCATTGGTCTTAGGATTTCCAACAAAGCATATATTGACGATTTGAATCGTGTAACAAAATAAATCAGGTAATACTTCGAGGCCATGACCACTTTCAATTGAAGTTGCTGGAATAAACTTGTAATCACTTCCATAATTCATTTCCTTGTCCACCTTTTATCCCCCTTAATATGTTTCAATACGACATTATAGTTCCCTAATTTCTCAAATCCATTTTGGGGGATTTGAGAAAAGAATTAGTGGGGATTACAAAAAATAAAAATTAAGGTGGAGACATATCAATTTATATAAAGTGCAAACAGAAAATATTGATTTTACAAGTGTAGTTTTTACTATTTTTTGAGGAGGGGTTATGAGTTAATAAAAGGTTCATCTGAATATTTTAATGTAGGTTTATAAAGAATACAGAACAGTAGCTAATAGAAATCCATTAAATGAGGCGATTACTTGTACCCATGCTTTTCATAATCGAAGGATATTTAAGTTTTGTGATGTAATTGAGATTGAGTAAATTATGCTTTTCAATAGCTATTAACAGCCCTTTCAGTGATACTAATATCTCTTACTAGCTATATGATATATTCTATTTTTTATCTAACTAACGCTCTTAGTGTAGTTGGTGTCCTTGCATTGAGTACTTCATGGTTTTTATTCATTTTCACATGTTTCATCCGAAAGAAAAACGGAAATCCCTTCTTTATTAGAGATAGGAAATTCCGGTTCATCTTTTTTATAAACAGTTCAATTGTATTTCAAATTCACATGATGATTCGGTAAATCACCTTGGATAAAGTAGGCTTTATTGATAGCGAATCTGTATTTCTTGATTAATTACTGCCTATTCCTCATACATCATTTTCCTCGTCATTCCACCGTCTACGACAAGGTTTATACCTGTAACAAAATCATTTTCACTGGCTGTTAAATACAGACAGGCTCGTGCAATATCATCTGGTTTTCCTACACGCTTTGATAGATGCTGTTCATGATCAATTTTACTTAATTTTGAATAATCTCCGGTTTCAATCCAACCTGGGGAAATAGCATTCACTGTAATCCTATCTTCGCTAAATGAGGCTGCGAGCGCATGTGTAATAGCAACGATCCCACCTTTTGTGGCAGCATAAGATTCTGAATTTGGCTCAGACATAATCGCCCTTGTAGAGGCGATATTCACAATAGATCCACCTTCTTTGTTATGACGCATATACTTTGCTGCTTCACGCGAACCCAAGAAAACACTTCTTAAGTTTGTATTGATCACATCGTCCCATTCTTCTAACGAAATATCGTAAGGGGACTTGAATAACTCTTTTCCTGCATTATTAATTAAAATATCTATCTGACCGTATGTTTGATTAGCTACTTCCATTAATCGAATAATATCTGTTTCCAGCCTTACATCTGTTTGTACGAAAAGTGCTTCTTTACCCTGTTCTTTCATCTTAGTAACTGTTTTTGCACCTGCTTTTTCGTCTATATCTGCTAAAATAACATTGGCCCCTTTTTCTGCATAATGTAAAGCAATTTCTCTCCCGATTCCATTTCCAGCCCCTGTTATGATCACTGATTTATTAGAAAAATTCATTGTAATTACACTCCTTTTAAAAAAATATAACGTCTTTATTTTTTTATATAACATACAAAAATTATCCTTCTGCATAACCAATAGTTAATTAATTATGCTAGTATTTTTACTCTTCACTAATAAAAGGAGTAATTATCTTTTTTTCATAAGAAGATAACACAATATTCGTTGATGGAGTACCATATTGCATTGAATCATCAATAAATTGTTCTAAACTTTCTACAGAATGTGTTGCTATTTTGACAATATAGCTAATTTCTCCTGCTACTCTATAACACTCGAGTACATCTGGATGATTATAGCAAAAGTTAGATAATGATTTACAATTTGTTGATTTAAACAGTATAAGTGCAGAAATTGGACGATTTATTTTTTTTAGAGAAACATGTGCATGGTAACCTTCAATAATTTGTTGTTCCTCTAACTTTCGTACTCGCTCAGTTACTGACGGGGAAGATAAGTGAACCGCTTCCGCTAAATCCTTCATTGAAATTTTTGCATTTGACTGTAATAGTCCCACGATTTTTTTATCAATTTGATCCATAAATTACCCAACCTTTTTTTATAAAATAGAATAACCTAAATTCTTTATAAAATAAAGCAGAACAATCAAATATCCTTATTGAACTTATTTATCAGCCTTCTATACTTGTATAAAATAAGGGTAGAAGGAGGCGGTTTACGATATGAAAAAGATTTTATTATTATTAGCTGACGGGTTTGAAGCAGTAGAAGCTAGTGTATTTACAGATGTACTAGGCTGGAATAAATGGGAGGGAGATGGATCAACCGAGGTCGTAACAGTTGGTCTTCGGAATAAATTAACTTGTACTTGGAATTTTACTGTCATACCGGAAAAAACGGTTGATGATATTCAATTAGATGAATTTGATGCACTAGCTATTCCAGGAGGATTTGAAGAGGCTGGTTTTTATCGGGATGCATACAGTAGAGAATTCTTACATGTTATTCAACATTTTTATGCCAAGCAGAAGCCTATTGCCAGTATTTGTGTTGCATCATTAACGCTTGGCAAAAGTGGAATTCTTGTAGATAAAAAAGCTACCACATACAGTCATCCAACGAGTAAACGAAAAGAGCAGTTAGAGAATTTTGGTGCAATAGTACAAAATGATTTAATAGTACAAGATGGAAATATTATTACATCATCAAATCCAGGCACAGCTTTTGATGTTGCGTTTTTATTACTTGAAAAATTAACATCTAAAAAGAATGCTGAACATGTAAAGGACCTTATGGGATTTTAGGCATTTATTCTTTTTGTGAGTTTTTTGTGCTTGCTAGAAGTAATGTGAAAAGTCGCCGTGCTCTAGCTCTATTTGCTGAACCCGAGGAAAAAGAAAAAGGGTTTGATTATTACAATACTTATAATAGGAGAATTTTTATGATTATAACACTTTTCACATATATATTGTTAGGTTTATCTTTAGCGATACCTGCAGGTGCTATGACAGTCCAAATGACGAAACAAGGAATGAGAAATGGTTTCGTACATGGTTGGTTTGTAGGTATAGGAGGAATGACTGTAGATTTATCTTTAATAGTTCTGATTTATCTAGGGTTCTCTAGTGTATTAACCAACCCATGGGTAGAAACAGTTATGTGGCTACTAGGTTTTGTATTTTTAATGTTTATTGGAATAGAAAGTATTAAAGAGGCAAAGTCAGAAGTTAACATGGAGGGAGAAGATCCTAATAAATCTTTATTATCAGCTTATTTATCTGGTTTTATGATTGCTATATCACCGGCTAATATTGTATTTTGGATAGGGGTCTTTGGTCCGGTTCTAGTTTCTTCATTAGGTAATGCAAGCACATCTACATTTATATTAATAGCTGTAGGTATTTTATTAGGTATCTTAATGCATGATATGATCTTATTAAGCTTTGTTCATTTTACTAGACGTTTTCTAAATCCAACCTTTATTAAAAGGGTATCTATATTTGCCGCAATAGTTCTATTCGGATTTAGTGGTTATTTTGGGTACGAGTTTATAAAACAAGTAATGACTTTTATCTCAAAAGCATAGTTCTTATAAACTTAAATAGGGTGGTTATAATGTAAATGAAAAAGATACGTATTTTAAACGTAACATAATTGTAAATATGTTATATCACGTAGGCAACCCCTTAGGAATCCATTGATCCCTAAGGGGTCTTTAAATTCCTTACACGTAGCCTTTAGAAAAAAGAAACAATCTCAACTATAATTGATGTTGTATGAGCTTAGCTCGATAGCTGGGGTACTACCCGCATTTTAACGAAAATATACGCTAAGCAAATTTCGATATAAAAGAAGCCAAATTTTCTACTTTAAGAAACTTTCGGCTTCAATTCGTTATAAGTTAGTTGCCACTTCGTTTTCTCCATATTCTTTCACTATTTTATAAAAAGTATTTTTCTTTAGTTTCAATAGCCCCGAACTTAATTCCCGTTAATTCTCCATTTTTCCACTTTAGATAAGTTTCTTCTATAGTTCATGTGTTGGAGGGAGTGTGAGGCTCCGATCTTGCATTCCATTTTTTTATTCTCTTCGAAAATTCTTCTTATGTAATCTGTTGCGATTGATTGTAAACAAGTTCTAGTGATACATTTGCAGTTGTCTTTTAACATATTCTTGTTGTTTTGAGTTTGATTTTTTGATCATATTAATCACAGCATCGAATTCGAAAAAGAAATGTTTTTTTGTTAACTTCAATGATAAAAACATCATTTTGAACAGGATTTTCAAAGAAAAATTGCTCAAAGAATGTAGGGTGGGTCTCGTTATGCACAAGTTTTAACATAGATTATTGTTCCTTTAACTGTATGATTTTATATTGTGTTACCTAATAATATGTTTAAGATGGAGTAGCACTACATCGCTATTAAGCTAAGAAATACATTCTTTCTCAACACGAAAAAAATGAACTGAATTTCTATGGACAACTATGAAAGGATAAAATTTTCGTTTTGGGGATACTTCAAAACCTTAGGTTGGTGGGCATGTATGGAGTGCCCCAAAATTGATCCTTTTATTATTAGATATTATTTGCTGAAAAAAGCTTGCCATTAATGAAAATGGCAAGCTTTTTATCTCTATGAGCAATATTTAACTACATTAAATTAGAAATTAATTAGCTCGTTCTAATTTTTATATAAAAGGAAGCAAAATCGTAATTAACGTATTTTGTAGATATTTCCTCTTTCTAATAGTCATAAGTGTAATGACTATTCTTTCCAAGGTGAATGTAAAACGCAATCACAGAAATTTTTGCGTTTAAAGCCTGGAAGAAGTAACGAGCAAACATCTGCTTTAATGTTTCCAAAAGTAGTTTCAGGTTTATGAGCGAAACCTTCAAGGAAAGCAGGAAGGATTTTTTGTTTGAAATTATCTCGAGGGAAAGCAGATACAACTTGCTCGCGAATTTCCTCTGAAATTTCGTCATATCCATCCCCCATAACATCGTATCCTACTCCAGAATAAATTAATGAAACTTGGGGTTCTTTATATTCAGCAATTCCAATCGTTGTGTGAAGTGCAATCGAATCCCAAACCAGTCTAATTGACTCATTATCCATGCCATGTTGTTGCAGAAAACTACGTGCAGCATTTGCACCATCTACTTCAAAACGTTTGTCTGGACTACTAAATTTCTTTGTAAGTCCAAGATCATGGAATAGAGCGCTAACATATAATAGCTCTTCGTCATACTTAAGATTAGCTTTTTTCCCTTGAAGAGCACCGAATAAGTAAACACGATTTGAATGATTCCAAAGTAAATCGTTACCATATTCACGAAGAATTTCTTGCGCCTCTACTGCTATTTTACTATCTGGAATTACTATACCTGCAACTGTTTTTTGCATATAAATTGCCTCCTATAAATAATTGATATTGTCCATTTTCTTGCTAGCTCATGAGCTTAACTTAATTATATAAAGCATCTATTATTTATCAATATAATCATTTCTATCGTTTTCATAGAAAGTATCTATGATTAAGGTTTCAATAAATCATAAAGAAACAAACTCAAATAACTACTTTTAACTTAAAAAATTTTGGCGCCTCCTATTTCACGAATTAAATTTATCCTTAATATATAAATGTTTTATGTACTCAAAATAATAGATGTCATCTATGCTAACTATAGAAATTATAGAATTGATTAATAGTTGACTGAGAGTTAAACTGAAGTTGCTTTACAAGATAGCAATACGAAATGATAAGTAACTTTAATAGATAAAAATTTCACGATAAGGGGTATATAAAGTATCTTGTAAAGCGTGGTTTTAAACGTAAGGATATCTGTATATGTTTAGGTTAGAACTTAAAGGTAATCCTTTGAATCCATTATGCTTTTGCAAAAGAGGACTAGTGTGAAATGAAGTTATTTTCTTGTAGTGAATGGCTTTCATTCTTCTATGTATATTAATAAAAGTAATGAAAGCTTGTTGATGGCAAAGATTATATTATCAATGTTTGCTTTATGTTTTTTAGGAAGCCAATGTTTTTTATTTCATTTAAGTATTTGAATGTGTTTTAGCTAGTTCGCTATTGCAAAGTAGATGGGAGGAATAATAAATGGAGGTTTTTCATTCTGGAGAGCGTACTGTACACGATTTACTAGGTGTACAAAAGATTGCAAACTCTGCAAGTACAATGATTCAACAGACACTCCCAAAGAAGTTCATGAATTTTCTCAATGGACAGAATTCATTCGTGATGTCTTCTATGGATCAAAGAGGAAGAGTTTGGAGTTCATTTTTAGCAGGAAATCTTGGTATCATACAAGCTATTGAAGCCGACATAGTTAAAATCAATACAAAAATAAACGAAGGTGACCCTTTATTTCTAAATATTTTACAACATAAAGAAGTAGGGATTTTAGTAATTGATTTTGCTTCCAGAATAAGAATACGAATAAATGGTAAGGTTTCGATAGTTTATCCAGATGGAAACTTTGAAATCAAAATTGAACAAGTATTCGGTAATTGTCCTAAATATATACAGGCGAGAAGATTCGAATATAAAGCTGTTGAAGAAATTGTAAATAAGAAACTTCATCCACTTAACACTTTAAATAAAAAGCAACAGAATTGGATTAGTGAATCCGATACTTTTATTATTGCAAGTGCAAGTTTTGAGGGAAAGATGGACATTTCCCATAGGGGTGGGATGCCAGGATTTGTTCATGTCATTAATGAAAAATCAATTGTATTTCCAGATTACTCAGGAAATATGTTGTTCAATACCTTAGGAAATATTGTTCAAAATCCCAATGTTGGGTTACTGTTTTTTGATTTTAATACTGGTGGTACATTACAAATCACAGGAGAAGCAAGTATCATTTGGAACATTGATCAAGATATTCTCTCAAAGTTCCCTGGTGCACAACGTTTAGTACAATTTCAAATAATTGAAGTACTTGAAGTACCTTGTTATGAATCTTATAATTGGGAGTTCTTGAATTATTCTACTTTCAATCCAAAATAGAAAAGGCGGGAAAATAATATGCAAATTAATATCACTGTTACAGAAGCGGCTATTAAACATTTCGAAAGTTTAGAGACTAAATATCCTAACCATTTTCGATTTCTACAATATGAAATGGGAGGCTGCGGGCGTCCATTGGATGGGGTTGTAAGAATACAATTAATTAAATCAGATGTAGGTTTCGAAGAAATTCAAACAAACTGGAAATCGTTTTATATAAACAAAGCCTCATTAGCTTTTCTTGATGATAATTTAACTATTGATTTCTTTGAAGGATTTCAAATTAGAAGCTCTAGTCAAACTTATAGTCACAACATCCCTTTAGAAATTGAAAAATAAGGGTACTCATTGTTAAATAGATAGAAATCTTTAAGTTGAAAGGTGAAATAAATCATATATAGCCAACAAAATTTTTGTAAGGGAAAGGCTATAGGACATTAAATATACCCACTAAGCAAAATTATTATCGAATCTCAAGTAACAAAAGCGTAATTTTCTCTAGTAAATTTAATTAGAGAAAGTTACGTTTTTTTATAAATGAAGGAATAGAACATTTAGGCAATAATACAGTAAAGGGAGAGTATGGAGCGAGTATAAGGCTGAAAAATTAAGGATTTCTTATAATATGAATAAAGATATGCAAAGAAATATAATTATTTTTTTAAAAAAGGAGATTATTTTTATATGGAATTAAGACAGTTAGAGTATTTCATGACACTTTATAAAGAACTTCATTTTACAAAAGCAGCAGATAAGCTAGGTATTACGCAACCTACATTAAGCCATCAAATTAAAGCTCTTGAAGACGAAATAGGTATGCCGTTATTTGACCGCATGGGAAAGAAAATAGCCATCACTGACGTTGGTTCTATTTTAGCCAACGAATGTAAAAATATTTTTAATGCATTAGATAATGTAAAAGAACAAATCAGTGAATTAAAGGAGATAAAAGGAGGTAACATTGCAATTGCCACTTTGCCTGGCGAACTAACAGACTTAGTCTCCACTTTATTATTAGATTTTCATAAAAATTATCCGGAGGTAACAGTAAAAATTATAAGTTCAGATGAAATACTAGAATTAATAAACCAGAATCAGGTTAATTTTGCTGTTACAATTGATTCTTCCGAGTACGTATTCGAAGATGAAAAAATTGTAAAAATACCATTATACACAGAAGAGTTATTTTTAGTGGTATCAAATAACCACTCACTAGTTAATGAACAAGAAATACAATTCTCAGGATTGAATAAATTACCATTAATCTTGTTCCCAGACAGTCATGAATGTAGAAAGTTATTGAATTATACATGTTTACCACAAAAAATAAACTTGTCTCCAATTATTGAGACCTCTAGTATCGAATCGTTATTTGATCTTGTTAGAAATGGATTTGGAGTGACAATTGTCTCTAAAACTTTACTTGATATTACTGTAGATAATGATGTATTAGCAATTCCTATAGTAAATCCTACAATTAGTAGGAAAGTTAACCTTATTTTACGTAGAGATAAATTTATTGGGTTTGGCACTAGAAATTTTATTGAATTGCTTACAAATGAAATTATAAAATTAGGATTTCCTATTTCTGAACAAAGTAAAGAACAGATTAGAAAATTAATTAAATAGTGATTGAATTTCGAATAACTATTAGAGGGGAGATAGAACATATCTATCATTATAATAGAAAAAGTAACATTGCTCTATCTTGTTATAGATATATAATTTAATTAAAGTTTCAATTAGTTTAGATCATCAAAAAAATGTCTTTTTTATCTAAATTTCTTAGAACTTATTTGTGAAGCTTTAATTGACGAGCGTATTTTTTTGACTTTTATTGAAAGTGGATTACACTATAAAAATTTTAGAGAGTAGATAATTTGAAAGTAGGTAAAAAAATGTGTGGCTATGTAGGGTGCTTGTATAATACTGCAAAAAGATATTCAGAAACAGAAAAAATAAAATTTGAAAATATGACGAATCTGTTATACCACCGTGGTCCGGATGACCAAGGATATTTTCGTGATGAGCATGTTCAATTTGGGTTTAGACGGTTAAGTATTATTGATTTGGATGCGGGACATCAACCGCTAGCATATGAAAATGAACGCTATATACTTATGTTCAATGGTGAAATTTATAATTATATAGAATTACGTGAAATGTTAATTAAACAGGGAGCATGTTTTTCAACTCAGTCAGATACGGAAGTTATTGTTGCGTTATATGCCCAAGTAAAAGAAGAATGTGTGAATTATCTTCGTGGAATGTATACTTTTGTTATTTGGGACCGTCAAGAGAAAAAATTATTTGGTGCTCGCGATCATTTTGGAATTAAACCACTTTACATTGCACAACAGAACGATATAACTTTCTTCGCATCTGAAAAGAAAAGTATCTTACATGTAATGCAAGATAAGGGTGTGAATCCAACTGCTCTTCAACATTATTTTACGTACCAATACGGACCAGAACCAGAAACATTAACAAATGATATTAATAAAATTGAACCTGGTCATTATTTCATAAAAGAAATTGGAAAAGAGCTAGAGGTTTATCGCTACTGGAAACCATATTTCAATGCTTCAGATATCAAAAAAGAGGAACACATTCGAGCAATTCGTGATGTATTATATGACTCAGTAAAAGTACATATGCGCAGTGATGTTCCAGTAGGTGCATTCTTATCAGGCGGGATTGACTCATCTATTATTGCTTCTATTGCAAAAGAAATAAATCCAAATCTCCTAACATTCTCTGTTGGTTTTGAGCACCGTGGATTTAGTGAAATAGATGTAGCGAAAGAAACTGCTGAGAAATTAGGAGTAAAAAACTATAGTGTGTTGGTAACACCACAAGAATTTATGAATGAATTCCCAAAAATCATGTGGCACATGGATGATCCATTAGCAGATCCAGCAGCAGTACCATTGTACTTTGTTGCAAAAGAAGCACGTAAACATGTAACAGTTGTTCTGTCTGGTGAAGGTTCAGACGAGCTATTTGGCGGATATAATATTTATCGTGAGCCAAACTCTTTAAAAATGTTCTCATACATTCCCACTTCTGGGAGAACGGTTTTAAAAGCTTTAAGTGGAGTACTTAAAGAAGGGTTTAAAGGGAAAAGCTTTCTAGAGCGTGGATGTACACCAATTGAAGAACGTTATTATGGTAATGCAAAGATCTTCCGTGAAGAAGAGAAAATTAAGTTAATAAAGTCTTACAATGAAAGTGTTAACTATAAGGATGTAACCAAACCACTGTATAATGAAATTAACGATTATGATGATGTAAGTAAAATGCAATACATTGATATGTACACATGGTTACGTGGAGATATTTTATTAAAAGCAGATAAAATGTCTACAGCTCACTCACTAGAATTACGTGTTCCATTTCTAGATAAAGAAGTCTTTGATGTAGCTTCTAAAATTCCAACAGAATTAAAAATTGCCAATAGAACTACAAAGGCTATTTTACGTGAAGCCGTACGTGGTATCGTTCCAGATCATGTACTAGATCGTAAGAAACTCGGTTTTCCAGTGCCAATCCGTCATTGGTTAAAAGATGAAATGTATGACTGGGCTCTGAATATTATTAAAGAGAGTAAAACCGAACATTTAATTGATAAAAAATATGTATTAAACTTACTGGAGGCACATTGCACAGATAAAGGTGATCATAGTCGTAAAATTTGGACAGTACTAACCTTTATGGTATGGCATCAAATTTATATAGAACATACATATGATACAAATTTATTTAGTGAAGAGTGTCGAGTATATAATTTAGTTTAAATTTATATGTCCATCAATTTAAGAATTATATAACGCCTTCAAACAAAACTGTCCATTTTTACTTGGAGGGAAAGCATCAACAAAACGTGAATTTCGTACGCTAAGCAATTTTTAACATAGAAAAGGCCGATTCCCTGTACGCTAAGGGAATTGGCTTTTTTATTAGTGTAAGAAACATTCAACCAATCATTACATATCATCATTAAAATACGAACGTATATACTTCAATAACAGCTAACCAAATGATAGGAAAAATACTGTAGTATATTTAACCGTTTGCTAGTATGCCAGAGCAGTTCGTCTGTATTAAAGAAATGATACAGGAGCAAACAAAGATCCCACGCCCAATCTTAACGCAAGATGCAAAAGAAAGGATTGAAAATAAGCTGTTAAATTCATATTTAGGGTGAAGAAGAGGTTTTACTTACATATTATAAAAATAGCTATCTATATAAAAATTACATAACAGTAGCAGGTATAAATCCAGTAAATAAGACAATTGCTTGTACTGATGCTTTTCATAATCAAAGGATGTTTAAGTTTGGTGATGTAGTTGAAGTGAATTAGAGGAGGAATATCTCTTCCTAAGTTAATTATATCATGTAAATCAAGTTCGAAATAGACTGTTTATTCTCGTTTACTACTGATACAATCAAGAACACACGTAAAGTAAGGAGAGATGTTACATGAGTTCTTTCGTTCTCGATTTTCAGGAAATAGAAAACACGCAGCTTTTGCTCGTCGGTGGAAAAGGTTTGAATTTAGGGGAGTTAACAAACATTCAAGGTATACAAGTACCCGAAGGTTTTTGTGTTACAACGGTAGGATATGAAAAGGCTATCGAGCAAAATGAAGAGTTTCAAACTTTGTTGCAGCAGCTAACAAAGTTGAAAATGGAAGAGCGTGCTCAAATTGGTGAAATGAGTAAGAAGATTAGAGAAGTCATTATGGCAGTAGAAATCCCTACTGATGTAGTGGAAGCAGTAGCTCATTATCTCTCGCGTTTTGGAAATGAACATGCGTATGCCGTGCGTTCGAGTGCTACGGCTGAAGATTTACCGTATGCTTCATTTGCAGGTCAACAAGATACGTATTTAAATATTATCGGAGAAGAAGCGATTTTACAGCATATTAAAAAGTGCTGGGCTTCTTTATTTACAGATCGAGCGGTTATATACCGAATGCAAAACGGTTTTGATCATAATCAAGTTTCTATATGTGTTGTCATTCAAAAAATGGTTTTCCCTGTGGCTTCAGGGATTTTATTTACTGCGGATCCGATTACTTCGAATAGGAAGGTGTTGTCAATCGATGCCAGCTTTGGACTTGGCGAAGCGCTAGTATCTGGATTGGTTTCTGCAGATAATTATAAGGTAAAAGAAGACGAAATCGTCGAAAAGGTCATCGCAACGAAAAAATTAGCCATCTATGGACGAAAAGAAGGCGGAACAGAGAGAAAGAAAATTGCTCCTAATAAGCAAAAAGTTCAAACACTTACTGAACAACAGATTTTACAACTAGCACGCATCGGAAGACAAATCGAAGCTTATTTTGGTTGTCCGCAAGATATTGAATGGTGCTTAGTTGATGATACAATTTATATAGTCCAAAGCAGACCGATTACGACTTTATATCCAATTCCAGAAGTAAATGATGGGGAAAATCACGTGTATATATCAGTTGGTCACCAACAAATGATGACCGATGCGATGAAAGCATTAGGTTTATCTTTTTTCTTGTTAACGACTAGTGCCCCTATGCGTAAAGCGGGAGGCAGGTTATTTGTCGATGCTACGCAACAATTAGCTTTACCTGCTAGCAGAGATTACTTAATAAACACTTTAGGAAAATCGGATCCACTCGTAAGAGATGCATTAACGACTATAGTTGAGCGAGATAATTTTATTAAATTATTACCAGATGATGAAAAAGAAAAGAGTGTTGGTAAAGGTGTGCCACCTGCAAGCGCGCAACCAGAAATCGAAAATGATCCAGCAATCGTTACGGAATTAATAAAGAATAGTGAAGCATCACTTGAAGAGTTAAAACAAAATATGCAACTGAAATCAGGAGTGGACGTACTTGATTTTATTTTGGAAGATATTCAGCAATTAAAGAAAGTATTGTTTAACCCACAAAGTATCGCTGTCATTATGGCTGGTATGAATGCTTCAACATGGATAAATGAAAAGATGGAGCAATGGTTAGGTGAAAAAAATGCAGCAGACACGCTTTCTCAATCCGTACAAAATAATATTACATCTGAAATGGGTTTAGCATTAATGGATGTCGCTGATGTGATTCGGCCGTACAAAGAAGTTATTACGTATTTACAACATGTAGAAGATGATAGCTTTTTAAATGAACTAGTTCAGTTTAAAGGTGGAGAAGAAGCTCGAGATGCTATTCTAACTTTTCTAAATAAATACGGAATGAGATGTAGCGGAGAAATAGATATTACGAAAACGCGCTGGAGTGAAAAGCCAACTACAATTATCCCGATGATTTTAAATAATATAAGAGATTTTGAATATGGTGCGAGTAAGCGGAAATTTGAAGAAGGACTGCAAGAAGCTTTGAAAAAAGAAGAAGAGTTAGTAGATCGATTACAGCACTTATCGGGTGGAAAACAAAAAGTAGAAGAAACGAAGCGAATGATTCGTAATATCCGTAATTTTATCGGCTATCGTGAATATCCAAAATACGGTATGATTAATCGTTATTTCATATATAAGCAAGCGTTACTGAAAGAAGCTGAGCAACTTGTGCAGAGCGGTGTCATTCATGAAGTTGATGATATATACTATTTAACTTTTGAAGAGCTTCACGAAGTTGTTCGCACGAATAAACTAAATTATGAGCTTATTCATAAACAAAAAAATGATTATAAATTATACGAAAAACTAACGCCTCCTCGTATAATGACGTCCGATGGAGAAATCATTACAGGTAAATATAAACGAGAAAACCTCCCAGCTGACGCGATTGTAGGTCTGCCTGTTTCGTCTGGAGTAGTTGAGGGGAGAGCTCGCGTTATTTTAAACATGGAAGAAGCGAATTTAGAAGAGGGTGATATATTAGTTACAGCTTTTACTGATCCGGGCTGGACACCATTGTTTGTGTCTATAAAAGGGTTAGTCACTGAAGTTGGCGGACTTATGACCCACGGAGCAGTAATTGCACGTGAATATGGATTACCGGCAGTTGTTGGAGTAGAGAATGCTACGAAATTAATAAAAGACGGACAACGAATTCGGGTACATGGAACAGAAGGGTATATTGAAGTGTTGTAATGAAATAAAAGAACATCCGCTATTATAGTGGATGTTCTTTTATTATATAGCTGACTTATTTCTTTAAGCCAGCCGCATAAAAAGGTCCATGAACTGCGATTGTTGATAAAAAGTGAGCAATCTCCTCAGGTGTTTCTTTTTGTCCATTATTTAACCATTGCTGGATGACACCTATATGTGCAGATGCCATATAAGAAGTTAAGTATTCGCTTGGAACAAGTAAATTCTCTTTATTAATGAGAGGACCATTCGTATCTTCAAATAATGTTTTCCACATAAAGTCTTTCAGTTTTGTTTGGAAAGATAAATCTCCTTTCGGACTTAGTACAGCTTTCATAAAATCACTATTTTCATTTAGAAATTCAAGAATAGAAGTGATAAGTATAAATGGCATTGTTGGAGAAGGATTTGATCCAAGGTCAGCAATAACTTCAGGGAATTTCTGTTTTGCAATGTTAGAAAACTCGTACATAATGTCTTCTTGGCATTTTGTCATTAAATCAAATTTATCTTGATAATGCGTATAGAAAGTACCGCGATTAATGTTTGCTTTCGTTGTAATATCTTTCACTGTAATGGCGTCAAAACCTTTTTCTTCAATTAGCTCCACCAATGCATTTCGTATAGCAGTTTTCGTACGAACAACACGTAAATCTAAATTACTATCGCGCAAAGCATGTCCCTCCTTAATTTTACACAACACATTTAGAAAATGTGTCTTATAACCAACACATTCACGATTTTTGATTATTGTATAAGGTTCAACTTGAACATATAATTCAAAATAATAATAAACAACACGTTGTTTATTATTATAAATCAAATTAAAGGAGGAGAAAAGAAAATGTTTAAAAATAAACTTTTATTGTTATCACCAGTTCTTGCACTACTTGTTGTTTTTATTTTTTCATTAACATTATTTCCAACTGTTCAACCGCAGCCGAAAAACTTGCCAATTGCAATTGTAAATGAGGATCAAGGTGTAGAAATTCCAAATCAATCGAAAATGAATATGGGGCAAACAATTGTTGATACGGTGAAAAAATCATCGAAATCAGATGAAGAACCTGCGGTAAAGTGGGTAGAAGTGAAGAATAAGGAAGCAGTTCAAAAAGGTTTAAATAACCAAGAGTATTATGCAGCGTTAGTCATTCCGAAAGACTTTAGCACAAAACAAGCATCATTACGAACGCCACAGCCATCTTCTCCAGAGATAGAAATATTTATAAATCAAGGAATGAATACAGCAGCATCAACTATGGCTGGGCAAATGTTAAATGTAATCGTTGATAATATGAACAATACTGTTCGCGCGCAAGTATTAGAAGGATATAAGGAAAAAGGAGGTACATTAACAACAGATCAAGCTGCGAAATTAGTAACACCTATTGTAAAGAACGTGAAAAATATGAATGAGGTCGGCAAAAATAGTGCGAACGGTAACTCACCAATATCATTGTTCCAGCCGTTATGGATTGCAAGTTTAGCTAGTGCAGCGATTATTTTTATTGCGATTAGTAAAATGCCAGTAAGCTCAAGAAAAGAAAACTTTCTGTTAAAAGTAAACCAAATCGTAACAGGAGCTATTGCGACACTTGTAATTGGATTTGGTCTTACATGGATTGCGGATGGGATGGTAGGGTTAAATATTTCGAACTTCACGGATACAGCTCTATTCTTATCCATTACTTCTTTTAGTTTCTTCTTAATGATATTTGCGGTACTTTCATTGGTTGGGCTAAAAGGAATCGGTTTATTCGCTTTATTACTATTCTTCGGGGCGCCGTTACTATCATTAGCACCTGAGATGTTGTCTCCGTTTTATCAAGACTGGGTTTACTCATGGTTACCAATGAAATTTATGATTGAAGGCCTAAGAGAAATCTTCTTCTTCGGAAAAGGGTTAAGTTGGAATACTCCTGTTACTGTACTCGTTTGGATTGGTATAGTAAGTATGGTTACTATATTAGCAACTGCATTCAAACGTAGTGTAGTAAAAGGGCATAAAACAGAATTGAACGCTTAAAAAAAAGCCGTTTCACTAATTAGTGAAACGGCTTTTTTTGATGAAATCTATAAGCTGAAGAATGAATATTTGCTGATAATAAAGTTTGTTAATTTTTCTGGCTTTTCCTCAATGTAAACACCTAATTGTTGAAAAGTGTTATGTTTAGAATTAAGTCGGGATCTCTAAAGGTCACGTACATTCCAGACAATCTCACCACGTTCGTCATCCCACGTACTGTGATGACGCTTAAATCCTATCTTTTCTAGTACCCGGAGGGAAGCGATATTCCAAGCACCTACAGTCGACCAAAGTCTTTGGCGCCCAGTAGCAATCGCCGCGTCCAGTACAACAGATGCCGCCTCAGTCGCATAACCTTTACCATGAGCGTTGCGGAACAACTCGTATGCAATCTCCGGCTCTTCAAGTGTGGAACGACCGATAATCAAGCCGCAGTATCCGATGAAATCGCCTTCGTCTCTTCTTCGAATAGTGAGAAGGGAAATGCCATTTTCATCTGCTTTCTTACGCATCTCAATAAGCCGGTTACGAACGGAGTCGAGGGTCGGCATGTCCACACCACGTTCGCCAATTAATTTCCTCATCCAAACTGAATCGGATTCCTCCCACATACTCAGGTCAAGTCGTTCGGTTTTTAGCTGGAACTCCATAGTTTTAAATAAAGATGGCATAGTGGAACCTCCTAATTATGTCACTTAACTCATAATAGCTTCGCACCGCATCATGTTGAACTAATCGTTGATTCGCGAATTTATTTTCCTAACTCCCGCGAGAGTTTATAGCAACAGTATACAATAGTATTATTTTATGCATAAGCAATTCCTTTGCAAAATAGACCCTTTTCTCAAACTTTTCTTTCATTCTAAAGCCGTCCCGTTAAATACACAGGCTCCTACTATTTCTAAATGCATAAAATGTTAAGCGAAAGTATGGGGGGATACGATGTATAATTCAAATTATTATGATTGGTATAGGCAAAATGATAAGTTGATAAGTGATATTGAAAAAGCTATAAATGGAGAGTATAGCGCCATAAGCTGCTATGCAAAATTAGCGAATATGGCTCCAAATCAAGTAGAACAAAAACAAATTCTTGAAATTCGTAATGATGAAATAAAGCATTTCCACAACTTTGTACAAATTTATACGAACTTAACTGGTAGGCAGCCGAAACCACAAATTACTGAAGACTGCCCAAATACGTATTTACAAGGATTAGAGTTCGCTATACAAGATGAACAAAAAACAGTAGATTTTTATTTGGAAATTTCAGATGAGACATCAGATGCACATTTGAAAGAGTTGTTACGGAGAATAGCTGCAGATGAACAAAACCATGCGGTATGGTTTTTATATTACTTCGTGAAGTCGAAGTGAGCATTAAGAATGAACGAATGATGTGGTGCATATATTAAAAATTATTTTAAAACGCAGTGCAACAATTGAATGAAATATTTAAATGTAAGCAAAAGGAAACCGTTTCGCTAGTAGTGGAGCGGTTTTTTATGATGTACATATGTATCGACAAAATATAGTAATTACATTTCATATATAATGTATGAAAATGAATAAGTTAGGAGCAAGCATATGAAAAGAGGGATTACAGTAGATATTCTAGATGGATATGATAATTTACTTTGGAAAGTATTAAAGTCAATTGATATTACTGTATTTGATTGGCAAGTCATGGGAAGGGAGGAAGCTTATATAATAATAGGGAATGAATTAGGTCCAGAATTATTTTCAGAAGATAACGAGATCATGGAAGGATCAGAATTAAAAAAGCTAATAAAAGATAACATATATTATCTTTTATTTTTAGATCTAAAAGCATGTCTAAAAGGAGAGGTACTAGGAGAAATTGCAACATTTGAAGAATTTAAGGAGAGTAAGTGTGAAGTAGTCGTATTAGTAGCGGATGGTGAGTATATGCAAATTTATGCGAAAAACCAAGAAGAGATTGAAATGATGTATGAAAACGCAGTGAATCAAGGATTTTATGTAGAATATATTACAGATGAAAATGATGGAAGGACTCGTTTGTCAGTATGGTAGCAATTTGAAAGGGGAAAGGCAATATGGAGAGCAATATACGTAAAGAATATGCAATTCGAATTGCTACTGAAAATGAAAGTGATAGTATTATCCTTTTATTAAAAGAAGTAGCACAATGGCTACAATATAAAGAAGTGGATCAGTGGCAGTATCTTTTAGGAGAGGAAGCTACGGCTGAAATACTAGAATGTATAAGAGAGAAATATACATATGTTGTTCTGAAAGAAGATGAAATAGTTGGTACGGTTACAGTTTCTCCTAAACAAAATGAATGGGATGAACATATTTTTGGTAAAGAGGAAGTTTCTAATTCATTATATATTCATAGATTTGCGGTGAAACGGAAGTATAAGGGGAACGGAATTGGAGAATGGATTTTACAGTGGATAGAAGAGAATGTACAACATGACAAAGAGTATTTGAAGTTAGATTGCGTGGGGCATAATCGTACGTTGAATGATTTTTATAAGAAAAATAATTTTGAATATGTTGGAAGTACGGATGGGCTTAGTAAGTTTCAAAAGAAAAGGAGAATGTGAATGCATCCAATTAACGTAAGTTTAGTTGAAAAGTTAATACAGGAACAGTTTCCCGAATGGGCCCATTTAGAAGTGAAACCTGTAAAGTTTAGTGGGCATGATAATAGGACGTTTCACTTAGGGGATGAGATGAGTGTAAGATTGCCAAGTGATGCGGCATATGCACCGCAAGTAGAGAAAGAAAATAGTTGGCTTCCTATATTAAGTAAGAGACTTTCTTTACCAATTTCTACACCAATTGCGAAAGGAAATCCGTCTGAAGCGTATCCATTGCCTTGGTCTATTAATAAGTGGATAGAGGGAGAAACAGTTACGAAACAAAATGTTCGTGATTTAAATGAATTTGCGGCGGACTTAGGATCCTTTTTAGTAGAATTGCAATCTATTAATGCGAGTAACGGCCCTTTAGCTGGAGCACATAATTTTTACAGGGGCGGACTTATATCGGTATATGATAAAGAGGCGAGAGGTGCGATCGAAAATAATAAGGACGTTTTTGATGAAATCGTATTAAAGCATCTTTGGGATTTAGCACTTCAGTCAACGTGGGAGCGTAAACCAGTTTGGGTTCATGGGGATGTTGCACCTGGAAACTTACTCGTTAAGGACGGAAAGCTTTGTGCTGTAATTGATTTTGGTATTTTAGGTGTAGGAGATCCTGCTTGTGATGCGGCGATGGCATGGACTTTTTTTGATAAGAATAGCAGAAACGTATTTAAAGAAGTATTGCGCATAGATGAAGAAACGTGGAATAGAGCAAGAGGATGGGCACTTTGGAAGGCGTTAATTACATATGATACGAATAGGGATAGTAATGAAAAAGTAGCAGAAGAATCGTATCGTATCATTCAAGTGATTGTGGATGATTATGAGAGGTAATAGAAAAGCCTATTTTAAAATAGGCTTTTTCATATGATTAAATAGTAGAAATGGAAAGAAGGAATGTAACATAATTATACAGAATATTTAGATAATAGGAGGTGTCGAATTTTGAGTGAAATTGAATTAAAGAGTAATGTAATTAAGACAGGGAGAGAGAAGGGAATTATTCTTCGGTTTATACTTGCTAGTCTTGTTGGGGTGTTTATGTTTTTCGTTCCTGTTACGATAAACGGTGCATCGTCTATTATGATTGATCATATCGTATCGTGGATTAGGGCTTCGGTTCCAGGCATAGTACCTTATTATGCATTATTTGTTATGGCAATTGGTGCGATTTATCCATTTTATACGAAGAAATGGAATGCATCTATCGTAGACATTTGTTTTTCTATTTTAAAAGTAGTTGGCGTTGTTTTTGGCATATTATATTGTTTAAAAGTAGGACCAGCTTGGTTCTTTGCGCCAGATGTTGGACCGTTTTTGTATGAGAAGCTAGTCATATCAGTAAGTTTGCTCGTTCCAATTGGCTCGGCGTTTTTAGCGTTATTAGTCGGATATGGATTGCTTGAATTTATCGGTACATTTTGTCGGCCAATTATGAGGCCATTATGGAATACGCCGGGGAGATCGGCAATCGACGCAGTTGCGTCCTTCGTTGGAAGTTATTCGCTTGCTCTCCTTATTACGAATCGCGTGTATAAAGAAGGAAAGTATACGACAAAAGAAGCGGCGATTATCGCTACAGGATTTTCTACAGTATCCGCTACATTTATGATCATCATCGCAAAAACATTAGATATTATGCATTTATGGAATGTTTATTTTTGGACTACACTTGTTGTAACATTCATCGTGACTGCTATCACCGTAAGAATCCCGCCCCTCAGTAGAAAACCAGATACATATGTAACAGAAGAAGGGTTCCCAGAGCCTGTTTATAAAGAGAAAATGTTAGAACGTGCTTGGGAAGATGCGTTAGAAGTATCAAAGTCTGCACCGAGCATTATGAAAAATATTGCAGTGAATTTAAAAGATGGATTTATTATGACGATGGGAATTTTACCATCTATTATGTCAGTAGGATTAATTGGTATCGTCTTAGCGAAGTTTACGCCAATATTTGATTGGATCAGTTATATTTTCTATCCGTTTACATGGCTATTACAATTACCAGAAGCAGACTTAGCCGCTAAAGCCGCATCAGTTGGTATTGCAGAAATGTTTTTACCGTCATTATTAGTAGTAAGTGCACCAATTGTGACAAAGTTTGTTATTGCAGTTGTTTCCGTATCATCTATTTTGTTTTTCTCCGCTTCCATTCCTTGTATATTATCAACAGATATTCCATTAAAAGTATCTGAACTTATTATTTTATATGTGCAGAGAACGATTTTAACGTTACTTATTATTACGCCGATTGCTTATTTATTGCTTTAAAGTTTTAATAAGATAAAGTTATAAAAAAGAAGCCGTCTGTAAAAAGAGGGCTTCTTTTGTTTAAAAGCGGGATATTCTTATTTATTTTTCGTATATGACGTAACGCTTCTTAAGAAGATTCCTAGTCCCGCAAAAAAGAACCCTAAGCATAATAAGCTGCCTGGCGTTCCCCAAGTAATTTGATCTAGCATTTTTTATCCCCTCCCGTTTATCATTATATAGAATTTATTGGAAATTATCAAAAAATTATTTTTTTAAGGGTTACTGATGGGTCTTCCTACCTTATACGAGAAGAATATATTTGAAAAGAATTCTTTTCGTTATATTTTTTTATTCTTATAATACGTTTTTGATTCTTATGATATAGTAACAGCAAAGGGGGTTTAAAAATGGAAATTATTCACGAAAGAGCAAAGTTGCGGTTAATGGATAATACTGATGTCGAAACTTTGTTTTCGATTGTAGAAGGAAATCGGGATATTTGGGCGTATTTAATCTCTAAAATGGATAGTGTGCAAGATATGCAACAATACGTTCAAAAAGCGATAAAGGGCTACGGAAGAGGTAATCAAATACCTTTCGTAACCGTAGATCAACAGTCGAATAAGATTGTAGGAAGTACACGTTTATATAATATTTCAGTAGAAGATAAGACAGTTGAGTTAGGGCAAACGTGGTATCATCCGAGTGTACAACGTACGAGTATAAATACAGAGTGTAAGTATATGCTTCTCCAGTATGCTTTTGAAAAACTGCATATGCTGAGAGTGCAAATTAAGACGGATGCAAGAAATGAAAAAGCACAACGAGCAATTGAAAGATTAGGCGCAGTAAAAGAAGGTGTGCTTAGAAATGAAAGAAAATTACCGAATGGTTATGTGAGAGATGCGGTGGTGTACAGTATTATCTCGAGTGAATGGCCAGGCGTAAAAGAACAATTGTTAGAAAAATTAGAGTTATATAAAGAAAAGTTATAATTCGTGTTTTGAAAGGTATATTGTTCGTGAGACATGAAAAATATACCTTTTTTCTTACAAAATGCTACTTTATTTTAATTCCTTTTGTTTCATCGTTCCCTTCTGAGAAAAAATTCGTTACAATGTAGTTGTATGGTAATAAACTTATGAATTTAAAAAATGTAATGAAAACCGCAAATGAAAATGAATTGATAATCCTCAATTTTAAATGAAAACCCTTTTATACATAAATAACAAGTAAAGTTCCTTCTTTTAAATAAACTCAAACAAAACGATTTGATATAAATGTTTTTTATAGAAGTATGGATGATGTACGGAGGCAATTACAAATGAAAGAAAATAAGAAGAGTAAGAAAAGACGAATCTTTCAAGTATTTTTACTAATGATTTGTTCTGCTATTTTATATGTAAGTTATGCAGCTTACGATATTTGGAGTTATCGTTTTAAAGCAAATGATGACGTGAAAACGGATGCTGGTATCGTACTAGGAGCAGCTTCGTGGAACGGAAAACCATCTCCTGTATTTAAAGAAAGAATTAATCATGCGATTTCTTTATATAAGAACGGAAATATTAAAAAGATTATTTTTACAGGTGGTACAAAGTTCGAGGCAGAACTTGAGGAAGCACGTACTGCAAGAGTATATGCAATGAAACAAGGTGTAAAAGAGGAAGATATTTTAATTGAAACTAAATCCCTTTTCACTGAAGAAAATTTAAAAAATGCGAAGCAAGTTGGAATAGAGAACGGAATACGCACATACACGATTGTAAGTGATCCACTTCATATGAAACGCGCAATGAGAATTGCAAAACATATTAATATTGAAGCGTATGCTTCACCAACGCCGACATCAGCATATAAAACGTTAGACACAGAAATTCCATTCTTCTTTAAAGAATTATTCTCGTATATTGGATATGTAACCTCTTTGCCATTAAAGGCATTGAAGGGAGATTAACATAAGAAAAGAACCTATCCTTAAATAGGAACTTTTCTTATTAGTCAAAAACATTGTATTTTTATCGGAATAGTGAAACAATAGAGAGGTAGCTTCATATAATCATAATGAAAAAGTGAGCGGTTGATGAATCGAACATAAAGGAGATTATAGTATGGCACTCTCATTTGTTGAAACAGAAGAACAATCTTTCATTATTGCACAAATAAATAAATTGATTCCGAAGTTCATGGAAAGGGAGCATCAGCTAAGTGAATTGGGATCATTTCCGTATGAAAATATAAATGATTTGAAAGATATCGGATATACGAAATTAACGTTACCGAAGGAATTTGGTGGTAGTGCGATTTCTTTATATGACTTTGTTTTATTTCAAGAGAAAATCGCGGAAGGCTGCGGAGCTACTGCATTATCGATTGGCTGGCATCTTGGCATTGTGAAAGAGCTAGCGGAAAATCGCTCTTGGAATGATGAGATGTTCAAATGGTTTTGCGAAGAAGTACGTAATGGTGCGCTCTTTAACAGGGCAGCAACAGAACCGAAAACAGGGAGTCCGACGCGTGGCGGCAAACCAGAAACAATAGCGGTTCAACAAGGCGAGAAGTGGGTTATAAATGGAAGAAAAACTTTTACAACGATGGCGCCAGTACTTGATTATTTTATTATTTCAGCAAGTATGGAAGGCCAAGAAGAAGTTGGTGAGTTTGTTATTCCAAGAAATACACTCGGTGTATCTATTGAAGAAACGTGGGATAGCGTTGCAATGCGAGGGACTGCTAGCCACGACCTTGTCTTACAAAATGTAGAGATAGACAACCGCTTTTTTACGGATGTAAAAGGCGGGAAAGTGAAACAAAAGGGTATTGGCTGGTTGCTACATATACCAGCATGTTATTTAGGAATTGCACAATCAGCAAGAAATTATGCAGTTCAGTTTGCGGGATCATACAAACCAAATAGTTTAAACCATTCTATTAGTTTATTACCGAATGTTAGAAGATTAGTTGGAGAATTAGAACTCGAGCTTATGCAAGCTCGCGTCTTTTTATATCAAATTGCGAAAAAATACGATGAGGCAGAAGATAAACTATCACTGCAAGCAGAATTAGCAGCCGTGAAATATGCTGTAACAAATGCGGCGATATCCATAGTGGATAAATCAATGCGCATCGTAGGAGCAAAAAGTCTATCAGAAAAAAATCTGCTCCATCGTTACTATTTAAATGTCAGAGCAGGACTGCATAATCCGCCGATGGATGATGCAACACTATCTATGCTTGCGGATGCGGCGTTTCGGTCATAGTTTTTAAAGCATGGGTTTGATTACTAATCAAACCCATGCTTTTTATATGTATGAAGCACTTGGTTGAGATGTAGGTTTTTAATATAAATGATTATCATGGTTTTGTGATTGTTTCTTGTTGAAAAATTCTTATTGTAATGCCAGTTTGGAGGCTGTATAAACATTTTTCGTATTTAATCCCAAATTAATGGTCTTTCTAAGTTTACCGTTCGTAAATATTGTAAAAATTGACCTGCATGGACCGCATCATGATAGGCAATTCGTAATAGCATATCGCCTAAATATCGTTGATAGCCAACATCGCTTCTATCAATAAGTCTTGAATCTAGCTCGGCTATGCTTATCGATTGAACATATTCTATGAAGTCAGTAAAGTATGATTGTGCCAATTCAATTTCTTTTTTTACACAAGTAATCGGCTCGTCATCATACGGGATACGTATGTCGTTTATTGAACCGTTGTTTTTTATAATCATATGGTAGTAAAAAGTTGAACTCCATACATGACGAATCATCTCACCAAAAGACATAGCCTCAGGATCAGGCTTCCAATTAAGAAAATTGTTAGGAAGAGAATTCCATAATTTTTCTGAGCGCCTTCTCGTTTCTTTCAAATTTAATATACTAAGATCAATTGCATTCATAATACATTCTCCTTTACTATTAAACTTAAAATAATTGTATCAATTTAATAGTTAGGGTATCATCGAAATATGAATGTATATCCGAATATCTCATATATAGCTAAACTAATTGCTGAACCTACAAGAGCAATCATATTAGATTGTCTAATGAATAATCAGGCACTACCTGCTAGTGAATTGGCTTATATGGCAAAAGTGTCACATCCAACAATTAGTTCGCATCTTTCTAAATTAGTAGAAGGGAATTTACTTACAGTTGAACAACATGGTAGACATCGTTACTATCGACTTGCTAATCAAGAAGTTGCAGAAGTGCTTGAAAAGTTAGGGACAATTGCACCAACAGTTCAAGTTCGCTCTTTAAAACAATCAAGCCAACTAAAACAAATTCGTTATGCTCGAACTTGTTATGATCATCTTGCAGGCAAACTCGGTGTAGAGATAACTGAAAAATTACTAGATAGGCAATTTATAATTTTAGAGGATGGAGAATACATTGTAACGGAACAAGGTAAGCAATGGTTTCTGAATTTTGGAATAAATGTTGATGAGGCAGATACAAAAAGGAGGGTATTTGCAAAACCTTGCCTTGATTGGAGTGAACGACGCTACCATATTGCCGGTTGGTTAGGATCTGCAATAGCAAAACTATTTTTTGAACAGGAATGGATTACAAAAACGGATAAGAACCGAGCTGTCCATCTTACAAAGAAAGGTGTAAAGTTATTGGAAGATCAATTAGGCATTGATATGAAAACTGAGGAAAGAAAAGCTTGAAATTAGAAAAGTCCGTCAAAATGACGGGTTTTTTCATTATGGTAGGAGTGTACATGAATAATAGGATGTTACCAATAATTGTTGCCAATAAAAAAATCTTTCTTTTCATTCTTCTTTTTTAAGTTTTAAAGGAGAAAGCTAGGCTTCTTATTTTTACTAATGTTATAATAAGAAAAAAGCACGAAAAGAGGTCATCTCATGCTAGAGGTTATTGCAACATGTTTAGAAGATGTAAAACGAATTGAAAGCGCTGGCGGGAAGCGGATTGAATTAATTTCATCTTATACAGAAGGTGGTTTAACACCGAGTTATGCTTTTATAAAAAAAGCGGTAGAAGCGGTAAGTATACCAATTCATGTTATGATTCGTCCGCATGCGAAGTCTTTTACATATACGGAAGAAGAAATTGAAATGATGAAAGAAGATATTATAGTTGCACAGAAGTTAGGAGCAGCTGGTGTAGTATTAGGCGTATTAAATGAACGAAATGAAGTGGATGAAGAGAAATTAGCGGACTTACTATCTGTTGTAGATGGAATAAATGTAACGTACCACCGTGCGATAGATGATATAGAAAATCCAGTAGAAGCGATGAGAACTTTAAAGAAGTTTCATAAAGTGACTCACGTTTTAACTTCAGGTGGACAAGGAAATATAGTAGAGAATATTCCGGTGCTTACAGAAATGCAAAAGGTAAGCGATGGTCAAATTCAGCTTGTAGCTGGAGCTGGCGTGACGAAAGAAAATATAAAGCGATTGCTAGATGAAACTGGAATCACGCAGGCGCATGTCGGTACAGCGGTAAGAGAAGGAAAATCATGTTTTTCTGAAATAGATCCTAATTTAGTACAAGAATTAGTTGAAATAATAAAATAAGTGCTTAAGAAAGAGGAGAAACGATGAAGGAAAATACGAAGAAAGAATTATTCTCTTGGGCTAAAACGATAGGTTTTACCCTTGTATTAATTGCTATTATTCGCGGTGTTTTATTTACACCTTCTTTAGTGCAAGGTGAATCAATGATGCCCACTTTAAAAAATAACGAACGAGTTCTCGTGAATAAGATTGGTTATAGTATAAGTGGATTAGATCGCTTTGATATTATCGTCTTCCACGGAAAAGAAGGATACGATTTAGTAAAACGAGTAATTGGTTTGCCAGGCGATACAGTTGAGTATAAAAATGATGTTTTATATGTAAACGGAAAAGCGATGGAAGAACCATATTTAAAAAAGTTTAAAGAAAAAGCAGTAGGTCGTGTATTAACTCCAGACTTTACGTTAGAACAAATCACTGGGAAAACGAAAGTGCCAGAAGGCCAAGTATTTGTTTTAGGGGATAATCGTGAAGTTTCTAAGGATGGTCGCATGTTTGGCTTTATTTCAGAAGATGAAATTGTCGGAAAAGGACAAGCTGTTTTCTGGCCGTTGGAACAAGTAAGAGCGTTATAAAGTGTGGTGAAGTATGGTGAAGTATGGGAGAGATATTCTTCCATACTTTTTTATTTGCTTAAAATCTATTGATTGAATTGAAAGAATATTTTATAATTTTAAATTATATGTTTGTTTCGAAAAATGGAATTTAAGTTCCGTAATTTGGAACGAAAGGGAGATAGAATGAGTATAAATAAAACGGCAGTTAAGACAATGGATATTTTAGAGTTGTTTTATGAGCATGAAGAGCTAAGTTTAACTGAGATGGTTCGGCTTACAAATATGCCGAAAACATCTGTTTATCGTTTAATTGGCTCGTTAGAAGAGATGGCGTTTTTACAAAAAAACGAAAAGGGGAAATATCGTTTAGGGGTCGTATTTTTACGGTTCGGTCAACTTGTTTCACAACGATTATCAGTAAGAAATATAGCAATTCCTTATATGAAAGAACTTAGAGATAGTTTAGGACAGGCAGTTAATTTAATAATTCAAGATGATAATGAGGCAATTTACGTTGAAAAGATGGAGGGTGTTCAGCCGGTACGCGTGTATACGGCGGTTGGAAGAAGAGCACCGCTTTATGCTGGTGCATGTCCAAGAATTTTACTATCGTATTTCTCTGAGGAAGAGAAACGGAGATACATAGAGGAAGTGGATTTAAAACAGTTTGCAGATGGAACAATCGTGGATAAGGAACAATTGTTAGAAGTGTTGCAAATGGCAAAAAAGGAAGGCTACACAATTAGTTATTCTGAGTTAGAAAATCATACAGCCGCGATAGCAGCACCCATTTTCGCGAGCGATGGAACGGTTGTAGCAGGCATTAGTATTTCAGGATTAGCAATTGAGTACAGCGAAAGTAACATTTCATATTTTATTGCGAAGGTGAAAGAAACAGCGCATCGCATTTCGAAAGAACTCGGCTTTTTGGCATAGAAAGAGGGAGTAGGATGAAATTTTCTGCGTTAGGGGATCAAGCAATTATTGTTACATTTGGTGAAGAAATTAAGATGGGTATATATGAGAAAGTACAGCGGTTATTTAAAGCACTGCAGCAACATCCGTTTGCAGGAATGATAGAGTGCGTTCCGTCGTTTACTTCATTAGCTGTTTACTACAATGTATACGAAGTATGGAAGGGAAATGAGAGAAGTGAAAGGTCACATGATTACGTTCGCCAGTATATAAAGGAGCTGTGTGATTCTTATAAAGAAGAAGTAAAACAGGATGTGAAACATATTTCTATACCAGTGTGCTACGGGGGAGAATATGGACCTGATTTAGAAGAGGTCGCGCATTATCACGGTTTACAAGTAGAAGATGTGATTCGAATACATAGTGAAACTATATATTTTGTATATATGCTTGGTTTTACACCAGGGTTCCCGTATTTAGGAGGACTATCAAAAGAATTAGAAACACCTAGAAAAGAAACACCACGATTACAAATCTCTCCTGGTTCAGTAGGTATTGGGGGAAATCAAACAGGTATTTATCCGCTTGAAACACCAGGTGGATGGAATATTATCGGCCGAACACCTATTGCTCTATTTAATCCGAAAGAAGAAATGCCAACATATATTCAAAGTGGTATGTATTTACGATTTATCCCGATAACGAAGGAAGAGTACGTATCACTTGAGGGGGCTAAAGAATGGATGTAGAAGTTTTGCATGCAGGAATGTTTACAACAGTCCAAGATTTAGGGCGATCTTATTATCAACAGTTTGGTGTACCTGTTGGGGGTGCTATGGATAAAAATGCGCTTAGGCTCATCAATATGTTAGTCGGTAATGAAGAGAATGAAGCAGGATTAGAAATGACGATTTTAGGTCCTAAATTGTTAATAAAGAAAACGACTTTACTCGCAATTGGTGGGGTTGATATGGAACCGTTGTTAAATGGAGAACGTATCCCATTATGGCGTCCCATTTTAGCGGAAGAAGGTAGTATGCTTTGTTTTGGAAAAGTGAAAAGTGGTTGTAGAGCGTATGTGACTTTTGCGGGTGGTATACATATTGAGCGTACAATGGGAAGCAAAAGTACGTACATACGTGCTGCGATTGGTGGTATAGAAGGAAGAATGCTGAAAAAAGGAGATTGTTTTCAAATTGGTACGTACTCAGAAATGGCGAATCGTTTCATTCAAGACTTACAAAAAGATGAGCGAATAAAAACGAAATGGGTAATTAGCAACAGCGTACTACCAAAGTATAAGAAACATCCTAAGCTTCGTGTCATAGCTGACTTTGAATACGATCAATTTACAGAAGAAAGTAGAAAGGCATTTTTTACGAAAGAGTATAAGGTATCTAATTATGCTGACCGTATGGGCTATAGGGTTGAGGGAGAAGTTTTAAATAGGATTGAAGAAAAAGAGATTTTATCGAGTCCTGTTACATTTGGAACCATTCAAGTTCCTAATGGCGGACAGCCGATTATATTAATGGCAGATAGGCAAACGACAGGTGGCTATCCGAGAATGGGAAATATCATTTCAGTAGATTTACCTCTTCTTGCCCAGCTAAAGCCGGGGGACTATGTTTCTTTTGAGAAAATTACGCTTGAAGAAGCGGAACAATTGTACATAGAACAGGAAGTAAATATGAATCTATTAAAGAAATTCATCGCTTTACGAAGCTGGAATTAGGAGGAATACATTGTGACTACAATCGATTTAAACTGTGATTTAGGAGAAAGTTTTGGAGCTTATAAAATGGGGAATGATGATGAAATTCTTCCGTTCGTTTCCTCTATAAACGTTGCTTGCGGTTTTCATGCGGGTGATCCGTCTATTATGCGTCAAACTGTTGAAAAAGCTTTGGAGCATAACGTAGCAATAGGGGCGCATCCTGGATTTCCTGATTTAATTGGATTTGGTAGAAGAAACATGAATGTTTCAGCAAGTGAAGTATACGATTATGTTTTATATCAAATCGGCGCATTAGACGGGTTTGTAAAAGTGGCTGGCGGGAAGATGCAGCACGTAAAGCCGCACGGTGCCTTATATAATATGGCGGCGTCTAATCCGGAAATTGCAGATGCAATCGCAAAGGCAATTTATCATATAAATCCAAGTCTATTACTTTACGGATTAGCAAATAGCGAGGCGTTTATACAGGCTGCAGAAAAATACAATGTAACTCTCGTACAAGAGGCTTTTGCGGATCGTACGTATAAGCAAGATGGTACATTAACGAGCCGTACAGAAGAAAATGCGCTTATAAAAGATGAAGACGAAGCGATAAAGCAAGTACTTCAAATGGTGAAAGAAGGCCATGTAAATTCGATCAATGGAGAGAAAGTAGCAGTTCAGACGCAAACGATTTGTTTACACGGTGATGGGGAAAAAGCAGTGCAATTTGCAGAAAGAATATACAGAACATTCGGGTATTATGGTATTTCTATATGTGCACCGAAATAAAAAATGAGGGGAAGTGTTGGAATTGGTGAAATTAATCGGGATATTATTAGTGGCAGTGGGCTTTTTATTTAGATTAAATACACTTTTAGTAGTTATGGTTGCAGGTATTGTTACTGGTATGGTTTCAGGATTAAGTTTTTATGATGTGATCAGCATGTTCGGTAAATTTTTCATAGAAAATAGATATATGTCTATGCCAATTATATTAACTTTACCGGTAATCGGAATTTTAGAGCGTTACGGTTTAAAAGAAAGAGCCGAAGCACTTATAACGAAATCAAAAGGAGCAACAACTGGAAGAGTATTAATGTCATATTTTACGATAAGAGAATCATCAGCAGCACTAGGGCTTAATATTGGTGGGCATGCGCAAACAGTAAGGCCGCTCGTTGCACCGATGGCAGAAGGGGCTGCGCAAGGTAAATACGGTAAACTTCCTGAAAAATTAAGAGAAAAGATTAAAGCAAACGCAGCTGCTGCGGAAAATACAGCTTGGTTTTTCGGAGAAGATATTTTCATCGCAACTGGTGCTATTTTATTAATGAAAGGATTCTTCGATTCAGTAGGTATGCATGTCGGTGTATGGGATATGGCACTTTGGGGCATTCCGACAGCAATATCTGCACTTATTGTAAGCTGGATTAGATTTAGAAGGTTTGATAAATATATAGAGAAAACAATGAAGGCAGAAGGAAAAGAAGAGAAGGAGGCAATCTAATATGAACATCATCACAATGGATACAATCTATTATGTATTAGGGATAATTGTTGCTTTTATCGCTGTTCGTATCGCATTCGATCGTGAACATCCAAACAGATTCGGTTCTAGTTTATTTTGGGCATTGTTTGCAGTTACATTTTTATTTGGAAATGTAATTCCTTCGTTTTACGTTGGCTGTATCGTGCTCGCTATGGTCGTTTTAGCCTCGCTAAATAAAGTGACAAAATCAGAGGAAAAAGAAGTTCCAGTACAAGAACGTGTAAAACATGCTGAGAAATTAAAAAATAAAATTTTTATGCCTGCACTATTAATTCCTATTTTTACAATTATCGGTACGTTGACGTTAGGGAAAATTAAATGGGGAAATGTCTCTCTTGTTGATCCAGATAAAGTAACTTTAGTTGCATTAGCGCTTGGTGCATTACTCGCATTTGTCGCGGCGATGCGTATTACAAAATCGAAAATAACAACGCCTGTTCAAGAAGGAAGCAGACTATTACAAGCTGTCGGCTGGGCTGTTATTTTACCACAAATGTTAGCGGCACTTGGCGGTATTTTTGCGAAGTCGGGCGTTGGACAAGTCGTTTCTGATTTAGTCGGACAAGTGTTACCGACAGAGTATCCGTTCGTTGCTGTTATGGCGTACTGTTTAGGCATGATGCTATTTACAGTCGTAATGGGAAATGCATTCGCAGCGTTTGCTGTTATTACTGGCGGAATTGGCTTACCTTTAATAGTTCAAATGCACGGCGGAAACCCAGCAATTATGGCAGCACTCGGTATGTTTGCTGGATATTGCGGAACGCTGCTTACACCAATGGCAGCAAACTTTAATATCGTACCTGCGATGCTTTTAGAGCTAAAGGATAAAAATGCGGTTATTAAAGCGCAAGTACCAATTGCTCTTTCAATTTTTATCATAAATATGTTTATTATGTACGGCCTTGTATATCGTTTTTAATTAGGAGGATAAAACTATGAAAACAGTATTATTAACAGGGTTTGATCCGTTTGGCGGAGAAAATATCAATCCAGCTTGGGAAGTAGCAAAAGGTTTGCATGAAAAAACAATTGGAGAATACAAGATAATAAGCAAACAAATACCAACTGTATTTCATAAATCAATAAGCGTATTAAAAGAGTATATAGAAGAACTAGCGCCGGAAATTATTATATGTATCGGACAAGCTGGGGGCAGACCAGATATTACGATAGAACGTGTCGCAATTAATATTGATGATGCAAGAATTGCTGATAATGAAGGGAATCAGCCAGTAGATGTACCGGTTGTAGAAGAAGGAGCGATTGCGTATTGGTCTACACTTCCGATGAAAGCAATCGTAAAAAAACTTCGCGAAGAGGGCATACCGTCATCTGTTTCACAGACGGCAGGCACATTCGTTTGTAATCACTTATTCTATGGACTTATGCATGAACTAGAGAAACATGATAAGAAAATAAAAGGCGGATTCATTCATATTCCGTTTTTACCAGAACAAGCGAGTAACTATCCAGGGCAACCGAGTATGTCACTTTCTACTATTCGTAAGGGGATAGAATTGGCAATCGAAGTAACGATGACAGTTGAAGGAGATATTGTAGAGGTTGGCGGCGCAACGCATTAAGTAAAATGAATTGTACAACACCTCCTGTAAACAACTGGTATAATAAGAATAGGAAAATACATAGAGGTGATTTTTGTGCAACAATTTGAAGAGGTACGTTCAATTTTAGAAAAAGCGAAGAAAATTACAGTATTAACAGGCGCTGGTGCAAGTACGGAAAGTGGTATCCCAGATTTTCGTTCAGCAAATGGATTGTATGCTGATGCGAATGTGGAGATGTACTTATCAAGAGGGTACTATAACCGAAGTCCGAAAGAATTTTGGAAGCATTATAAAGAAATCTTTCAAATTAATACGTTCCATCAATATAAACCAAATCGTGGACATCGTTTTTTAGCTGAGCTAGAAGAACAAGGGAAAGATATTACGATTTTAACGCAAAATATTGACGGTTTACATCAATTAGGTGGCAGTAAACATGTCATTGATTTACATGGAACACTTCAAACAGCACATTGTCCGAAGTGTAAAGCGGGATATGATTTACAGTATATGATTGATCATGAAGTGCCGCGTTGTCAGAAGTGTAATTTCATTTTAAATCCAGACGTTGTTTTATACGGAGATACACTGCCTCAATATCAAAATGCGATGAAACGTTTATATGAAACAGATGTACTTATCGTTTTAGGAACGTCGTTAAAAGTACAACCTGTCGCTTCATTCCCACAAATCGCAAAGAGGGAAATCGGGGCAACGACAATTTTAGTAAATGAAGAGTTAACAGGACAAGAATATAACTTTGATTTTGTTTTTCAAAATAAGATTGGTGAGTTTGTTGAAGGGTTATCTTCAATAAAATAAATTATCGAAAAAACTGAGGTATCCACCTCAGTTTTTTATTTGGGTAATCGCTGTATTAAGCAACATGAAAACAGGTCGATAATGTAGTAACCACATCTCTATAATTTATAAAAAAGGTTTTAGTCGGCAAAATAGCAGAATAGGAAGAAATGTTTTCTTTAACCAATAAACAATCGTCATAAAGTAAGCTAATATGTAGCTGTTGTAAAGGCTCTATTTCGTTTTGCTTTAAGTATAAAACTAAGTCATTATAAAGTTGTTCACTATAATTACTTACGGAACATTCTATTGAAAGCTGACCTACTATGCTAGTCCACCATACTTTAAAGCTACATATTAATTCTTTAAATGATTCCTCATCACATAAATTAGCGTCAAAAAGTTTCTTATAAAATATATGATTCTCCTCGTGGAAAATTTGTAAATCATATCTGTCGTTAGCAGTTTGCTTACGAAGAGTCAGCCATAATTCTTTGAAATTTGTTTCAAAGTCACTTGAGAAATGTAATGTTTTTGCTATGTAAGGAAAACGTAAATTTCCTTTTTTCTCTTTTTGGTTGAGATACATATTTTGAATGTAGATCATAAAGTTTAAACAATGTGGCGTTTTAGTATGTATGATAAACGAATCTGTCATTTTCGTTCTCTCCTTAAGTAATGTCTTTTATAAATTTATTTCTTTAGTATACAAAGAAATGTAAACTAATGGTATAAAAATAAATTTGCCCCATTTTTCTTTTAGAATAATATTCATGTTATTTTGCATTCAGGGAATGGTAATAAATAGGATATAAAAATAAAAAACTGAAAATTAAATCTTTTATTTCTTTTATAATTAATATAAAATTCTATATATATCATATAAATAAATTTGATACATAATGACTTTGCGTAGAAATGTTAATAGAATGAAGCGAGGGAGCGAAATGAGACAGAAAAAGGAGCAGAAAAAACTATCGAAAAAGAAAAAGACTCATATTCCATTTCGGTTAAATGTACTATTTTTTATTGTCTTTCTTTTATTTTCAGCTATTATAATTCAATTAGGTAAAGTACAAATCATTGATGGAGAAACGTATAGAAATGAAGTAAATAAAAAGGAAGATGTAACGGTAAGCACTCCCGTTCCTAGAGGGAAAATGTTTGATCGGCAAGGTCACGTTATTGTAAATAATAAACCATTGCGAACCGTTACATATACGAAAATGAGAGGAGTAGACTCGAAAGAAGTTTTACAAGTAGCAAGAGATTTAGCTAAGCTAATTGAAATGTCGCAAGAGGACATAGACAAGTTAACAGAAACAGATAAAAAGGATTTTTGGATGCAGTTAAATGAAAAGCGGGCAGCAGCGAAAGTAACGAAAGAAGATGAGAGTAAATTTAGAAAGCAGGAGATAGAAGGGAAAGAATTAGATAAAAAAGTTGAAGAGTTACGTAGGGAAAGAATTACACAAGAAGAATTAAGTGAACTTTCAAAAGAAGACCTAGAAGTACTAGCCATTAAAAGCAAAATGAATGCGGGATATAAAATGACGCCGCAAATCGTTAAAAAAGATGTAAGTCAAAATGAATATGCTGTCGTTAGTGAAAGGTTGGCAAGTTTACCGGGGGTAGATACAACAGTAGATTGGGAACGTGAATACCCAAATGATAAAATACTGCGCTCTATACTAGGTAGCGTTTCTAATGAAAATGAAGGGTTGCCAAGAGAACAATTAGATTATTATTTAGTTCGTGATTATAATCGAAACGACCGTATTGGTAAAAGTTACATCGAAAAACAATACGAAGATGCACTACACGGAACGAAAGAACAGTCTAAAAATATTACGGATAAAGCAGGGAAGATTGTTCGAACAGAAAAAGTGACTGAAGGAAAAAGTGGAAATAACTTGATGTTAACAGTCGATATGGATTTACAGAAAAGAGTAGAGGGAAGCCTTGAAAAGAATTTACGAGCCTTTCATGCTGCAGAGCCGATGATGGATCGTGCGTTCGTAGTAATGATGAATCCGAAAAACGGTCAAATTTTATCAATGGCAGGAAAGAAAATTGTAAATAAAGATGGCGGTATGCAAATAGAAGATTATGCATTAGGAACGATGACAAGTTCTTATGAGTTAGGGTCAACTGTAAAAGGTGCTACTTTATTAACTGGATATCAAACAGAAGCGATTAAGCCGTATACACATTTCTTTGATGCACCAATGTATTTTAAAGGAAGTTCTAAGCCGAAGAAATCGTGGAAAGAATTTGGGGATATTGATGATTTAAGAGCTTTGCAAGTGTCATCGAACGTTTATATGTTTAATACGGCTTTAAAAATGGCAGGCATTAATTATGTCCCAAACAATCCATTAGACATTAAACAAGAAACATTTAATAAAATGCGCTACTATTTTAGACAATTTGGCCTAGGTGTGTCGACTGGTATTGACCTGCCAAATGAATCAATTGGTCAAGTAGGTAGAACTGATAACATACCCGGATTTTTACTTGATTACGCGATTGGACAGTATGATACATATACGCCGCTTCAGCTTGCACAATATATTTCAACCATTGCAAATGGCGGTTACCGAATGAAACCACAAATTGTACAAGAAGTTAGAGAGCAACCGAATAGACCAGAGGATGTAGGAAAAGTCGTTCGGTCGATTGAACCAGTTGTATTAAATCGAGTGGATATGGATACTTCGTACATTAATCATGTAAAAGAAGGATTTAGAAGAGTTTTTCAAGAAGCTGACGGAACAGGTACCGGAACGTTTAAAGGTCTACCATATAAACCAGCGGGAAAAACAGGAACAGCTGAGACAGTATATGGTGGAGAAAGTGATATTGGAAGAGATGAGAACAACAACCGAAAAAAATGTTATAATTTAACTCTTGCCGGTTATGCACCATATGATGCTGATCCGGAAGTGGCTTTTTCAGTTGTTGTACCATGGGTGAATGATGATAAATCAGGAATTAATTCTGCGATTGGTAAAGAAATTTTGGATGCGTATTTTGAGTTAAAAACAAATAGATCAAATGCAAATTCAATTCCAGTAGAACAACCGAACAAGGCACAGTAAAAATAGTATCACTGCATGGAAACATATTGTGCAGTGATATATTTTTTGAGTTAAAAAGCGCTTTATAAGGTGGGAATGGATATGAAAAAGGAGATTAAGAGAGGCTGGGGCAAGTACATACTATTTATATTGGTGATAGTCATAGGCTACCATTCTTTTACTTTATGTAAGGTGGAAGGGGAATCGATGCAGCCGACTTTATATGAAGAAGATTACGTATTTGTAAATAAAGCAGTAGTACGTCTTTCTAATTTACAACACGGAGAAATTGTCATTATAAAGGAAGCGGATGAATCGAAATATTATGTGAAACGTGTAATAGGGCTTCCTGGTGATGTAATTAACATAACGAACGGAAAGGTATATGTGAACGATAAAAAGCAAGAAGAACCATATACAAACAAAGATTTATTTAACAACACACAAGTGTTTTATAACTTTCAAAAGACAAAAATTCCGCCAAATAAGTTATTTGTAATGGGAGATAACCGCGAAGTAAGTAGAGATAGTCGAAATGGCTTAGGATATATTGAAGAAGATAACATAATTGGCAAGGTGGAATTTGTATATTATCCTTTTTCAAAAATGAAAATAATAGAATAAGTGGGAGAGGAGCAAAACCCCACTTATTAAAGTTTCACTTTATTTTCTTTAAAAAACCTTTTGGATTAAATGATATGAAAAATTTATGTTTAGACTCGTCGATTATGAAGTTATTATTTTTAGTTAAAAACTCATCCACAGCCTCCATCGGGCCAGGACCCCAATCGGGAAGAAGCGGATGTCCATTAATGGAGGTATCTTCTACAATCATATAACTGCCAGTAGTGACGATAGATTTATATAGTAATAGTTCTTTGGATACATGCTCTTTACTATGATCAGAATCTAAAATAACTAAAACCACATCATCAGGTTTGCGCATGCTTACTATTGTTTGGATGGCCTGCACAGAAACAGAAGATGCTGTTAAATACGTAATCCGATTATGTGATGGTCGATTTGGCTGCGGAGTTATATCGATAGTAAGTACGTGACCTTTTCCAATTAAATCTAACATAGAAGCTAAATACAGTGCACTACCACCGTGAAAAGTCCCGCATTCAATAATTAAATCGGGCTTTAATTCATAAATGATTTCTTGATACAAAAAGAGATCAGAGGGAAGTTTACAGATTGGAACCCCGAACCAGTGTGTATCGTTTAACCATACGAGGCTGTAGTAATATTGGTTTAGAAATTCATTGTTTATATTATCGATTTTAAATTCTCCTTTCTAAAAAGGATTCTCTCGTTTGACGTAAAGTGTTTACGCATGAAAGTTGTACTATATATTATGTAGTAAGGAATTGTAAGGCGAGTGTTTTTACTTGAAAATAAGCCAAATAACTCATGTGGAAAATGAAAGGAAATGATCGTATGTACAAATACACAATTTGCTTTATTAGAAAAAGCGATAAAATACTGCTATTAAATAGAAATAAAAAGCCGAATATGGGGATGTGGAATGGTGTTGGAGGAAAAATAGAAGATAATGAAACGCCATACGAAGGAATAATTAGAGAAACATTTGAGGAAACGGGCATAGAACTTTCAAGTGTAACGTATAAAGGGACTGTTGATTTTAAAGGTAAAGATGAGCCCAAGGCTAGTGAAGGAATGTATGTGTTCGTTGCTGATTTGCCAGATGGAATGCAAATGAATACACCATTACGTACGGCTGAAGGTCTATTAGAATGGAAAGAAATTGATTGGATATTAGATGGTGATAATAGAGGAGTAGTTAGCAATTTACCAAAATACTTACCGACAGTATTAACAGAAGAAAATAAGTTAGAACATATGTTTACGTATGATAACCGGAATATTATTCATTACACAACTGCATGTTTGACAGAAGATGATGCGAACAAGCGATATGAAAAACAACTCATTTCTCAATAGAAGAGGAAAGTGAAAAATCACGTTTTTGCTCTTATCATATATGCGAGGTGATTATATGTTTCAGAAATACAATTCATTGGTCATAATTGTAATATGCATGATATAACTTTTCTTATTATGAAAGAGTAGAGAACATATGTAAACGGAGCAAAAAGGAGGTGGCTTTGCCACCTCTTTTTGTTAGCTACAAATCGCCTTAATCATAAAACGATGTTGCTTCACATCAAAATAACCTTTTTGTAAGATGATTTCATGTATACGATATAATTCCTCACAATACCTTTCAACAGTAAAATCAGGAATTTGCCACGGAATTGCTTTTAAATAATAGACGATAGCGCCAATGTCATAAAAGCGTTGGAAAGGGAATTCCTCTTTTGCATCTAAGATAGTAAATCCATTTTGCTTTAACTCACTGCATGCGGTTTCGAGAGACCAACTTGCAAATTCGCTATTTAGTGGTGAGCCAAACTGCTCATTAAGTTCCGCGCAATCAAGACCGCCAACTTGTTGTGTAAGAAAAACGCCACTTGGAGAAAGAATTCTGTTTACCTCAGAAGCAGCATACGATTCATGTTGATTTATAATTAAATTAAATTGACCATCTTGAAATGGCAAAGCAGTATCATCGGTCACTTCTACAACGGTAACCCCTAAAGGCTCTAATTTCTTTCGAGCAATTGGCACATTTGGAGCGTAGCCCTCAGTAGCGAATATAGTTGACGGGAACGGTTGTAACATAGATAAAAACTCTCCGCCGCCAGTACCCATATCGAGCATTGATTCTGCACGTTGCATAAGCTGAAAAGCAGTACTGCCGTATGACCACGATAAAGGCTCGCTCTTCATTCGACCTGTTTCTGAAATGAAAGAAAAATCCCAGCCGCTAAAATGTGTATTTGCACTTTCTAATAAAGTTAAAAATAATGAATCACGTTTCATAATTATGTCCTCCTATTTTTTTAATGGATGATATGATGAGAAAAGAAAAAGGGAGGACCTCTTATTAAAGTGGAACGGTTTTATGTTTCGTGTTCGAATAGATTCATATAAAGTTACTCCTTGTGAGAATTGTTATTTATATATTCGGGTTAATTGAGTGAAAATCCTTTGAGGGTATAAAAGAAGGCAGTTGTTTAATGAAAAAATAAATTGAGTTATCTAATTTTATAGTGTAATTGTTCATCCATACGCATAAAAAAATTATTCTCTCCATAAAATAGTAAAATTATATTGGAGGTTGAATTATGGAAAAATTTAGTGTATTTTCAATAACCTTGATGACTTTTGGAATGTTATTATTTGGATTAAATAGGATAATAGATAGCTATTCTGAGCCTATTATCCTATTAGGGTATATTTCTTTTTTAATTGGAGTGGTTCTGAGTATTATAGCGATTGCTAGACGTGAAGATGGAAGATTAAAATTCATATCACTTATCTCTTTCTTTGTTCTCCTGTTTTTCATTACTTGGTTTGAGTCGTTTCAGGTACTACAAATTATTACTTGGCTAAAAAATATCTATTAAAATTTAAATTGTTGGTAAAAATGGGAAACCTTAAATTTAGGTTTCTTTTTATTATATTCGATTATCAATATTAAAACTTATTAGAGCCATTAATAAAAGAAATAGATATATAAACCGAGTGTAAAAATATTTTAATTCTTTGAAAACATTCAGCGATTTAGTATTCTTTATATATGGAATATTTTGTTTATGCGAAAAGAGGGCAAGGTGCTATATGAAAAGAATGAAAAATGTAATGTTAGTATTGTTATGTTTCTTATGTTTAAGTGGGTGTAATTATAAAGATGACGATCAGGTGAAAAAATATGTGAAAAAAAAGCACGGAATTGATGTGATTGTAACACATTGGGGTGCTATAAACGAAGGGAATATGGGGCATACATATCATACTGTTCAAGCAAAAAATAACAAAAATATTCAATTTAGAGTAGAGGTAGATGGCTTTTTATATTCAAGAATAAAAGGTGATGAATATCAATACGGAAAAAAAACATATGAGGAATATAAGAAATTTAAACCAATGCTAGAAGAAATTAAAAAATTAGGTTACGTGGAACCTGAAAATAAAAATGTTTTTCAATATATAGTGGATGATGATATAGAGGAGAAACCAACGGATAAGTTATTATTAACTTTAAAAACGAGTGACAAGATTGATTACAGTCAATTTGAATCAAAAGAATTAGAACGTTTATATGCTCTAATTCAATTCATTCAGAAGAGTAATAGAAAGATAACAACACTTGAAATTGAGGATTATAATGGTGAATCTATAGGTTTCCCTTTTCAAAATGTGCAAAAAGCTATAACGAAAGAAGAACTGCTTTTAACAATGAAAAACACAGTAAGCGGTTATTGGACATATTTGATTCAAACTGAAACAAAAGTAGGCGTAAGGTTAAATGAAATTCAAAATGATCGTTTTGTAATTGAGGATATTACTTGTCCACACCCGAAAGACGGCAATTGTCTAGAGTATGAATTGACTTTAGTTTTCAATGACAGTGAGATAAAATATAGAAATGATCCATATGTAATAGATGATTTGAGAAAGGTAGTCACTATTCTTAAAGAAGAACTATATAATAAGGAATTTAACATATATTTAAGGAACAAGGATGGAACAAGTTATTCACTCTGGCTATCATCCGAAAAAATTAAGGAAAGTAATAACATAGAAGAGTTAGTAAAATAATGATATAAAGAAGAAATTTAAAGTACTTTTTATGTTTGTTATTTCTGTATTCAAAAGGAAAACTGCTTATGCTTCATTTTTGAAGCATAAGCAGTTTTGTTTAAAATACTTAAAAAGAAAAATTTTTTGGTAAAGTACCACTTTTTATTACTGTTCTTAGTCCATGTTTTATAATACAAGGTTTAATAGGATGCTGTTTATCACGTAATTGCTGTAACCACTGAAAAACGAGTTCTTTATCTTCTTTCGTAATATCGTTAATATGATTGGCTACAGATTTTTGAACATATTTAGAAGGGTCATTCATTAATGGTTCAAGAAGCTGTAAATTGTACTTAAAATCATCTTTTAGAGCTCCTATTTTTTTAGCCCAAGGAAGCCTTGGTCTTGTACCTTCAGAAACTAATCTTCTAATGTGGCTGTTTTCGTCATGAATCCACTGTTGCAATATGTCTAGTGTGTCTTCATGGTATGTTTGAAGAAAAGGCCGAATGGCATATTCAGCAGTATTTCTTTTCGTTATTTTATACATGGCGTTGAATGAGGTTTCAAAGTCGTTAAGTCCATATTTTTCAACGTATTTTGCAAGAGGCATGTACATATATCCGTTTGTAAATGTGCCTACTTCTGTTGTATTTTCTGGGCCTAATGTTTTTAGTAATATATGTATTGCTTCATTAAAATCTTTTTGTAATGCATTATGTAATTCATCTGCTATTACTTCAATACGCTGCTTTAACTCTAAATTTTCAACTTTACATGTTACGGAAGATACAAAGTTTCTTTTAGAGAAAGTAGGATCGTGTTTACAAATAGAATCAGCCATTTTTTCTGCTAATTCTTCGTTAAATAAAAATTTTAACGGAACATATTTACCCATTTTTTCACCTCGGTGGTCAAATGAAAACAATTTTTATTTTTTAATCGACAATCCATAAACTAACGTCTCACTCGGAGTCGTAATACTAAAACCTGTCGTCTTATAATCAAGTTTCACCGTATCACCAGTGTAGTCTTTCGTGAATGAATCCATTTGTACGATAAGATCTGCATCTTCATATACAACATCATCTGCGTTATATGTATCCCAAATTAAATCGACATCAACGAAAATACTACAAGAGTTTGTCATTGTCCCTCTAATGCGAATGATCTTTTTGTCTTCACGTTCTAATCTATGTATAGCTGCTTTTGCTTCATCAGTAATGCGAATGTTCATTGTATCCCAACCTTTATTTATATTTCCTTTATTATTGCAAAAACAGGAGCAATAGGGAAGCAAAGAGGTTTGCAACAAAAAACGAGCAAACAAATTTGTTTGCTCGTTTCACTTTATTTTAGTTCACATTTATCGAGTGGAATCACTTTTGTTTTTTTCGTAAATTTATATCCTAACCATAGTACTAAGAAGAGTGGTAAACCGATGTAAGAAACAAGTACGCCGTTCCAATCGATTGATTCACCCATAAATGCGCCATAGTTTTGTCCTAAAATTACGATAATACAAAGAGTAAATGCGAAGAGTGGACCGAATGGGAACCATTTTGCTCTATATGGTAAGTCATTTAAATCTTTTCCTTGTGCGATATATGCTTTACGGAAACGGTAATGACTAATTGCAATGCCAACCCATGCGATAAAACCAGACATTCCGGATGCGTTTAATAACCAAATGTATACAACTCCGTCACCGAATAAAGAAGCAATGAAAGCAATACTACCAACAATTGACGTTACGATTAACGCGTTAACAGGTACACCGCGGCTATCTAATTTACCAAGAAATTTTGGTGCTTTTCCTTGGCGAGCTAAATCCCAAAGCATACGAGTTGATGCATACATACCAGAGTTACCAGCAGATAGTACAGCAGTTAAAATAACAGCGTTCATAACAGAAGCAGCAAAGGCAACGCCCGCTTTTTCGAAAATAAGTGTAAATGGACTTACTGTTACATCACTTGCGGCAAGACTTTCAGTTGTATAAGGAATTAATAAACCGATAACGAGAATCGCAAGAATATAGAATAAAAGAATACGCCAAAAGATCGAACGAATTGCTTTCGGGATATTACGTTCTGGATCAGAAGTTTCACCAGCAGCTACCCCAAGTAATTCAGTTCCTTGGAAGGAGAAACCAGCTGCCATAAATACACCGATAATTGCCATGATACCACCGTTAAATGGTGCATCAGCAACAGTGAAGTTTTTGAAGCCAACAGTTTCGCCCCCCATAATTCCGAAAATCATCATAAAGCCGACAATTAAAAAGATAATAATTGTAACTACTTTAATAAGTGCGAACCAATATTCAGATTCACCAAACCCTTTAACAGATAAATAGTTTAAAAGGAAAATAATAGCTAAACATAATCCGCTCCAAATAAGAGAAGGGGTATCTGGGAACCAAAATTTCATAATTAATGTTACGGCCGCTAGTTCTGCCGCAATTGTAATCGCCCAGTTATACCAGTAGTTCCATCCAAGTGCAAAACCAAGTGATGGATCAACAAATTTTGTTGCATACGTACTAAAAGATCCAGTAACAGGCATGTAAGCTGCAAGTTCAGCTAAGCTTGTCATTAAGAAATATACCATAATTCCAATTGCGGCGTATGCGATTAATGCGCCGCCAGGACCAGCTGAATGAATGACACCACCGCTGGCAAGAAATAGTCCGGTACCAATTGTACCGCCGAGAGAAATCATCGTAAGGTGACGCGATTTTAATCCGCGTTTTAATTCACCTTGTCCTTGTGTAGTTTGCGTTTTAGAGGTAGATTGATTTGTTGCGCTATTCATGTTCAACACTCCTTTTCTTGTAGGTTAGGAAGGAGCGGGGGAGAAAAATACAAAAAACCGCCAAAGGAATTTGGCGGAACGTTTCACAAATAACCACCCCATCATACCCTTCCGTTAAGATAGCACCCCACGTTTACACGGTAATTTTGTAAACGTGACAGTTCTGTTCCTTTCGGAGACAGCCCCAGCTCATATTTCCAGAGAAGAAATATAAACTTCGGCAACTTTTCCTTTCAAACGGAGTCAGCTGACATTCTCTGTGTCTCGTCCGTCGTACTCTTAAAAGTCGCAACCTCTACCTCATCGGATTGATGAGGATTTATATATTGCTAAGATTTTTAATATATGGCAATTGTAATGACTTTCTGAATATATTGCAAGATATTTTGTTAGGAAAAGTCAAAAAATATCGGTTATTGTATAGGAAACGCTTGCAAAACTCCACCCGAACCTACTATTATGTAGCAATAAGCAAAGAAAAAATTGTTATACAAATGTTTCGCAAAAAATATTGAAAAACCCTCTAAATAAAAAGAAAATTCAGAAAAATATAATTCGACATTCATGATAAAGTCATATTATTTGTTATAATTAGAGTAACGTTTAAGCAAAAAGGGGAAATCAAAATGAAATTAGAAACAGAAAGGCTCTATATAGTGCCGTGTACAGAAGAGAGTATTCAAGTTGCTAACGAGCAAGGATATAATAGCGGTCTGCATATTGTAGGGCATGTAGAGAATGTAAAACAAGATTCGGCTTTATTACCATGGGGGGCGTGGTATGTTCTTCGGAAAGAAGATGATAGCGTTTTAGGAGATATTGGATTTAAAGGGAAACCAAACGAGGATCAAACAGTAGAAATTGGCTATGGATTTATTGAGAAATATTGGAATCAGGGCTATGCAACAGAAGCTGTAAAAGAACTAATCGATTGGGCTTTCAAAACAGGAGAGGTAGAAACAATAATTGCAGAGACACTCATAGATAACTATAGTTCGATGCGTGTTTTAGAAAAGTTACATATGAAGAGAGTAAATGCTACAGAAACGATAATTAATTGGAAAATAGAAAAATAAAAAATACCGCTCTAAATTGAGCGGTATTTTTTTATAGTTATGGTAGCATTTGCTTCTGATCATTTGGATACTCAGCCGTTGATGCGTTAGGACGATTGGAATGATTTCGAACAGCAATGAAAATAGAAATAATAACGACAAGACCAACTGCAACGTAAGAAAGTGAAATAACAGTTGGATCCACTTTAAATGTAGTAAGCAGTGTACGAATATTTGTAAAGATAATAAGACCACCAACTAATACGCCAAGTAAATGGGGTGGAACGATGCGGACTAACCATGCAGCAATTGGAGCTGCGACAATACCGCCGAGCATTAAGGCAAATACCCAAACCCAGCTTACTTGTTCCCAGCCAAGTGAAATGAAAAAGCCGATTGTTGCAGCGAGTGAAACAGGAAATTCACTCGTATCTACAGATCCAATAACTTTTCTAGCTTCATTTCCTCTTGCTAGAAGAACAGGTGTCGTAATGGGCCCCCAACCACCGCCACCAGTTGAATCAACGAATCCAGCGAATAAACCAAGCGGCACAAGTTGTTTTGCAGACATACGCTTATTTGAAGTGACAATTTGTTTTTGAATGATGAATCGTAATAAAATATAAACCCCTAAAGTAAATAAAAATACGGAAATGTATGGTTTGATTACATCTCCGGGCAAATTACTTAAAAAACATGCCCCAACAAATGCGCCGATTGCCCCAGGTAATGTAAGTCTGGAAACTGTATATTTATCAACGTTTCCAAATTTGATATGAGATGCGCCGGAAGCTGCAGTTGTAACGACTTCAGCTAAATGAACTGATGCAGATGCAACAGCTGGTGCAATACCAAACATTAATAATAAAGAGGAAGACGTTACTCCATACGCCATTCCAAGTGCTCCATCGATCAATTGAGCGAAAAATCCAATAATAGCAAAGACAATTAATTTCTGCATAAATAATCCCCCTGTAATAATAAATGAAAAAGACACTTTTCCCGTATGAGAAAAGTGCCTTTGGTTTTTCCAATCAGCAATAATTAAATTTGTTTCATTATAATACATATTAATCGTATAAATCAACTAGGTTTTAAAGTTTTTGAATTGAATGAAAGAAAAATAAAATATACAATAAAAGGATGGAGAGAAAGGGGAGAAAGACATGTTACGATTTGATCATCTCGTTCACGCAGTTCATGGTACACCGGAGGAAGCGGCAAAACAAATGCAGGAACTTGGATTTCATACTGTATTAGGCGGAGAGCATACGAATTGGGGTACTTGGAATAGTTTAAGTTATTTTGATTTATCATATATTGAATTTTTAGCAGTTCAACATGAAGAAAAAGCGAAAGAAGCAGAAAATCCATTAGTACAAGAAACAGTGGTGAAACTACAAAATGGAGAAGGAATGCTACAAATCGCGATCCGAACAGATGCAATTGAGGAGCTAGCAGTTAACTTTAATAAGTACGGCTTACATACGATAGGGCCATTTGAAGGGAAACGTATGAGAAAAGATGGCCGACTTTTAGAATGGAAAATGTTATTCGTTAAGCAAGAAGAGAACGGACCGAAATTACCTTTCTTTATACAGTGGAATGAAACGGACGAAGAAAGAAGAAACGATTTACGTAACAGTGGGACGATTACTGAACATAAAAACAAAGTGCAACAAATTGAAACGATTCATTACGCAGTAAAAAATGTTCGAGAAACAGTACGGAAATGGAAAGAAGTAATGGAGCTATCTACAAGCTTAGTTGTGAAAAATGAAAAATGGAATGCTGAGTGTCAAAGTGTAGTATTTGGAGATATTCATGTGCAGTTTTGTGAACCGATTGGAGAAGGGCTAGTACTAGAACATTTGAATAAGAATGGCGAAAATCCATTTGCAGTAGAGTTTAAAGGTGGAAATAAACGAGAACATGAAGTGCTAGGTAGTTTGTACATATATTAATAGAGGTGAACGTTGTGGAAGAAATACTTAGAGAGATAGAGAGAATACTAGAATGGCCTCGTATTGCAACGTGTACAGCTATTTCAAAAGGTTTTTCACATGAAGAGAAGTATAAAATTGAATTAAAGAATCAAGAAACCTATTTTGTAAAAGTATGTGATGCTGTTCATTTTGAACGTAAACAAGAAGAATATACGTATATGAAACAATTAGAGTCATTACATATTCCAACACCCAAGTTAATTCATTTCATAATAATTGAGAAATTAAATAAATGTGTTCAAGTATTTGAATGGACCCGAGGTATAAATGGTGAAGAAGGTTTAACGAAGTTATCGGTGGAAGAACAGTATATGGCAGGAAGAAAAGCAGGGGAAGTATTAAAGAGGATTCACTCAATTGAAAGAGAAAGTGCAAGTAATAAATGGGAAACATCTAGATGGAATAAATACGAAAGATACATAGAGGCACTAACAGATTACGAGGTGAATTTTCTGGATTTGAAGCCAGTATTAACCTTTGTAGAAAATCATAAAGATTTATTGGAAAATCGTCCAATAAGATTTTTACATGATGACTTCCATCCAGCAAATAGCATGATTCATAATAAGGAATTTATCGTTATCGATTTTGGTGGATATGATTTTGGTGATCCAATACACGATTTTTATAACGTAGCGATTTTTACTATAAGAATAAGTAAACCATTTGCGGTTGGACAAGTTCACGGTTATTTCGGAGGCGAACCATCGCTTCATTTTTGGAAACTGTATACATTGTACGTCGCGATGACATTCCCAGCGGATATCGTTTGGACGAATCGAAGTACACCGCATTTAGTAGATGATATGAAGGAAAGATTAAATGGAATTTTAGAAAATCATAATCATTTTTCATCTTATATTCCAAAATGGTATCAATCAAGCGAATTTAATAAATAAAGGAGTAATTTATATGGATAAAATAGCAGTAATTTCAGATATTCACGGTAATATTCAAGCATTAGAATCCGTGTTGAATGATATTAAATTAAGAGGGATCGAGCGCATTATTTGCCTTGGAGATTTAGTAGGAAAAGGACCTCATTCCAGTGAAGCAATTGAAATCATTCGTAAAGAATGTGAAGTAGTCGTAATGGGAAACTGGGATGATTTTATTACAAAGCCGACTGAATTTGAAGCGTTGAAATGGCATCAAAAACAATTATCGGAAGAACAAAATGACTATTTAAGAAACTTACCATTTTCAATCGAGTTTTATATGAGTGGGAAATTCATTCGTATGTTTCACGCTTCACCGAGAAGTTTATATGAAAGAATTCAACCACACGCTTCAAGAGAAGAACGTATTAGTATGTTCGAAAATAGTGATCTGACGGAAAATATAGAAGGGGAAAGAAAACCAGATGTCGTTTGTTACGGTGACGTTCACCAAGCGTTCGTTCAAAATTTCAGAGGGAAAACGTTATGTAATGCCGGTAGCGTAGGAAACCCGCTTGAAATAACGCAAGCTTCCTATTTAATATTTGAAGGGACTTACAATGAAAAAGAAGCAGCGAGCTTTTCTATTCAACTTGTACGAGTACCGTATGATATTGAATTAGCTATCAGACTAGCAGAAGAACTCGAAATGCCAGAAATTGAAGAATACAAACAAGAATTACGGACTGCTTTATATCGAGGGTTTAAGGGAAAGTAAGCTAATAATATATCAACAATTTTTCAAATATATCTATCATAACTTAAAATATATCAATGATTTTTTCGAGATATCAGCGATTCGAGAAAGGATATCAATTTACTGACAAATAGTGACATGAATTATTATCTATAATTATATTATGTCAACTAATTATAAAGGGAGATATCATGAACCGAAAACAACGAATCAAAGAAATTGCAGATCATATTGTAAAGCTAAACTTAACCCATCCAATAAGAGTTGGAGTAAGCGGTATTACAGCCTCAGGAAAAACAACATTTGCAAACGAACTAGCGGAAGAAATAAAAAAACGAGGATTACCAGTAACACGCGCCAGCATTGATGATTTTCATAATCCAAGAGTGATTCGCTATGCAAAAGGAAAAGAATCTGCAAGAGGGTATTATGAAGATGCACACGATTATACAGCTTTCAAAGAAAGATTATTAATGCCTTTAGGACCTAACGGGAATTTACAATATGAAACGATTTCTCATAACTTAATAACGGATATGCCTGTACATAATGAGCCGCTATTGGCCACGAAAAATATGATATTAATAGTAGATGGAACGTTTCTATTGAAAAAAGACGTTGCGCATTTATTTGATTACAAAATCTTTGTAGATACAAATTTTGAGATTGCGAGAAAACGTGGTGCTAAGCGGGAAACTGAAGCTTTTGGAAGTTATGAAGAAGCAGAGAAGATGTTTTTAAACAGGTATCACGCGGCTTGTAAAATGTATATAGATGAGCATAATCCGAAAGAAATTGCAGATGTTTTATTTGAAAATAGTAAATTTGATGATCCAGTAGTTCTATTTAAAAGACATTAATACAGTTTATATAGGGGGAATGAACATTTGTTTAGATGGTTTCAAAAAAATAATAAAGTGAATGAAGAGAAGGATGAACAATATTTAGAAATCAAAAATGAACAGATAAATGAACAGTTAAAACAAAAAATAATGGAACTAGAGAGTATAAGTGAAGACATTTGCAGTAAGTATCAAAAAATATATGAAGAACGTTTTGCGCAAAAGGGTAAATTAAATTTGAAGCTGTCAATTAAAAGAGATATAGACGGTGATGAATTAGAAGAACTAACATCTAAGAATTGTTTAGAGTATGAATATAGATCAGAAATTAATTTTGAATATGATGCTTCAAAATCATGGGAAGTCTGTACTATTTCGCTTTGGTATTATTACCAAGGATATCGAAAAAGTAGTAGCATAGGAACACTTTATAGCGGAACGATTAATGAATTAGAAGAAGAAGTTAAAGCAACATTGGAAGAACTGTTACATAGTGAAGATAATTAATGATTCCATTTTATATTGCGTTAAGAATGGGTTTAATTTTATGATACTAATAGGGAATAATTTAGGAAGAGAAATTTAAAGGGGATAAAAAAATGACAGAAGTACTAGAACTAAAAGAAGAACTACTACAAATTAAAAATAATAATTATGCTGTACCAGAAGACGTAGATGCATATCCATATGCGCAGTGGATACTAGATTATATCGGATCACCTGATGCTGAATTACGTGATGATTTAATTTATAGTACGCTTCACACATGGATTACAAATGATGTATTTAGACAAAAAGAGTTAAGAGGATTAATGTTACAAGCAATTAGTCCTGATTATTTATTTTATAAAATTGGTGAAAAGGGAACAGACTCTGTATTTAAACGTGCATTCTCCGTATTAATTCCACCACTTATTTTATCTGTTCATGAAAGAGAACCGTTGTTATCCGAAGAACAACTGTACAGTGTAGCAGAACAAGTGCTGGAATATGTATATTTAGAAGAAGATGTAAGGGGCTATGTAGAAGGGAAAGGCTGGGCGCACTCTACTGCACATGCAGCAGATGCACTCGATGCTTTAGCACGTACAATCCAAAATCGTGAGTTCTCATATGCAATACTAGCTGCCGTTCGTCAGAAGGTCCGCTTACATGACTACGTATACATTCACTTTGAGGATGAGAGATTAGTAGCACCAATTATGTCGTTACGTAACCAAAATCTTTTAACTGAAGAAGAGTGGAGCAATTGGTTACATAGTATAGCAATTGTTGAAGACATCCCGCATCCTCAATATGATATTTTAGTACAAAATATTAGAGCTTTCTTAAGAAGTTTATATTTCAGAGCTTTAGAGACAGAGGGTAGTACAGCCTTTACAGATGATATATTGGAGACTTTAAAGGGTTTGCGTAGGTATTAAAAAATAGTCCAGCCTTAGAAACCAAGAATAGATATTAATTTAGAAAAATTTATTAGAAATTTATTTTTATATTGTACCCTTTCAGTATAGAGTGAAAGGGGTGTCAAATGAAAAAACTATTGAAGTTAGTGAAAATAATTTTTTTAATGTGTATTAGTATTAGTTTCTTTGGAACAGGCGCTGTATTTATATATCATAACTATCAATTAAAAATGGAATCGAAATTAATGAACAATAAAGGTGAACTTGTTAATTTCGATAATAAAAAAGTGAATGTTTATAATGAGGGGAGCGGTGAGGATACGTTTGTATTTATGGCCGGATCTGGAATTGCCGCTCCTGTTTATGAATTGAAAGGTTTATATAGTAAATTTTCGAAAGAAAACAAGATTTCTGTAATTGAGAGAGCTGGTTATGGATACAGTGATGTTTTTCAAGATGATAGAGATATTGATACGATATTAGAACAAACGAGAGAAGTGCTTATTCGAAGTGGAAATAAACCACCTTACATTTTAGTACCACACTCTCTATCGGGTATTGAGGCTATTTATTGGGCACAAAAATATCCAAGTGAAGTAAAAGGGATTATTGCATTAGATATTGGTTTACCCAAACAGTACGTAACTCATAAAATAGGCATGGTGGATTCATTAAAAATAAAGGGGATGAATATTTTAACGAAAATTGGTTTTCAGAGATTAGCTCCTTCTATTACTTATAATCCTGAGGTCATTAGGCAATCCTTTTTAAACGAACAGGAAAAAAAAGTTTATAAAGCGCTTACGTATAAAAGGGCTTTTAATGATGATATGAAGCAAGAACTTTTACAAAGCTATAATAACAGTAAAAAATCAAATTCCTTATCAATCCCAAAAGAAACACCTATATTATTTATAGATGCAATTGCTAGGCAAAATAAAGATTCGAAGTATACAAAGCAAAAAAACAAAGACTATAAGGAGTTTGCTAGCGAGTTATTAATAGCTGATGTGAAAATAATTGAAGGTACACATAGTATTTATTTATACGCTCCTGATGAAATATACAAATTTGCTATGGATTTTATTAATAATAAAGTAGTTAAGAACTAAGCTATTGCTATTATAGCGATGAAAGGTCTACATAATGAAAGTATATAACATATTAATTGTTGAAGACGATTTAATTATAGGGGATTTATTACAAAAAATTTTGCAGCGCGGGAAGTATAATGTGTATTGGGAGAAAGAGGGAAGGAAAGTTCTTGATGTAATTTATGAAATTGATTTAGTCATAATGGATGTTATGTTATCGGGAGAAGATGGTTATCAAATTACAAAGAAAATAAAAAATCTAGGATTAAATATTCCGATTATATTTCTATCAGCTCGGAGTGATATGGATAGTAAACTAAAAGGTTTGACTATTGGGGAAGAATACATGATAAAACCTTTTGACCCTAGAGAGCTGTTGTTAAGGATTCAGAAAATGTTAGATAATCAATATGGTACCTTCACGCAAATTAACCATTTATTTATAGATGCAGAATATAAAAGAGTTTTTATAAATGGTTTGCGTAATGAAGTTGCTTTTACAGCAATTGAACGTAAAATATTCTTCTATTTATATGAAAATAGAGATAGAATTTTATCGAAAGAACATTTCTATGATTACCTATGGCAACTCGAAGATAGAAATCAAAATATCATGAACGTACATATAAAGAAAATTAGGACAAAAATTGATGATAAAACAGGTGATATTATACAGAACATATATGGAGAAGGGTATAGACTAAATACCTACATGAAGAAATGAACTTAAAGAAAAAATATCAGTTACTACTATTCTCCGCTATTATTAGCGTACCACTGTTATTGTTGTCGATTAGTATCTTTGTATCAGTTATTTATAATGTTGTCTTTAAAACTAAAAATAAGAACATTCCTTTTCACGAATCCTATGCATATCCTACTATGTTAATCATATTTTTATTATCACTATTAGTATTAGCTTTTGTATTTTCAAAGTCGATTAACACCGTATTAAACAAAATTAATATATTAAATCAAACAATTCGAGATTTAGCTAGTGATAAAAAAATCCCTAATATAATAGATGTTAAAAGCGATGATGAAATGGGAGAACTGATTAAATCAGTAAACTTGCTTATAGAAAGAACAACTTATCGAGAATTGGAACTACAGCAACAGGAACAAATAAAAAAGGAACTATTAAATAAATTACGGCATGATATTAATACACCCTTAACAGCGGTCAGATTACAATTATATTATTTAGAATGTGAGTACAAGGAACAAGTACCAGTACTTGAATCACTGTATGATCAGATACAATATATAAGTGAATTAACTAACGAATTTAATATTCAATCTACAGAAACTTTAGAGAATACTTATATTGTGCATGATGAAGTGAATATACATAATTTAATAGAAAATATGATTAAAAAATGGAGCTATTTGTATAGCATTCATAAAATTGAATTAGTATATAATCCACAAGATAAAGAGTTGATATGGAATAGTAATGAGTTATGGATTCAAAGGCTATTTGATAATATTTTTCAAAATGTCCTTAAACATTCAGAAGCTAAAAAACTCAAAATCATTATAGATGAAGATGTTGTTTCTTTTAGAGATAATGGGATTGGGTTTGATATAAATAGTAAAGGAACGGGACTTGGTTTGAAAAACATTGAAGATATATCAAAGATGTTCGATATAAAATACACTTTACAATCAAATAGTGAGGGGACTATGTTTTCATTTGAAAATACTAAAGTTTAGAGCAAATTACATAAAACCAACACCTCCCAACCATACTAATAAAATGTTTTGGAGGTGAGTTTAATGGACAAAAAAGACTTTGAAAAAGTATATAATGATTATTTACATCAAGGGGAAGAGCAAGCTCAATTTGAACTAGCTCAGGAAGTTACTTCAGGAGCAGAACAAATTGTTGCTGTTCGTAAAAATGATGAAGGTGATTTGATTGCTTTTAAAACAAGTAGCGGGAGAGAGTTAGATTATATGACTGCTCTTAGTGAAGCAAAATCAGGGAAGTTAGCTCATGTGGACATATTTCATAAGTATGGCAGAGATATTATACGTAGTGAATCTGATGGAATAAAAGAAAATAACTTAGATAATTTACCTTCATTTTAAAGGGTAAACCTCAAGAAGAGAATGCTCATTACGATATTCTCTTCTTTGTTTTGCGAAGTTTTCCTTGCAAATAGACGATTCATTTTTAAAGTGCGATCATACTTTTAAAGAGCTCTCTAAATTTCTCTTTATCTTCTGCTGTAAATGGTTTCGGTCCCTTTGTACGTTTACCACTTTTTCGAACCATTGCACTTAAATATCGTGTTTGTAACAATTGTTCAATGTTATCATTCGTATACTTATAGCCTTTATGGTGTAGTACGATACAGCCTTTTGCTAAAGCGAGCGAAGCAAGACCGTAATCTTGTGTTACGATTAAATCTTCTTTTTTTGCTAACTGCATAATTCGGTAATCTGCGGCATCTGCTCCGGAATCAACATAAATTGTTTCCACACCTTTAGGTTGCTGAGCATTAGAGTAATGAGAAAAGCTAGTAACGAGGGTTACAGGGATTTCTGCATTCGTAGCTTCAAAAATAATTACATCTTTTACAGGACAAGCATCTGCATCAACGTAAATTTTCATTTTTACCACTCCTATAAAGTGAAACTTTAATCAGTGGGGGGATTCACCCTCCACTGATTATTAGTTGAACCAATCGGGCATTTACGGGCAGTTAATCTCCCACATAACTTCTTTGTTACAGCTGAATTTTGAGCTGGGAGTTTTATTGCCCGTTAATGCGGGGTAACTAGGTTCGTGTTGATAATAATGGTAGATTTTTCTTTTGTCAAACGATAGAGCTTTATGTAAATTTATTTTTCACAAACCAAAATAGCCTCCCGCAAACGAGAAATACCTTCCTCAATTTGATCAATATCCACTTTTCCATAAGATAAACGAATATAACCATCTTTCGCGCCGAAAATACTACCTGGCATAAAAGCAATTTCTTGTTTTAAGCTTTGCATAATAAGTTGTTTTTCGTTTATCGGTTCTTTTAATTTTCCCCATATGTATATTCCACCGGTCGGATTTGAAAAAGAGATTTTATCATGAAGTTGCTCGTTTAGAGCTCGAACAATAACGTCTCTTTTTTCTGCTAGTTGTTTTCGTAACGGTACGATATGCGACTGAAATGGTACAGTTTCGAAAAACTGCTGCATAAGCCACTGCGGGAAAATACTCATTCCTAATTCCATTTGATGCCTTGCGTCTGATAACCTTTCTACTACAGATTGCGGAGCGACGAGCCAGCCGACTCGTAATCCTGGCGCAATCATTTTTGATAAAGAATGTACATAAATAACTGTTCCATTTTCATCAATCGATTTTAAAGTAGGGCAAGGTTGTTTCTTTTCTAGCGTAAGTAAACTGGACGGATCATCTTCAACAATTGCAATTCGTAAATCTGCGCAAAGTGATAATAGTTTTTTTCTACGGTTTGGATGAAGCATCGTTCCCGTAGGGTTTTGGAAATTTGGATTTAAAAAGATCATTTTAATACGGTGTTTTCTATATAACTCCTGTACATCATCTGGGTTAATCCCATGTTCATCGACAGGTAATGGGAAAATACGAATACCTGCTGATTGGAATAGAGGCAGGGAATAACAGTGTGAAGGACTTTCGAAAGCAACAGCATCACCTGGATTTAATAAACATTGTACGATCAGGTGAAGTGCTTGCTGTGCGCCAGATGTAATCATAATGGATTGCTCAGTTGCTTCAACTTTTAAATATTCCCTCATATATTTTACAACCGCTTGTCTCAGCGGAAGATGGCCTTGTGGATGATCATAACTTAATGAATGTGTTAACGGTTGTTCTCGTAAAATTGTTTGTAGTTGATCGTGTGGGTAGAGATTACAACCGAGTTCTCCGTTTGCGAAATCAATAATATTTTCATTTTGTTGTACTTCTGCCCGAATATGGCGAAGTAACGGTAAGTTTGGTAAGAACGTACCGCCTTCTACGAAATTTCTCCAGTTCGGCGTTAATGTTGGAGAAACGCCCCACATATGTGTACTTACACGTGTACCTTTACCAGTCGTACTTTCTACAATTCCCATAGCACGTAGTTCGTTATAAGCAGTCGTTACTGTACTTCGGTTTACATTTAACTGTGTAGCTAATTTTCGTTCGGAAGGTAGGAAGCTTCCTGGAGGAAGTTCTCCGTATGTAATACGTTTTTCAATAAAGTCAACAACTTGCTGATAAATGGGGATTTTACTGTCGTTATCTAGCTTCCATTCCATACAAACGCCTCCGCATCTCTTATATACATTCAGTATAACAAATTGGCTGGGTAAAAAAACAGCCAATTGGACGGTGTTATATCCAGCCAATTTTACTATGCTAAATATGGAAGGGGAGATTCGGATGAAACGATGGCAAATGGAATGGCTCCTAGTATCTGTTGCATTAGTATGGGGAGCAAATTATACAATAGGAAAGTATGGCGTGGCATATATGTCATCCATTCAATTTAATAGTTTACGATTTTTAGTAGCATCACCGGTATTATTACTTATTACTTTTATGATGGAACGCTCATTACGTATTGAAAGAAAAGATTGGTTACGATTAGTAGCAGTCGGCATCGTTGGAACGACAATGTATCAAACGATGTTTATGCTATCTGTGAAATATACTTCAGCAACGAACGCTTCATTATTAATTGCAATGTCACCTATTTTTACAGGGATATTAGCAGTATTGCACAAACAAGAACGTTTTTCGATGAAAGTACAAATTGGTTCAATCGTAGCCTTTATTGGTGCAGCATTCGTTTTATTAACAGGACATACAGGAGGAGCTACTTACGAGTATGCGTGGCTCGGAAATATAATTGGATTAGTCGCAGCAATTGCGTGGGGATGGTATCCAATTTTAGCGCAACCACTCATTACAAAATACTCCGCAATGAGAGTTACATCATGGTCTACTTTAATTGGAATTGGACCTCTCGTTATATACTGTTTACTCAATGTAAGCACACTAACGTGGCCAGTAGATATGCCAAGCTGGGGATCACTAGCATATTCAATCGTCTTTGCGACCATATTCGGACTTGCAATGTGGTATGTCGGTATTAGTAAAATAGGCTCAACGAAAGTAATGGTTTATATGTATCTTGTGCCATTGTTTGCAGTGATCTTTGCGGCAGTAACCATTGGAGAGCAAATTAATTTGATGCAACTAGTTGGCGGGCTTATTATCTTCATCGGTTTATATGTTGTAAAAAAAGGTGGAATGAAAAAGCCTGCTCTCAATTTGAAAAAAGTAAGTTAACAGTAAAAAGGATCTCTTTCATATAGAAGGAGATCCTTTTTGTTTTTGTAATAAAAGCGCTTGTTCAACGGCCCATTTTTGATGATCGTGCATGAGAAGCTCTATAGCATGCAATGGAGACATCCACCTTAGAACATGATCCTCCTCACAGTTTTCAGTTTGTTTCTGCACCATATTCGCAATATAAAAAAATCCATCGTTTAAATAATATATATCTTCCTTTTCTGCATAAAAATATCGAGCCGCATTACCGATATACTGATCAATTTTAATTGCCCATCCTAATTCCTCTAGTAGTTCACGGTGCAAACATTCTTCTTTTGTTTCATTACCTTCCATACCGCCACCAGGTAAAAAGTAACGGTCTCCTTTTTGGATAACAGCAATCTTTGAAGAAGATGATTGAAAAATAATCGCATAACAACTAGGCCTTAATGTATAATGAACGTTAATTTTTTTAGAGCCAAATGTGAGTTTTGAAATCATAAAACACGACCTTTCTCTATAAAATACATAAAAGGAATATTAAGGTAAATGCAGAATTGTATAAGTATAATCTTAACAGATTGGAGTGATAACAACATGATAAATCGAAAATGTTCAAGATGTAAAGAAATAACAGGTACGATGCACGGTGGTAAAAAAATTAAGGAAGAATTTCTATGTGAAGACTGTTTGCAAAAAGGAATTGAGAGCGGGGAAATCGAATTATCACAAGTGGAACAAGAAAAAACCTCGTATCTTTCTATAAAGATATTAAAAATAACGAGTGTTATTTATTTAATAGTATCAATTATATCTGCTTTTTCTGCTGGAGCATTTATACAAGATCCAGGGCTTGGTGGAATATCTTTTTCAATAACAGGTACAGTTGGTGTTATGATAATTGGATCCATATTCCAGTCTGTTCTCGTATTTTGCGGGATATGGGTATTTATCCTTTTAGTAGAAACAGTCATTAAAATTTATGAAAAAATGAAGTGAGTGAGAGGGAGAAACATATGCGAGTAAGAAACATCCAAGGGGAAGATTATGTAAAGATTCATTCTGTTTTAAATGATTGGTGGGGCGGGAGAGACATGGCTGCCATGTTGCCAAAATTGTTTTTCGTTCACTTTCAAGAAACGAGTTTTATCATTGAAGAAGAAGGAGAAACGTTAGGTTTCTTATGCGGATTTTTTTCACAAACATATAAAGATGAAGCATACGTTCATTTTATCGGTGTAAATCCGAAGTATAGAAGAAGAGGAATCGCATCGACATTGTATTCTTATTTCTTTGATGTCGCTCGTGCAAATAATCGTAAAGTTGTAAAAGCAATTACGTCACCAACTAATAAAAAGTCGATACAGTTTCATCAAGAAATCGGTTTTCGAATTGAGGCTGGGGATGATGAGGTAGAGGGTGTATCGGTACATACAAATTATGATGGAAATGGCGGGAGTAGAGTTTTATTTTTGAAACATGTGTAGTGAAATAAGCTTTACCTAAACGCACTGAGTTAAATGTATATCAAAACGTTATCCGTTGCATAAAGAATGACTGATTTTGTTAGCTTGATAGAGGGTAGTATGATAGTCGAAATGAATTTCCGTAACAAAATTTCATCTAAAAAAGAGGGATCTATATGAAATTTGAAAGAGATAGATATTTTTTACAGATGGCATTGGAAGAAGCTGAAATGGCATTAAAAGAAAATACATATCCAGTAGGAGCAGTTATTGTTGATGGAAATAATAATGTCATTGCAAGAGGAAGAAATAGAGTGCATCCACAAAAAGACATAACAGCTCACGCAGAGATAGACGCTATTCGCAATGCAGGGGAAGCAATGTTTGATGCAAAAATAAAAAATGAGAAGTTTACTATTTATAGCACGTTGGAACCGTGTCCAATGTGTACAGGGGGTATTTTATTCGCAAAAATACAGAGAGTAGTCTGGTTACTAAATGATGACTTAGGTTTTGGTGGATATAAAAAGATAAAAAATGCTTTAGTTTTCGAAGGGAAATTTAATAAAATCGACATAGTGGAAGAACCATTTGAAGACTTAAAAACAAGACAAAAAGAACTTATGAGACAATGGGAGCTAAATCCCAATAATATTATTAATTTGCGTAGGGCTATAAAAAAATAGTTGTTTCTTTCAATTAAATCGGGATACTGCCACATTACCATCAATTTAAAAAATATAGTGAAATTATATCGATTTAACAATAGAATATGGAAGAATCTATTACGAATAGAAAGCCGTCCTAAAAGTATTCTAGGATGGTTCTTTTTGTTGTGAGGAGATAAAGAGTATGGAGAATAAACAGAGTAGAAATGAGTATGTAAGACGCATACATAAGGTTCAAGATTATATAGAATCAAACATAGACAGTTCATTATCCATTGAAGAGCTAGCTGATATAGCAGGATTTTCGAAGTATCATTTTCATCGGATTTTTAAAGGAATAGTTGATGAGCCATTATCTCGGTATGTGAATCGCTTGAAACTAGAAAGGGCAACACATCTACTTACATATCGCGCAGACATGACGATTACAGATATTGCGTATCACTTCGGATTCACAGATTCAGCAGTTTTTTCCCGAACATTTAAAAGTCATTACAGTGTAAGTCCGTCTCAATATCGAAACGATAATAGCAAGAATTGCAAAGACGTAAGGGGAATTCCTCAATACAATGAATGTAAGAAGGTTCGAGGAAATGTTGAAATTGTAACAGCGGATAATATAAACGTCGCATACATAAGACATACAGGTACATATGAAGAGTTAGCTATAGCTTTTCCAAAAATGATAGAGAAATTCTTTCATTACGCAGCGGGGGAAAACTATCATGTATTTGAGGATACGAAAGTATTAACCATTTACCACGATCATCATGAATTTACGGAGGACAATCATTTAAGAACTAGTTTATGTATAACAATTCCGAATGAGCCTGCAGTAGAAACGAACGACATTGGAATAATGGTAATACCTTCTGGAAAGTATGCGGTAGGTCATTTTGAAATATTCCAAGATGAATATAAAGGAGCGTGGGATTTCTTATATGGTGAGTGGCTTCCAAATAGCGGATATAAACCGAGAGATTCCTATCCTTTTGAAATGTATAAAAATGACCCAAGGCAGCACCAGGAAAATAAACATATAGTTGATATATATGTACCTATCGAACCTTTTTAATCATAGGTTAAAGGGGAATGAATAATGAAAACTGCTGAAAAGTTAGATCTAATTATAAAAGAAGAATACAAAAATATTAATGGTATGTTAGTAGTACAGAGAGGTAATATTGTTTTTGAAAAATATTATAACGGCCAAGGTCCAGATAATGCATTTCATGTAGCATCTGTCACAAAAACGATTATTTCTGCGTTAATTGGGATATGTGTAGATAAAGGCTATATAAAAAGTGTAGATCAAAAAGTAATAGAGTTTTTCCCTGAATATAAACGTACGGCATCTGCAGTAACAGTGAGACACTTACTTACAATGACAGCGCCATATCCTTTTGTAGACTGGCAGGAACCGTTAGAAGAATTATGTACACAACAGGATTGGGTACAGTATACACTTAATAGGATGGGGAATGGCGGAGAAATTGGATCTTTTAAATATTCATCTGCAGGAGCTCATTTATTATCAGCAATTATTACGAGCGTAACAGGAAAAAGTGCGCGTGAATTTGCGAATGAACAGCTATTTCAGTCACTCGGTATGAGAGAAATTCCAAACTATAATATGAAAGCATTTGGATTCGATGACTTATTCGGAAAAGATGTGAAAGGGTGGGTTCACGATCCAAATGGTATTTCGACAGGCGGATGGGGACTAACGTTAACTGTTAGGGATATGGCTAAGTTTGGACAGATGTATTTGAATGAAGGTATTCATAATGGAAAACAAATACTATCAAAATCATGGATAAAAGAATCAACAGAAATAAACCAAAATCAATATGGTTACTTATGGTGGTTTCGAGAAGAAGATGGAATCTTTTCATACTGTGCTATGGGTGACGGTGGGAATATGATTTGTTGTATTCCAGAGAAGGATTTGGTTGTAGTAATTGCTTCTGAAGCTATGCCGAATGCACGGGATAGATGGGAATTGATTGTGAAATATATTCTTCCTGGCATACAGTCAAATCAATAATGGTAGTAAAAAGATGGGGTGAATTTTGGTTTTATACCATCTTTTTGTTTTGTGACGTAAAGTTCATGGGAATGTAAGGGTTTTGTTAAAAGTGTAAATATTAGGGTTTTTTAATGTAAAAAGTCTTTCTTTATGTATAATGGGGACAAGGCCTAAAAATACTTAAATATTTAAGTGAATATTTTAAAAAGGGAGATTAAGGATATATGAAAAGCTTACTTCCAAAAACTTTAGCTGTTACAGGATTAACTGCTTCTTTATTAGGTATGGTTTCTTCCGTTTCATTTGCTTCGATTAGTTGGGATAATAATGCAACGTGGACAGGAAGCGGAGCAAAAGCTAAGGCAACTGCCTATACTGCAAAAAAGGACGAACCTCATTTTTACAAGATGACTGTAAGAGCTAGCTTTGATGATGGGACTTCTAAAGAGTTAGCATTGTATGATGCTAAAATTTCAGATCGTATAAACGTTAGCGTTGCATCCAAAGGACCGGTGACCAGAGGTTATTCGGGTCATGAATGGATAATGGTAGGGGATAGTGCGTACACTTCTAAGGAAATGGTAATTAAATAAAAATCAACAAAAACCGTGAAAAAGGATACATACCTTTTTCACGGTTTTTAAAATGAGGAGGATATATGAATCTAGTATTAAAAGAAATAGTGGTGAACAAAACAATATTCATTATGCTATTTATTGGATTTGTATTGACAATATGGCCAATCCTGATCGCAATGTCGACGCGAGATTATTATGATGAGAAATTTTATGATAGTAAAAATGGTTATTTTAATTATTACTATTCAGTTCAACTTACTAATATGGGGGAAATCAATTTCGAACAATTTCAGACGTTAATAGAATCTGATTTTAAAAACGCTAGTGTTATTACAAATGATATTCGTATTACTATTCCGGATATCGGCCACGTAATAATGAATGGTCTCCTTAATAAAAATTGGTCTCCACCTTTGCTAAAAGGTTCTCAGATGGAACAAGATGAAAAAAATAGTGTAATAGTGGGGAAGAAAATTTATAAGGATATGGCAACAATAAAATTATTTAATAAGGAATATACAGTTAAAGGCGTAGCTGGAGAAAATACTGGATATGAGTATAATATTAAAATTTTCGTCTCTCTAAATGACATGCCAGATGAGGTGAAACAGATGATACAAAAAGATAATACATTCCAAATGATTGTTCGTTCTAATGAAAACCCTATCAAGGAAATAGAAACTTTCATACAGCATATGAAACAGAACAATAAAGATATAAATGCCAAAGTGATTAGTGAAAAAGAGAACTATGAAAAGGAAAAAAACTCAAGTGAAGCCGTAGAAGAGTTACTCAGTTTTCCATATAGGCTTTTATGTATAGCTTTCATTACCAATATAATAGTAAGTTATTATTGGATTTATACGAAGAAAAAAAGTTTGTCGTTAAGGAAAGCTTTGGGAGCAAGTAATATAAATTTTTTTATTTTTATATTTAGTCAATTATTTTTATGTGCAATCACTGCATCAGCCTGTGCAATATGCATACAATGGATTTTTAGCATTTTGAGTGAAAATATTATAGAGTTTACAAGTTATAGTATTAGTTTACAGTCTACTCATATTGTAATGTGTGTATTTCTTTCACTTACTATAGCTTTCATCCTCTCTGTAATACCATTTGTATATGTGCTTAAAAGTGAACCTGCTAAAGCATTAAAGGAGTAAAAATGATGAGAATAAAAAGTGCGTTCATAGCATTAAAAAAGAGATTTCTATTTTCCGTACTTCTTCTAATACAGATTACATTTGGATTAGCAACTCTAACGAGTTCAATTAATGTATTTTATAATTTACACCATCTAAACGATAAATCCAGCTCGGTATTAAATGTGGATAAAACATATTTAGTTACTTTTGAAATGACGACAGATAGATTACAAAGCAATCAATTTAATAAAGAGAAAATTCAAGCGGTTTATAATACAATTCATCAAAATAAAGATGTGATTTCGTATGGTACATACGAGGAGCGAGTTATTGAAATAGAGTCAAGTAATAGACCATTTCAAAACAGTATGATTACTGATTTGAAACATAAAACGTTTCACGATGAAAGACCTACTATTAAAACAATTTTTGTAGATGAAAATTACTATAAAATGTTACGTTTACCTTTAAAACCTGAAGAAGGTTTCTCGCATGATGACTTTCAAAAAAATAGTGAAGAAAAAACAAAAGTTTTAATGGGTTCTTACTTTAAGAAATATTTTCAAGTTGGAGATACAATTAATGATCGATATACAATTATAGGGTATTTGCCAGAAAATAAATTTATCGTAAATAATAATACGCCGAACACATATTTGAAGTTGGATTACGCAATGATAATGCCTATGTCATTTGATAGATTTGAAAAATATGAAGCAATGTTTTTAAGACTACATCAAAGTACAGTTTTATATTTACAAAAAGGTGCAGATGTAAAGAAACTAGAAGAATCAATTCAACTTAAAGGAAACGGCGGTACGTTTCATTTAAAAAGTTTAGGTGATGAAATAAATGAAGATGTTACTCTTAACGGCTATTCGGAAATACCTCAACTTATAGTAGGAATCTTATTCGTTGTATTCTCGATCGTCGGAATTGTAGTAACGACCATTGTTTCTATCTTGATGAGAAAGCGGGAATTTGGTATAAAAATAGCTTTTGGCGAAAGTAAATTTGGTATGTTTATTCAAATTGTTTTAGAGAACATTATTGTAGCAATAACTGGCTTAGGAATGTCGATAACTTACTTTTCATGGAGGTATGGGGTTCTATTACAAATGTCGAAGGATTTAAAGGAAGCAACGGTATTAGACTTTAAATTGGATATGCCTATATTGTTTTTAGTATTTCTATTCTTATTATTAATCATCGTTGTCTCGAATGTAATTGTCTTCTTATTTATTAGAAAGCTTGAACCGAAAACATTAATAGGTGGGATGGAATAATGGGGTTAATTGAACTAAAAGATATTAAGAAGGTGTATAGTAATAAGAATCATAATACGTTCGCGTTAAACGGTATAAATTTAACGATAAATAAGGGCGAAATTATAGCGGTAATGGGGCGATCAGGCTCAGGGAAGAGTACATTACTAAATGTTATAGGGTTAATTGATATGCCAAATGAGGGTGAATATATGTTAAATGGAAAATCATTAACTGAAATTAGAGCAAATAAAGTTCATAAAACAAGAAATGAAATGATTGGATTTATACTTCAATATTTTGCATTGTTAAAAGAACATACTGTACTAGATAATGTAGTGCTACCACTCACATATAGAAAGCTAAAGCAACGAGAAAGAGAAAATAAGGCGAAGTTCTATTTAGAAAAAGTAGGTTTAAAAGAACATATGCATAAAACACCGGACGAGCTATCAGGTGGACAACAGCAGCGCGTCGCAATTGCAAGAGCGTTAGTAGGTGAACCAGAATTAATATTGGCTGACGAACCGACAGGGAATTTAGATAGAAAAACAGGAGAAGAAATTATGAATTTGCTATTACAACTGAATGAAGAAGGACGAACGATTATTATTGTAACCCATGATATAGAAGTAGCGAATAAGTGTAATAGAATTATTGAGTTAGTTGATGGGGAAGTTGTGCGGAGTTAGTAATTCAACAATTATATCTAATTTAAGAATCCGTATTGATTAATTTTTCAAGATGGATTCTTTTTATTTGTAGGATTAAAGTAAAACAACAAATCCCCCGTAACTTTTTATGATAGAAATTCGTTTAACAAAAGAAACGATTTTTAATGAGGAATGGGGGAGAACAATGAAAATTTTAATACTAGGTGGTACACGATTTTTGGGAAGAGCTGTTGTAGAAGAGGCTTTGAACAGAGGGCATGAAGTTACATTATTTAACCGCGGAACAAACAAAGAAGTTTTTCCTGAAGTGGAGCAGCTGATCGGTGACAGAAATGGTGATGTATCAAGTTTAGAAAATCGAAAATGGGATGTTGTTGTGGATACATGTGGGTTTTCTCCGCATCACATTAGAAATGTTGGAGAAGTACTTAAAGATAATATTGAACACTATATATTCATCTCAAGCCTTTCCGTATATAAAGATTGGATTCCGCATGACATAAAAGAAGACTATATATTACAACCTGAACCGACGGAAGAGCAAATAAAGGCTGTAGAGAATGGTGAAATATCTCCTTATGAGCATTATGGTGCGCTGAAAGTATTATGCGAAAAAGAAGCAGAGAAGTATTGGCCGGGGCGTGTTTTACACGTAAGAGCAGGACTTCTTTCAGGAATGTTCGATTATACAGATCGACTTCCATACTGGATCGGGCGTGTAGCAAAAGGAGGTAAAGTGTTAGTTCCAGGAAGAAAAGACCGTCCAGTACAGATAGTTGATATAAAAGACGTCGCAAACTGGGGACTAAACATGGCAGAAAATAATAAAGCAGGTACATTCAATATAACAGGTCCGAATGATGAATTGACGATGGAAGAGCTATTAAATACGTGTAAAAAAGTTACGAATAGCAATGCTGAATTTGTTTGGGTAGACGAATCGTTTATGAGTGAACACAATGTGCAGCCTTGGACAGAAATGCCTTTGTGGATTCCAGAAACTTTCCCATTAGATGGTGGGACGAAGCCGTGGAGAGGCGGGTTTTCTATTTGTCTCGAAAGTGCGGTTAATGAAGGGCTTACTTTTAGAAGAATAGACGAGACAGTTACAGATGTGTATGAGTGGATGGAGAGTACGGAAGAATGGGAATTAAAAGCAGGTATTTCAGGCGAGAGGGAGAAGGAATTGTTAGAAAGATGGTATCAATAAATTTAGCGGAGTTCTTTGAATATGCTTGATTGCACATAAGGAGGAAAAGGTGATGTGGAAAGACACCATTCACAGTATCTCATCAAATTTAAGCTTGAAAAACCCAGCTACGAAGGATGAACTTACTGATATACAAAAATGTTTACATGTGGAGTTACCGAATGATTTATATCAATTATTACAGGAAACAAACGGTATAGAAGGTGAATACGGTGACTTTATATGGTCTGCTTCAAAAATTAAAACTGAAAATATGAGTATGAGAAATATAGTTGATTTTAAGGATTTATACATGCCTTTTGACTGTTTATTATTTTTTGCTGATGGGGGAAATGGTGATTTGTTTGGCTATTCCATTTTGAAAGGAAAAGTACAAAGAGATGATATATATGTATGGAACCATGAGAATGATAGTAGAACGTGGGTTGCTCCTTCTTTAAAGACTTTTATGGAGTGGTGGGAGAGTGGAAAGATAATACTTTAAATATAGTATCAAAAAAGTGCCTTGTTACTAAAGAAACAAGGCACTTTTTCACGAATAATTAATCTACCACTCAATCGGTTCTTCTCCGTACATCTCCCATAGCTTAGGAAACATCTTTTTTAAACCTTCTTCATCGTCTTCATTCCAGTCAAATTCAAAATCTACATCGTCGAATTCTTCATTAGATAAGACATGGTAAAGTGTAAAGTAAGTATCATCTTCGTCACCAGTTTTTTCTGCATATACAGTGAAACCGAAATATAAAGAAAGTTCTTCTATTTCTGGGACGTCATACTCACTCAAATTTTCTAATACAGGAATTAATCGTTCTGGATCTTCAATACAAGCTTCGTATGTCTCTTTTCCTTGATATAATAACCATCCGCGGAAGTAATCGAAAGTATCATCTGAACAACCACCCATAATAATATAGGCTGCTGCCCATAAACGGGAGGTATAGGAATCTTTCAAAAGACGATGCATATGCGTATCAAAAGCTACAATTTCATGTACTGTACGTTTAGCAAGGTGGGAAGTAAGCCATTCTATTTGTTCTTCTTGGTCTTCACCTTTCGTTTTTGCACGATTAAGTAGTTCCCAAAATTCTTCTTCTGTTATCGTTTTTTCTTTTATGTAATCTTCCCCAGGCAACGGGTCTGTATATCCCTTTTTACGTTTGGAAGCAATTAGTTTGTTAGCTTCTTTCATACATTCTTCTTCTGTTTCAAACTCTTTCGCTTTCACACTGCCAGCTGTGCCGATTTTTCCGTAAAACACAACATAGTCTTTTTCTTTCACAACGATTTTCCAAAACTTATTTGATTTCTCAGTTTGCTGGGTTAATAACGTTTCCATCCGTACCCCCATAATGTTTTCTAGTGTGCAATATGATTGTAACATATGTATATACACTTGTAATGATGAAAAATAATAGTTTAGAAAATTCGAAAACCATTGAATGGAGTGGATAAATTTAGTAACCTTATTTGTAAAGTAATTACATAATTGTTTTGTAATAATTCAATATTTGTATAAGGGGGCGTTACGGATGGATCTTACGTTTAAAGTTGAGGAAACATGTTTTAATTACCGCGTTGGAGCAATTTGTAAACATGATAATAAAATACTCATTCTGCAAGGTGACGGTGAAGATTTTTGGTATGTACCCGGCGGTAGAGTAAAAATGCTAGAGAATAGTGAAGATGCATTAAAACGAGAACTTGCGGAAGAGATAGGTGTTCCTATTAAAAGGAAAAGGTTAATATGGTCAGTAGAAAATTTCTTTACACTTTCTGAGCGAAAGTTTCATGAAATTAGTTTTTATTATGAAGTAGAGCTACATGAGTTACCTGCGAGTGGAGCGGATCAATATATTTTGGAAGAAGAGGGTAGAACGTATTTGTTTAGATGGGTGCCAGTAGAAGAACTGCATACATATAACTTACAGCCTGCATTTATAAAAGAGAAAGTAAAGGATGTATCAGTTCACACAGAACATATCGTATTACAAAAGTAAACGTATTCGGAGGAGAAAACGGTGAAGGGGACTAAAAAAGAGGTACATATAAATGACAAAGTAATTCGTTACACACATATCGAAAAAGGTTCTAGTACGGTTTGTTTTATGTTTTCAGGTTCAGGATACAATTATGATAAGCCGTTATTTTATTACGCAACGATGTTAATGCTTGAACATAAAATAGATGTTGTACATATTCATTATTCTTATGATGGACAATTAATGAATAAACCAATGGAAGAAGTAACGAAAGTAATGATGGATGATATTAATCTGTAATAAATGAAGTATTAAAAGATGAGCAATACAACGAGACTATGTTTTTAGGGAAGTCACTCGGAACAATTCCGATTGCAAATGATTTAATGAAGAGAGAAGAATTCGCGCAGTCAAAAATGATACTACTTACACCTTTACTGACGTTTGATACAATTTTTGATTCTATCTTACATAGTCGACACGAAGGGTTTTTAGTTATTGGGGATAAAGATCACCAATACAATGCAGATCAAATTGATCAGTTATATAAAACGAATTTACAGATTGAAGTTGTCAAAAATGCAAATCATTCTGTAAATGTTGGGGGATATGAAACGGAAAATTCAATTGAGGCTATAGCGAAAATAATAGGAAAACTTAAAGAAGTTGTTAGGACAAACTAACCTATTAATACATGCAAAAGAGGTGCGAATTGCACCTCTTTTACTTTAATAAGCCTTCAAAACATGAAGTAAATAATCCTTACGATTCAGCGGATTATAATCAACACGTTTTCGAGTAGGGAAGGGAGCCATAAGTTTTGTGAAACCAGCTGGCTTCGTTGTAAATATGCCTTCTCCTTCTGTAAATGAATGTAGTATTCGTTTGAAACTCTCTGTTTTCGCAACAGGTAATGATCCTGTTAACTGATAAGAATTGTTATTGAATATAGGCTCTGCAAAAGTTGCTGGAACGGCAGCGAGCTTATACATTGCGGTACTAATTGCTTGCTCCGGTACAGTTAATTCAAACGCATTAACTGGTTCATATACATATGTTGCAGCTTGTTTTAAAGCATCCATTAAAACGAGCGGTGTTAAGTTTCTAAAGTCACTCGCTGTTGTAACAGGACTAGCATAACCAGTATGTGTTAACGTGACGATAATATCTGTAACTTCCCACCCATATAATCCTTGTTTTAACGTTTGAAATACCGTATCTTCAATCGCTTTATGAAATGCTAAAGGTAGTGAGCCGAGCTCAACACCTAATTTATATGTTATACCGCAATTAAGTTCACCACGTTCAACTTTGAATCCGATTGTTGCGTAAAATGGATTCTCTTTTTCACCCATTACTTCAACAGAATTGCCTACGCCAATTGGTTTCTCGATACATACAACTCGCGTATTTGAAAAAATAACCTGCAAATTATATTTCTCATAAAGTGTTGTTTCAATTACTTCTTTTTGTACCTCACCGAAAAGGCGAATATATAGTTCATTATGAACATCGTCTTTCCAAACTTTAATGAGCGGATCTTCTTCACAGAGTTCCATAAGAACAGCGTATAAATTATGAATTTGCTCTTTAGGTACCGCATCAATGGCAGCTTCCATTTGTGGTTCGGCAAAGTGAATATCTTTTATATAATCCGTACGTTCACCGATAATATCACCAATTTTAATATCATTCAGCCCCCACACTTTACCAAACTCACCGCTAGGAACGGTAGAAGTTTGAACGGTATCTCCATTATGAAATAGGCACATTTTTTTTATCTTTTCTTTATGGAATAGAGACTTACTGCGCTGTATATTAACATATTTTCTAACATGTAAGCTACCTGAAAAAACTCTTATATAAGCAACCTTTTCTCCAGAAGGTTCACGTTCAATTTTAAAAACAACACCGGATAATGGTTCCTCTTGTGCCGATGTAAGAGCTGGAATGAGAGCCGGAAGTTTTTCAAGAAGTTCTGTTACGCTCATACCAGTCATTGCTGAACCGAAAAAGATTGGATACACATTCGCTTGCTGTATTTGCTGTTCTAGTTTTTCTCTTAATAGTGCGTCCGGTATTATTTCGTTATTTACATATGATTCAAGTAACGATTCATTAAATGGTGCTAACAGTTCCATACAATCGTCATATGATTTGTATTTAATGATCCGGGCTTCTTTCGTTCCTTCGTTTAGAACAGAGTAGAAGGGGAATGCTTCATTTGAAAGAACCTCTTTTATTTGTTTCATAACTTTTTCAGTGTTTGCGCCACTACGATCAATTTTATTAACGAATAAAATAGTCGGTATGTTTAGTTTCTGTAATGTTCGCATTAAAATTTTTGTTTGTGCTTGCACACCTTCAACGGCAGAGATAACTAAAATCGCACCGTCTAGAACGCGGAATGATCGCTCCACTTCAGCGATAAAATCAGCGTGTCCAGGTGTATCAATGACATTTACTTTTACAGCATCAATAAAGAAAGAAACGACAGATGCTTTAATCGTAATTCCGCGTTGTCTTTCTAATTCCATTGAGTCAGTTTGTGTATTACCACTATCTACTCGGCCAATTTCTTTAATCACATTCGTTTCATAAAGAATACGCTCAGTCAAACTCGTCTTGCCAGCGTCTACGTGCGCGACAATCCCTATATTTATTGTTGTCATTTGTGAATATCCTCATTTCATTTTCCATTTTCAATTCCTCATTTCTATTTGTATATTGCCGCATTATCAATCACTCTCCAGTTCTTTAAATTAGTATTATTATAGTGCAATTAACATTATTTGTAACGCTACAAAGCGCCTTAATTTGAAAAAAATAAAATGAAAACAAAATGCTTGCATTCTAAATCGATATAGATTATATTGATTGACATATCAACTATTGATACATCAAATGTTTTTATTTTGATTGTAAAGGAGGGTTAATTTGACAAGTTCATGCTCAAAAGAAGCGATTATTTTATATAAATTACACTTTCTAAATAAAGAAGTAAGTTCGAAATTTGAAGGGTGTACGGGTATGAGCCAGTCTCGATTAGAGCTTATACTTCAGTTATATGAAGTAGGTGAAATTAGTCAAAAAGCACTTCAACAAGAAGTGAATATTGATAATGCTGCGATAACAAGGCATTTAAAGCAGCTTGAGGCCAATGAAATGATTGTAAGACGTAAAAATCCAGATGATAACAGAATTACGTTAGTTTCTCTTACTGAAGAGGGACGAAATAAAATTCAAGCATTTCAAGAGGAAAAAGAACGTTTTGCAGCATCTGCATTTAAAGGATTAAGTGAGGAAGAACGCGATAATCTTTTAAATATGTTAAATCACATTCAAGAAAATATAAAAGAATTATAAAAAAGGGAGAATACAACTATGACTAACTCAGTAAAAACAAATGATTTTAACGAAATTTTAACAGGACGTCGTTCAATTCGTAAGTACGACCCTTCAGTGAAAATTAGCAAAGAAGAAATGACAGAAATTCTTACAGAAGCAACACTTGCACCATCTTCAGTAAACATGCAACCATGGAGATTCGTAGTGATTGAAAGTGACGAAGCGAAAGCAACACTTGCGCCACTTGCAAAATTCAATCAATCTCAAGTAGAAACATCTTCAGCAATGATCGCTTTATTTGGTGACTTAAACAACTTTGATAACGCAGAAGAAATTTATGGTACAGCAGTAGAGCGTGGACTTATGCCAGCAGAAGTAAAAGAAGATCAAATGAAAAAACTTTCAGCTTACTTCTCTATGGTTACACCAGAAGTAATGAAAGATACAGTATTAATTGACGGTGGTCTTGTAGCGATGCAATTTATGCTAGCAGCTCGTGCGCACGGTTATGACACTTGTCCAATTGGTGGATTTGAAAAAGACCAAATCGCAGAAGCGTTTGGACTAGATAAAGAACGCTACGTACCAGTAATGCTAATTTCAATCGGGAAAGCTGCTGACAGTGGTTACCAATCAGTACGTCTTCCAATTGACAAAGTTGCTGAGTGGAAGTAATCTAATTAGGTTATAGAAATATATGGAATATGAAAGGGGAAACACCATGATTATTATTCACGCAATATTTCAAGTAGACCCAGCAAAACAACAAGCATTTTTAGAAGAAATTCAGCCACTCATTCATGGTTCAAGAGAAGAAAGTGGAAATGTATCTTATGACTTATATAAAGATACAGAAAAAGAAAGTGTTTATACGATGGTAGAAGTATGGAAAGATGAAGCAGCAGTTGCGAGCCATAATACGAGTGAACACTTCACATCTTTCGTTAGTAAAGCAGCACAATTTTTAACTGCTCCGCTTAATATAAAAGCTTATAATGGAGAATTAGTAAAATAATAAGGTAGAAAAAGATGACTTTAGCATATGGCTGAAGTCATCTTTTTTGTATAAGTAGAATCCATTTTGGACTCAGTTATGTTGATAGATAAGCGTTGCTCGCATCCTCAGTAACAGTGCTGAATTGTATGTTAAATTCGAACATTCGGTTTATTGGGATATTTTTCCGTGGTATAATTTTCTTGTGAATAAAAGGTAGAGGGGAGTAAGTAATGGGAGAATTTCAAAGTAATTTGCATACGGCAACGCAACTTGCAACGAAAATGAGAAATGCTTCAGATAGAATGCAAAGTGCTACTAGTCGCTCTATAAATAAGGCAACGCGTACGACACTATCTGTGAACTTCAAAGCACAAGAAGCAAATCAACAAAATTTACAAATCACGAAACAATTTTGCGCTACTTTTCAACAAACGATTGATAATATCCATTCCGTAGCAAATGAATTTGAGAAAATGGATACTGGACTTCAAAAGACTTTTCAATAATGTAACAACCTACGTAAAGGGGAAAAGGTAGGGAGAAAAGATGAGTCAAGAAATTGAAACGAGAATCAGTCAATGTAATCAAAAATTACGAATTATATTTGAAGAACAAAATGAAAACCGAATCGCGCTGCAAAATCAAGAACGAGCTGAGGTTAGTTTTCATGAATGGAAAAATAGAAGTAATCGTTTATTTAACCGAATACTAGAAACTTGGCACGGCGACAAAGAAGTGTTTCACCTTTTTACGAATATGCGGCAAGAAATCGGACAGTATGAAAGAAAACTTACATTCGAATTAGAAAATGAAAAAGAGACGTTGCTTAAAGAAAAACGGCATCTCAGTGAGAAAGAAAACGACCTTTCCTATGAACAGCAGCAACTACAAAGGGAGGCCAATACATGAGTTTAAACATGTATTTGGGAGAAGTACAAAGTCAAACTCAAAGTATGAACGCTATATGTAATGCTACGATTCAAAGTATGGAACAAGCCATTCAATCTATTGATGCATTTGCGATAGACACAGTATTACAAGGACAAACATACAGTAGTGCAAAAGCCTACCTTGTCCAAACATTTCGGCCATTAGCGCAAGGAATCATATGCTTATGTGAAGAATTAATTCGCCAAAATGAAGCATTTCCAAATGAGTTCCAAGCGAAAGTTGCTTCGACAGATGTGATTGAACAAGAAATAAGAGAACAAATAAGGGGAATTAATCAATCGATTACAAGTATAGAAGCAATAGAAGTACTTACACCAATGCCCGGAGTAGGTGCAATTGTAACGGTATTAGGTGCAATGAGAAAAAAACTGGAAGAAAAACTAGAGCATTTATATGAATTCAATCATTCATCCAGCAACAACTACAGCACCGCTCTCCAATTAGCAGCTAGCATCACAGCCGGACTCGCTGAAGTGCAAAGTGGGAAAGGATTTAGTCCTGTGAGTGGTACGTTTAGTACACAAGGGTTGAATATGGATTGGGTGAGTTCGATTCAGGGGATTATAGAAGAAACAGCTCGAAAAAATGATCAGTCAATTAAAGATATAGAAACAAATAACATAATTGAGAAGAAATCTCCGGTTAGAAATGCTTGTGACGATGCGACAGACAGTATAGTTGGCACGTTTGAAACAGCGAAAAAGATGTGGGAAGCTATTCAAAGAGGATCGGGGAAAGCTATTGGTGATGAAATCGAGTCCGCAATAGCTTTAAGTAATATGGACATAGGAACTTTTATTAATGTAACCTATGCACTTTTCCATTTGGATGAAACTGCAAAAAATATGTGGCATGCATTTTCAAATAAAATAAAACGAGATATGATAGAGGGAGATGCAGAGAGTCGTACAGAATTGACTACCTATGGATTAACACAAATAGCTACCACAATATTAGGCGATAGGGCACTAAATAAAGTAGGCCATATCACAAAAGGAGCAAAAGCATCAAGTGGAGTAAGTACATTTGCTAATGCAGTAAAATTAGCAAAAGAATTGAAGCCTACGCTTGAAATGTTACAATCATTTAAGAGAAATGCTTCCTATGCATTCTCTAGTGTTGGTGGAACTATTATAACCAAAATACCACACGGTGAATTGATAGAAGCTTATTATAAGTTTGCGAAGTCTAAAGATGGTGGTAAGGGTACGGGTAAAACTGTAAGCAATTATCTTGATGATATAGTCGAGGCTGGTGGTACCAGAAGAGAAATAAATTCTAAACTTCGAAATCCATTAGATAATCCTAAGATAGCAAAGGAGATTGAGGGAAATACTGAAGCTGTATATGGATATTCACCTAAGAAGGAATCTGGCTTAAATAAGTTTGGGGTAGACTGGACAAATGGTGATGAAGTTGCTTATGCAAGAAGCGAAAGAATAAAGTATCATGAAAAAATACAACAAAAAAGAATACAACTAGAACAAGATATTAAAAATCTTCAAAATGATGGGCTATCTATGGAGGAAATTGCTAGATTGAAAGTCGAAGAGCGAAATCAAGGAAGAATGGAAACGTATATAAAATCTAATAATTTAGATGGATTGAATGCAATGAAAGAAAGAAATATTCTTGAATATGGCAGGGCAGAAGGACCTACACCTGAACAACTTTATAAAAAGTATGGTTCATGGGAAGATGTGATATATGGCAGTTTAAAAACAAATCCAGCAATGGATGTCTTGACAGGATTATTTCATAGTATGGGAGGAAATAATTATGAAAGAAGAAAAAATACAAGGTAATATAAAGTGGATTGCATACAATAATTTAAGATTTAGAATAGAGAAGGTTAATGATGATTCATCCGTAATTTGGGTTTCTGATAATTTTGTAAATTTATGTTTTACCTTAGTAATGAATGACTTTTTAAGTAAATGTGAGGATGAGTTGAATATAAATATCGAAATTGATTTGACTTGGAATAATCATAGAGGTTTGATTATAAAAAATCATGATATAAATCTAATTTTAGGAGAAATAATTAATTTTATTAGCGAATGGGAGTTAGAAGGAAATTCAAATGCTGATAATTTTTCTACGGAAGAGTGGTATTCAGCATAAGCTTGCAGGGTATGCTAGCTTTCCATCATTTTTAGGAATTTAAAAATATGGAGGGAAATTTAAATTTAATGTATGTTTAGGGGACATTGAATGTGAATTGAAACTAAAGAGTTAGATAAATATTTTAAGCAACTAGTGAGGAATGAATTCTGTATAGTAAAGAATTCATTCCTTTTAAGTTTGTTTTAATTTACTTGTAATTATAGTAGTTAATATTTGAAGAGGCAATCACCCTAAGTCGTAAAGACACGAAAGCCTATACTCAAAGTAAGATTTCAAAGCTTTAGGAAGAAATTGGTTGAGTTAAAGGGGCTAAGGATGATACTTAGGATACGGCTAACGGTAAACCTAGCAGTAGCAAAAACACAAATGTAGATAATTTTGATGCAAAAACAGCTACAAATAAGCAAAAAGGTAATTATGGTGAAATAAAATCTAGTGACAATTTATTGAATAATCAAAGTTTAAAAGAAGCTGGATTTGATTTAAAGCCAGTCGGAAAAAGTGCACCATCAGGCATAAATGATAAAATAGTAAAAGGAATTGATGGATTATACGAAAATGCAAATGCAGAGTCAAAGATCAAATACGTTATAGATGAAGCTAAGTTTGGTAGTTCACAATTGGGGAAAACTAAAGATGGACGACAAATGTCAAATGATTGGTTGAATGGTGCGAAGACCAAAAAAAGTAGAATATTTAAAGCTGTTGATGGAGATAAGAAATTGGCAGATAAGATTAAAAGAGCGCTGGAAAGAAATCAAGTAGAAAGAGTACTATCACAAGTCGATAGTACCGGAAAAGTAAAAACATATAGATTAGATGCAAAGGGAAATATTATTGGAGAATGGCCATAATTTAGAAGCTAGGAGGAATCAAATAGAATGAGAGATTATTTAATTATAGAAGAAAAATGTAGAGAAGGAATTGAATATAATAAAGAGTTTATTCAAGAAAATAAAGAGGATATTAAAAGTTTAGAAGAAGATGAGAAAAAGGGAATTCAAAGATATTCTAAGGATAATAATAGTATTATAGAAGGAACCTACTTATCAAGCTTTAATTATGAGTTAGAGGATATTAACGCAAAATATTCCCTAGGAGAAGCTATCCATACAATAGAAGGAGATTTTGACAACGCTCTTATTGATTTGGGGCATATAGGGGAAAGAGAAGTTGGATATTTAAATCTAATTTGGATGATATCTCTAGGGATTTTATTAGAAACGGATAAAAAGAATCTTGTAAGTTTAGCCAAGCTAGTTGAGAAGGAAAATATGAACGACGCAGTAATCGATTTCCTCTTATGCGCTAGTGATATCGGATACACAAAAATGACGAACAGATATTATAAAGAAAATCCATATGCAAAAACGAAAGAGATTATAGAACTTGCACAAACAGATAAAAGAGAAGCATCTAAAAGATTACAAACGTACATGGAGAAAGAATGGTTTAAAGGTCATTATGATTATGAATGGAAAAATGCCCATAAAGAACCTGGATATGTGGGGTATTGGAGCTTTGAGACAGCTGCAATAGTAAAGATACTCGGACTTGATGATACAAGTTTAAAAGGTAATAACCATTATCCATATGATTTGGCACATTATAAAAATGAAATGAAATTTAAGCATATAGACCTAAGTGAATATCACTATGAAGATGAGACAGAAGAAATCGAGGATATAGTAGAAGGAATTGAACATAATCCTACATTGGAAAATATTATTCCGCCAAGATGGCATTCATTGGTCAATGAATTAATACATGATTATGAGAATATGGATGATAGTAGTTTTTATGAAAAATACAAAAAAACGATAGGAATAGGTCAAGTATGGTTTTTACCACAAGAGTATGAAGAAGAGAATGAGCAAAAAAATCTATTAGGAAGTTTAATTGTGTTTGCCCTGACGGTAAGAGATTATATATTACAATTGGATTATAAAGAGGATTTAGAGGACTACATTGATAATCTTAAAAATTTCTGGAATGGATCAGAAACAAAGTTAATTCAATTTATTTTAGAGAATGATCAAAATTATTATGCATGGGTACCAAAAGAAGCAAACATCCCAAATATGTATGAAGTGAAGATAGAGAGTGTCGATGTAGAGGAAGTTCTATAACGAGCAAATCGAAATGGTTTTTATTATATGTAATATTAGAATGCATTTTACTAGTTAATTGAAAACAATGCATGCGTGGCAGAAAAAAGGATGTATTGTTACTAAAAATTAGAGGGAAAGAAGGCTGTTGGATTGAGTTAAGCACCTCATTGTCAATATACGACAATAGGTGCTTTTTTGCGTGCAATGAAGAAAAAATAAAAGATTTATTTTCACTCTATTTCATCTTCGAATTACATGTTATAATTTGGAAAAATATATTCTTAATTTTTAGATAATTAAAAGGTGGTAGATTACTATATGAGTACATTAAAGAAAATTACTAATAATATTTCGAAGGTTATTATAGGTAAGGATGAAGCGATTGAACTTGCAGCTATAGCTCTTATAGCAAGAGGACACATTTTATTAGAGGATGTACCTGGGACAGGAAAAACAACATTAGCGAAAAGTTTGGCTAAAAGTGTGGACGCTAAATTTCAAAGAATACAATTTACAGCGGATACTTTGCCTGGAGATGTTATTGGTCTTGAATATTTTCATGTAAAGGAATCGGATTTTAAAACAAGGTTAGGACCGATTTTTGCAAATATCGTATTAGTGGATGAAATTAATCGAGCTGTACCGAGAACACAATCTTCGTTACTTGAGGTTATGGAAGAGCGTACTGTTACAATTGCGAAACAGACACATTCATTACCAGAACCTTTTTTAGTTATAGCAACGCAAAATCCACTCGAATCAGCGGGCACATTTCCGTTACCAGATGCTCAGTTAGACCGGTTTTTACTCACAATACGCCAAGGTTATCCTACGAGAGAAGCTGAAAAGGAAATGATGAATCGGTTTCAAATGAATGATCCATTAGAAACGTTACATTCTATTATTTCAAGTGAAGAAATTATTACGATGCAAAAGCGTGCAAGAGAAGTGTTAGTAGGGAATGATGTGCAAGATTATCTCCTTGAAATTATTGAAGCAACTCGTAACCATGAGTTAATTGAAATTGGTGTAAGCCCTCGGGGAACGTTGGCATTTATGAGAGCAATTCAAGCACGGGCAATATTAAATGAAAGAGATTACTGTACGCCAGATGATATTAAGACGCTCGCTGCATCAGTTTGTGCTCATCGTTTAACGTTAACGATTGAGGGAGAGATGAAAACGACGAAAGAACAAATTATGAAAGAAATTCTTCATACGATTAGTGTGCCAGTGGAGAATGTACGATGAATCAACAGCTTGCGTATACATCTTTAGCGGAGCCTTTCGTAATGGGGGTTATGTCAGTTGTAGCCGTTATTTTAAGTGTATTTTCAAGTAATCTACTGTTTTTATCTCTCGTATTTTTATATGTAATTTTAATAGGTGCTATGCATGTATATATACGTAAAGTATCTCGTGTTGAATGGGAATACAGTCAAGGGAATTCGAATGTTTTTATAGGTGAAACGAATATGTGCAAAATGAAAATTTCAAACAAGTCGATATTTCCTATTCTTAATATCGTATTTCGATTTAAATGTGAAAATAAGCTAACTTGGAATCATGATGAAATAAACAAAAATCATAGTACAGGTTCAAATTATTATATGAATTTTAATTTAAAAGGAAGGGAGTCAGTTTCATTTGATTTGCAAGCTGTAGCGTTAAAAAGAGGCATCGCGAAATGGGAAGAAGTTGAAATTGTTATTACTGATCTCTTTGGATTTATAACGAACCATATAACATATAAACAAGTTGATACGCCCTCTTATTTAGTCTTACCAGCTGTTCCGAAAATACAAGTTCCTGAATTACAAGAATGGTCACGAGGATTTCGAAAAGCGATGTCTTCACCCTTATATGATGAAACGAAAGTAATGGGAGTAAAGTCTTATGAAAATGAAGATTTTCGTTCCATCCACTGGAGTGCAACAGCGAAAACAGGGACGCTAACTGCGAAAAAGTATGAGCGAACACAATGTGATAAATACGCGATTTATCTCAACTTGCAAAATAAAAGTGGTGTTTCTTTGCGAAATGATATAGAGGAACTAATTGAATTAACAGCAGGTATATGCAAACAACTTCTTATGCAAAACTGTTCGTTTGAAGTATGGATCAATAGTGTAAAAGATAACGGTTTGCTACATATAAAAAATGGGGATAATCGGAAACATTTGCAAAATGTATTAAAGGTACTTGCCTCGATATCAGACCAAGATACGCCTATATCTTCTTCTTACTTTTACACAGCAGGCTTTCGTCGAAAGGAACTGGATGCGGTTCCTTTAATTATCGGTACTTCACCAAAGAAATACAGTAGAACGAATAAATGGATTGTAATGAAAGAATAAGAAGGGGCTTATGTCATGGTGAATAAGAAGCGGCATATGAAAGTGAAGTTATGGAGTGTAAGAACTTTAATCATACTTTTCTTTGCGATTAGTGCGATAACGTTATCACAAGGTGTTGTGTATGTACAAGACATAGTAAAAGAGCGTTTTTTCAGTAAGACTAAGACAATATCGGAAAGAAATTATGATTTTACTAGTATAGGTGAAAATTTCGATGATTCCAAAATAGATGAAGATGAATATGAAGAAGTAGAAGATACAGGTATAAGAATGAAAACGGGTAAAAAATTTCAACCTTTCGAAAGAGAAAGTCTATGGAGTGACGTGCTTTCTGTTCTTTCAAATATATGGATTACTATAGCTTTTTATGTGATAATTGCAATATCAATTATATATGCCATCTACAAGTATATTAGGAAAAAATTGACGAAAACAGAAATAGTACAGGAGAAAGAATTGGTTACAAAGCACACTGCGGTAAGAAGCATAAAGAATGAAAAAGTCATTCATCAGTTAGAACAGCCGTTACCGACAGATAAGATAAGAAAAACGTTAGTTGAATGGGAAAGAACATTACCATTTCATGAACAGAGAAGATCTTATGAAACGATGCAACAATGGTTAAAAAGAATTTGTAGAACAAGGGATATTATCTCGTTATATGAGTCTGTTCGTTATGGTGAAAAGACGTATACGGATTTAGATGTGGAAGAAATAATGAAGTGGGTAGAGGGAGATGGGAAGGTGGATACATAAATATTCACCTTTTCTTTTTTATATGGAAATTTGATTAACATGAATTATTTTCTTATATGAAACCGTATTTAAATAGATAAACAAAATTAACTTTATTTACTTATACTTCATTACATGTTAACCTATACTTAATTTTTATAAATTATAATTAATTTTTGATTTTTTAAGGGTGTGAAAATGTAATGAAATCGGTATTAAAAAGCATACTTATTTCCTTTGTTTTTTCAGCAGTAGGTATGTGTTGGTTACTGTACGTATTATTCAAAGGGGACGGAGACTGGTTATTGTCTTGGATAGGTGTATTAATGGCATATTTATCTTTATATACTTTAATAGATTTATATTGTAAAAATACATACGATAAAAAAATAAATAAATGGCTTATAAAAACAGCGGTGACTAGTTTTAGTTTTTCTGTATTAGGAATCTCATTTTGTATCATACATGAGCTATTAACACCATGGAGTCTTAGTTTAATGGTGTGGTATTGGTTGCTAATGTTAGTATTATTTTTAACAACTATAATATCATTAATCAGTTTAGTATTTGTTAATCGTAAAAATCACAATTTCACCGTTGGATATAGAATGCTCATACTTCTAAATGTATTTCTTACACTAGGACCAGTATTATGGCCGCTATTACTTTCTATTATTGGAAATGGTATGAATGCTAGTGCGGGCTGGTAAAAAGGAATATAAATTAGTTGTGTAAAGAATAGGATGAAAAGTTGATATAGAATTTTAAATGTTTAAGAGAACATGTTTACATAAAAAATAAAAACATGTTCTCTTTTTATTTGCATGCATAACTCTTCCTCAGTTTACCGTATTTAAATTTAAACGTAAGTATTTCGTAAGGAATGGATAAGAAAAAAGAGAGATTTATCATATAGGATGAAAGTATAGCTTGAATCAATCCGATATTAATGGAGGAGAGAAAGCCTTATGAAAAAATGTAATTCAATTAAGTTAGCAAGTTTTGCAGTTTTATTAGCGGGTACTGCTCTATTCACACCTGGCTTTACTGTGACTGCAGAGTCAACTCAAAATATTTCTAGTTCGTCACAAGTACATGATCAAAAGAATCGTAATGGCTGGAAACAAGTAATGCAGGAAACAGTACAGCTTGGTGCTGTAGGAATATTAGCTAAGGCGTCTAATAATGGAAAAACTAGTAGTTTTACTGCTGGCGTGGCGGACTTAAGTACAAAGAAACCGGTGAATTCGGATTATCGCTTTCGGATTGGCAGTGTGACGAAGTCGTTTACTGCCACGACTATTCTTCAATTAGTAGGAGAAAAGCGCTTACAACTTGACGATCCAATTGAAAAGTGGCTACCGGGTCTCGTGCAAGGAAATGGGTATGATGGTAATCAAATTACGATACGACAACTTTTGAATCATACAAGTGGTATCGCTGAATATTTAAAGTCAAAAGACGCGGACATAATGAATTCGAAAAAAACGTATACAGCAGAAGAAATAGTGAAAATAGGCCTTTCGCTGCCTCCAGATTTCTCGCCGGGTAAAGACTGGTTGTATTCAAACACAGGATACGTAATACTAGGAATGCTTATTGAAAAAATAACTGGAAATAGTTATGCGGAAGAAATCGAAAAGCGAATTATTGAACCTTTGGACCTATCAAATACGTTTTTACCAGGAAATTCACCCGTCATCCCAGGAAAGAATCATGCTCGTGGATATGTGAAAATGGAAGGAACAGGCGAGTTGAAAGATATTACGTATTATAATCCAAGTTTAGCTAATGCAGCTGGAGATATGATTTCTAATGCGGATGATTTAAATAAGTTCTTTTCATCTTTACTCGGTGGTAAGTTACTGAAGGAACGCGAGCTAAAAGAAATGCTTACTACAGTTCCTATAGAAGGAAAAGGGGTTGGTGACGCATACGGTCTTGGAATCTATGAGACTAAACTTCCAAACGGTGTTTCAGTTTGGGGGCATGGAGGAGGAATTCCTGGATTTACAACTTTTGCTGGGGGAGTAATTGGAGGCAAACATACATTGGCTATCAGTCTCAACTCTATAGGTGGGGTCGATATTGTTCCGCAGTTTAATAAAATGATGCAAATTGAATTTAATAAATAGATGAAAAGAAAGTGAATGGAATTTTGTTATAGTTATATTTAAAAGAGGTGCTTTTTTAAGTTCGCAACTATGGACAGTAGTTGCATTTATGATATGGCATCAAGTGTATTTCAAAGTGAAAATCAATCTTAATGCTTACGATAAAAATAAAAAGGATGTCAGTTACATGACATTCTTTTTATTTTGGATAAAAAAGGTATATAGTTCTGAAAATTGTTGTTTTTTAAATTATTAAATATAATAAAGGATATAGGGGCGCCAATAGGGGAGTTATGAATGGAAAATACTTTAGTTAGTTAATTATTTCTCGTTTTAATCAAAATGATTATGAGTTGATTTGGAGTTGAATACAATGGGAGAAAATCATTATAAATGGAGTAATAAACAATTACGAGAGCATGTTGAAGTAATAGATGGTAAAAGAAGTCCGCACATTTTATGTAAGAACGCAACTTATTTAAATTCCTATATGCGCGAGTGGATGCAAGCAAATATTTGGATCTATGATGACCGGATTGTTTATGTAGGGGAAAAGCTGCCAGTGCAACTGCATGAATGTGAAGTCATTGATTGTGATGGAAAGTATGTAGTTCCAAGTTACATAGAACCTCATGCACATCCATATCAATTATATAATCCTGAAACTTTAGCGAATCATGCGATGCAGTTTGGGACAACAACTTTTATTAATGATAATTTAACTTTATTTTTCACATTACAACGTGAAGAAGCATTTCGTTTATTAGATGAATTTGAAAAGATTCCAGCAAGTATGTATTGGTGGTGCCGTTTTGATGGACAGACTGAATTGCAAAACGGGGAAACTTTATTTAATCGTGAAGAAATAATAGAATGGCTTAAGCATAAAGCAGTTCTTCAAGGCGGCGAGCTAACAGCATGGCCAAAACTATTACATGGCGATGATGAAATGTTAACTTGGATGCAGGAAACGAAGCGATTGCAGAAGAAAGTAGAAGGACATTTTCCAGGTGCATCTGAAACGACTTTAGCGAAGTTAAAACTGTTAGGTACAGATTGTGATCATGAAGCGATGACAGGGCAGGAAGCTTTCACTCGTCTTATGCAAGGTTACACTGTTTCCCTAAGAAATTCTTCAATCCGCCCAGATTTAGAAGTTTTACTGAAAGAATTGTTGGAACTAGGCGTAAAGCAGTTTGATAGATTTATTCTTACGACAGACGGCTCACATCCTTCGTTTTATGAGAATGGAATGACAAACGTTATGATTTCTACCGCGATAAAACAAGGAGTGCCAGTAATAGATGCATACGATATGGCAAGTTATAATATTGCTCGCTATTATAATATGGAACATGTACATGGTTCGATTGCGACAGGTAGAATTGCTAATATCAATATTTTAGAAAGTAAAGAAAACCCAGTACCAATTAGTGTCCTTGCAAAGGGGAAATGGGTGAAGCGTGACGGTGTAAATACACATGAGGCATTACATATAGACTGGAGTAAACATAAAGTAACTCCATTATCATTAGATTGGTCAATTGAAAAAGAGGATATGATTTTCTCTAATAAAACGGGGATACACTTATTAAATAACGTTATTACAAAACCATACACTAGTGAAATCAATATAGACTGTGATGAATTGTCCACAGATCATGATGAATGTTTCCTTATGATGATTGCTCGTGATGGCAGTTGGCAAGTGAATATAGCTGTCAAAGGTTTTGCAAAAGAACTAGGTGGGCTTGCTAGCTCTTATTCTGGTACAGGTGACATCATTCTTATCGGAAAAAGAAAAGAAGATATGCTTACAGCTTTTCGTAGAGTAAAAGAGCTCGGTGGTGGAATGGTCATAGTAGAAAACAATGAAGTGTTACACGAAATAGCATTACCATTGCTCGGGATTATGTCTAATTTAAAAATGAGAGAATTAATACAGGAAGAGAAACAGATGGTGAAATTACTACAAGAGCGTGGCTACGCGTATGATGATCCAGCATTTACAATTTTATTCTTTTCTGCGACGCACTTGCCTTTTATACGAGTAACACCTATAGGATTATATGATGTGAAAAGTAGTAAGGTAGTTGCCCCGCCCGTGAATTTGATAAAGCAATATTAAAAAGAAAGATCCTATAAAAATTTTATTTTATAGGATCTTTCTTATTATTAGCATAAGAATATTGTAAGCCTCAAATGATATAGTATCTAAATCATTTGAGGTGATATGTAAATATGAAAAAAATATTTTACATTTTAAGCGTATTTATTCTGTGTGTATCGATACAACACGTTGTACATTCCCAATCAGATGCACCAGAGTTATCTTCGGATTGTCTCGAAGAAAGAAAAGTTAGAGATGAAAAGTATGTGAAGAATATAATACAGGACATTAAATCCACATTTAATTTAAATATTGATGAACATAGTTTTTGGGAAGTAAGTAAAAGAGATCTGGAGGCTGCTCATTTGATGTATGGTGGAAAGGAAAATGATTCTTATTATACTTCGCTAACTAAAATTTATGACAGTGGTGGATTTAGCGAACAGCCCAGCCTATTTGTGAGGGCGCAAGAAGCATTTTTACTTTATAAAGAAAAAGATAATATCAATGTAATGAAACGCCTAAAACTAGACGTTGAAAAAGGGGAATGGCTCGTTATAAAAACGAAAAAGAAGAAAGGGAAAAAAGTGAAATTTAAGCCGTTGCAATGTGAAAAAGATTATATGAAAAAGAGAAATGAATAACAAAATACTTATTCATGCTGTTTTTATTCAACGATATTTTGCTGTTGATTTGAAATAGAAAAAGGTAAACAAACATATTAGCTTTATGGAATATGTTTATTTACCTTTTTTTGAGAGATTTAATAATTGGGGATTATTTACTGCCTAATGAATTTATAACATTCAATGAATTTGTTCTTCATTAACATTAGATTTTGTGTCAAATGATTTATACATTGCCGAAACACCTATGTATATTTTATTCTACAGTATTTATAAAAGAATGTTGGCTATTCATAAGAAATATGATTGGCACGGTTTTTGCTTGTATTACATGTAAGGAAGGGAGATTGTATGTAAGGAATCTGTACTCGTAATAGTATAAAACAAGCTACTATTGCATTATTAATCATAGTTGTATTTATAGGGGAACTGTAAATACATACAAATAAGTGGTTTTTTTGATTTTAAAATTCTGAATTTTCATTTAAATAATTAGGGGGCAATGGTATGGTTAAATATTCGAAAATTTCTAAGTGGATTCTTGGTGTTGGACTAGTGACAATAACATGTAATGGTTTGCAAATTCAAGCAGAGACAAAAGAGAAAAACGTGAAGAACGTATTACAAATGGAGCCGGTAGGAATACAGAAATCTGTTAATGAATTGGCGCACCCTTCAAAAGTACAAGAAAATGCATCTTTTACAAAACGGTTAAAATTAGCGGATTTATCGCAGCGTCCACTAGCACCAACCGATAATATTAAACCGTTAGCTGAAGAAAAAAAGTATTCAATGGCTGAGTTAAATCAATTAAATAACAAACAATTAACTGATCTTCTTGTGACAATTAAATGGTATCAAATTCCGGAATTATTTCAGTTTAATAGTGATAGTCTTAAATTCTATCAAGATGATAGTCGAATGCAAGCAATTATTAATAAACTAGCAGAACAAGGACAAGCTTATACGCAAGATGATTCAAAAGGGATTGAAACATTAGTAGAAGCTCTACGTGCAGCGTTTTATTTAGGTTTTTACCATGATGAATTAAGCAAACTAAATGAGCGTAGCTACCATGATAAATGTTTACCAGCTTTAAAAACAATTGCAAAAAATCCAAATTTCAAACTTGGTACATCAGAACAAAATAAAGTAATTGCATCATATGGAAAATTAATTGGAAATGCATCAGCAGATGTTGAAACGGTTTTATATGCAGGTGAAATTTTTAAACAATATAACGATAATCTTGCAACTTTCATTGAAGACCGAACAAAAGGAGACGCTATATATGAGTTGATGAAGGGAATTGACTTTGATATTCAGACGGATATGTACACGACTGGAAAAGAGCCAAAAGATACGATGTGGTTTCGAAATATTGATAACTTTATTAATGAAATAAATCGTTTTGCACTACTTGGTACAGTAACAAATAAAAACGGATGGTTAATTAATAATGGAATTTACTATGCTGGCCGATTGGGCAAGCTTCATAGCACGCCCACAAAAGGACAACAAGTTGTTACAGATGCAATGCGAATTTATCCATATTTAGGAGAGCAATACTTTGTTGCGGCAGAACAAATTACTACAAATTATGGAGGAATAGATGCGAACGGCAAAACTGTAAATTTAGATCAAATTCGAGAAGAGGGGAAAAAGAAATATTTACCGAAAACGTATACGTTTGATGATGGTGCAATTGTCTTTAAAGCTGGGGATAAAGTTAGCGAAGAGAAAATTAAACGTCTATACTGGGCGGCAAAAGAGGTGCGTTCTCAATTTTATCGTACAGTTGGTAGCGATAAACCACTTGAAAGTGGACATGCTGATGATGTGTTAACGATGGTTATTTATAATAGCCCAGATGAGTATCAATTTAATCGTCAACTGTACGGATATGAAACGAATAATGGTGGGATTTATATTGAAGGGACAGGGACTTTCTTTACATATGAACGTACACCAGAGCAAAGTATTTATAGTCTGGAAGAATTGTTCCGCCATGAATTTACGCACTACTTACAGGGAAGGTACGAAGTTCAGGGATTATGGGGCCAAGGGGAAATGTATCAAAATGAACGTTTAACATGGTTTGAAGAAGGGAATGCAGAGTTCTTTGCAGGTGCAACGCGATTAGATAGTGTAGTACCACGAAAAAGTATAATTGGTGGGTTATCTAATGATCCTGCAAAACGTTATACAGCATCACAAACATTAAATGCGAAATATGGAACGTGGGATTTTTATAATTATTCGTTTGCACTGCAATCATATATGTATAATAAGCGCCCAGAAATGTTCGATAAAGTACATGATTTAATTCGCGCAAATGATGTTTCAAGTTACGATGAATACCGTGCTACATTAAGCAAAGATAATAAGTTAAATGAAGAATATCAATCTTATATGCAAATGCTTATTGATAATCGTGATAAGTATACAATTCCACAAGTATCAGATGAGTATTTAACTCAGCATGATCCAAAATCGCTTTCGGACGTTACTTCAGATATTACGAATGAAGCGAAATTAAAAGATGTGAAAGTAACAAAGAATAAATCACAATTCTTTAATACATTTACACTACAGGGGACATATACAGGAAGTGCGGCTAAAGGAGAAGTTGAGGACTGGAAAGTGATGAATGAAACAACAAATGATATGTTGAAACGTCTTTCAGGAAAAGAGTGGACTGGATATAAAACATTGACTGCTTATTTTGTAAATTACCGTGTAAATAATGCTGGGCAATTTGAATATGATGTTGTGTTTAGCGGAGTGAACACGGAAGAAGGTACGGCTGTAGAAAAAGAACCAAATAATTCATTTGAAACAGCAAACCCACTATCTTTGAATATTTTGTTAAGAGGAACCTTGAGCGATCAAGATCAGGGGGATAAATTTGTTATTGATGTAAAGGATCAAAAAGATTTACAAATTTCGGTTACGAACGAACAAAATCTTGGATTGAACTGGGTATTATATTCTGAATCAGATTTAAATAATTATGTAGCTTATGCAACAAAACGTGATGGGAACAAATTGCTTGGAAATTATAATGCAAAGCCAGGGAAATATTACTTAAGTGTATATAAGTATGGTGGTGGAACAGGGAATTATACGGTACAAGTAAAATAGTTTACTATAGTTTGTTTTGAAAGGCTACTTATTACATTTTTTAGCGAAATAAAGTATGTAATGTTAAACATTAAACTAATTCAACATATCCCTGTTCTAATTATAGAACAGGGATATGTTGGCTTTATATTTTTAAATTAAATAACCTCATTGGATTTTGATAAGAAAATAATTAATATACATCTGAATTCTCATTCGTAAAGCATGTTTTAATCTTCTTAATGCTCTTTCATTTTTGTCTCAATGCTTGTTTTCAAATCAGTTGATACTTGATTGAAATACCCCAAAACGATCTCCCTAATATCATCGGATATAACTTTCAAATCACTAGCTAAGTTTTCAGCGAGATATTCTTTTTCTATTGGCTGTAACTTCGTATAAAATTCACCAGCTTGTGTAAAGTCATCCTGTTTCGTTATAGAAGCTCTTTCAAGTTTACCTTCAACGTACCTTCCTTCACCGGTTGTAATTTGATTAGCAGGTGTCCAATCTTGCTGCTGGTTAATCGTTAATTTGCGAAATTCTGGACCAATTCTTCTTCTTTGTGAATCACTGTAAATGTTAGCGCGCCCTTGCAGCATTTTATCATCTGATAGTTCTGCACCATCCAGTAAATTAGAAGGAGAGAATGCGACTTTTTCTACTTGTTCCATAAAATTTTCAGGATTTTTATTTAATACCATTTTCCCGACTGGTAGGAGAGGATACGTCTGTTCATCCCATACTTTTGTGTCATCTAAAGGATCATAAGAAAGGTGCGCTTCATCTTTCGGATCCATGAGCTGGACGTATAAACCATACTCCACTGGTTTACCATTTTCAATAGCATCATATAAATCTTTCCCGCTATAATCAGGATTTTCGGCAGCTAGTTTAATTGCTTCTTTACTAGTAATGTACTGTACACCTTCAAACGGGTACCAATGATACTTTACATACTTTCGATTACCTTCCGCATTTCTCCATACATATGTATTAACACTATGTCCTGGAATGTGGCGAAGACTTTTGGCCGTACCATTATTAGAGTATAAACGGACAACAAAATGAATAGATTCAGGTGCTTTAGCGACAAAACTCCAAAATCTATTAGGGTCTATTAAGTTATTTTTAGGTGAAGGCAATAATGCTTGAATCGTTTCAGGGAAACGCATCGGATCACGGACAGAAAAAACAGGAATGTGATTACATAAAAGGTCAAAAATGCCTTCTTTTGTATAAAATTTTGTAGAAAAACCGCGTACATTTCTAGCGGTATCCGGTGTTCCTTTCGTACTAACAGCTAACGAAAATCGCACCATAACAGGAACTTTCTCATTAGAATTTTGTAAAAAACTTAATTTAGTATGTTCAGACATCGAATATATCGTTTGAAAATAACCGAACGCACCAAATCCTTTTACATGAACAGGTCTTTCTAAAATTTTTTCATGAATAAATTCTTGTAACGTCTCGTGAAGTACACTATCTTGCTCTAGAACAGGTCCACGTGAACCAACTGTTTGTGAGTGAAGGGTAGCTTGTTCATTACGTTCGCCTTTTTTATTAAAGTGATTCCCTAGTAAAGATTGCCCCTGTTTATCATAGTTTTCATTCATCGATATAGCCTCCAAATTTATTTCGTCTATTGTTACTAAATATGATTTTATAGTCTCGATTATGTATGACATACAAAGTTCAAAGCAGTAACATACCGCTAGATGAAAAAAACACATATGTAGTGGACCTGTTGAAATAGAAGAAATTATGGAAAAATGAATATCGGGAAGAGAAAGCACACGTTTTAATAAAAAATGTGGAAGAAAACCACTATTAAAATTTCAATCTTAAAACTTAATTTATAAACGATTATATAAAGAATGAATGTTAAAAAAGGAAAAATAACTAGGAGGAATTTAACATGTCGGATTGGTTTCAATTAGATAAAGAATATATGATGTCTACATATTGTCGTACAGAGGTTGCAATGGAAAGAGGAGAAGGATGTAAACTATATGATGTAGATGGTAAAGAGTATTTAGATTTATTTTCTGGCGTAGGAGTAAATGTATTAGGATACAATCATCCTAAAATTGTACAAACGACAATGGAACAAGTTACAAAATCGTTGCATCTGCCGTTTCATTTTTTAAATCCAGTTGCGATTGAATATGCAAAGAAATTAGTGGATTGCTCATTAAAAAACGGAAAGGTCTTTTTTACAAACTCTGGTACGGAAGCGACAGAAACAACTTTGAAATTAATTGATAAATATAGAGCTAATACGAATGAAGAACGTGAAGGAATTGTAGTGCTGAAGAATAGTTTCCATGGGCGTACGTTAGGGGCACTTCATTTTACGAGACAAGAAAGTGTATATCAAAATTTCCCTAAAACATCGATTCCTGTATATGAAGTAGAGCGCGAAAATATAGACCAATTAGAGGAGACTATTATTAAAGAAAAACCAATTGCGATTATGCTAGAGCCTGTTTTAGGAAGTGGAGGAATTTATCCTTTATCAAGTGAATATTTACATGGTGTTCAATATTTATGTGAAAAATATAATGTACTTCTTGTCGTTGATGAAGTTCAAAGTGGTATGGGTAGAACGGGAAAACTATTTGCTTATCAAAATTTTAATATTACACCAGATATTATTCAAATTGGTAAAGGAGCAGGAGGCGGGATACCGCTAGGAGGAATTATTGTAGGCAAAAAGTTATGTGATGTATTTTCACCAGGAGATCACGGGACAACGTTTGCTCATTCATCAATGGGAACGGCTTTAGGGTTAACGGTATTAAACACATTGATTGAAGATGGTTTAATGCACGAAGCGTATGAAACGTCACTATATTTAAATGATAAATTACAAGAAATTCAGAAAGAAAACTCTTATTATATTCAGGAAGTACGTCATGCTGGCATGATGTTTGGAATTAGTCTGAATGATACGAATGAAAATGTGAAGAAATTACAGGTTGAGCTAATGAATAAAGGAATGTTAGTCGATGTAACACAAGGGAATATTATTCGATTACTTCCGCCGTATATTATTACAAAAGAAGAAATTGATACATTTATTACTCAATTTATTACTTGTATGGATAAGGTTGCTACTGTAGTAAGTGCTTAAAAATTAAAAGCTATATTTTATATAAAGTGCACTCTAATTGTTGGGGATAGTTTACAATTGGGGTGCATTTTTTATAGTTGAATTTTGTAAAATACAGTCGTTTGTATATGATAACGGAAAAATAGAAGGAATTTCGTTATATTTGAGTGGTGAAGAAAAGGGAAAGTAAGTATAAAGATAGTAGATAAAGCGGGTGGTTTAAATAACTAATGATAGAACGTTTTGAAAATAATAGCATACGAATATATAAATAATAAGAATGAGGTGATATATTGGAAAATAATGATATTCAATTTACTTCTTTACAAATGAGAACGGATAAATATGGTTGGGCTAGTATTCAATATACAAATAAAAAGCAGGCTATCTTATATACTCGAAACGGAGGAGTAGAATGGGATGTTGTCAATCCTCTTAATTCAATTGTATTATGTGGGTATCCAATAAACGCTCGAAGCTCTTGGGCATATGGTTTAACAAAAAAGAATGACGATTTATTGCCAGCTATATTTTATACAGTTAATAGAGGAGAAAGGTGGAGTGAGTTTATTTTACCGGTTGAAGAAGATTGGGAGAAATCGACTGATGTTCAAGTACAATTGCATGCTACGAATATGGATAGTATATGGATTGTATTATCTAGAAAGCTTGCATCAAATAAATTTGAACATAATTTATACTATTTGAAAACGAAAGGGAAAGTTTGGAAAGTGATAAAAAATATAAGTATTAGTGATAGTATTTCAGGGATAACATTTATAAACGATCTAATTGGGTTTATTTCACTACAAAAACATTATGAAACATCAACGGTATTTAAAACAATAAATGGTGGGGAAAGTTGGCATCCTATAAAAGATATTCCAAGTCTTGAAGGAATTAATAATGGGACTGCTATGGCTTATAAAGCAATCTATAAAAATAACTTATTAGTAATACCAACTAAAATGAATGATGATGTATTTTTAATGAATTACTCATTTGATAAGGGGAATTCGTGGCATATTTCAAATAAAACAATAAATACTAGTAAAGTGGCTGTTTCGTTTTTTAGTTCCTATTATGGCTGGGTTATAAATAGTGAAAATGGGAGTGTGTATCAAATAATAAAAAAAGGAGCAAAATGGATTAAAGTATCAAGCAATCCATTATTAAAAAATGTATTTTGTTTGCATTTTTTTAATCGGCGTAAAGGTTGGGCGTGTAATAAAAAAGAAATATTTACTACAAAAGATCGCGGTATAACATGGAAAAAGGTAGTATATAAAATTAATAATATTGATAAATTTATTTAAAAAAGTCCTAAAGAAATTAGGACTTTTTTTGTTTTTTATGGTGAGAGTTGTAACAAACAATGATAAGAGAAAGGAGGTAAGTGCAGAACTTATATTTTTAAAAATAGACGGTTGTTTTTACACAGTATAATTCACTTTTGAATATGTTAATAAAGTAGCAAATTCATAGGAAATGGTAATACTTAATATTTTATGTCACATAATGTGTAAAGGGGGCGTGTAATGAAATCGTTAACGGTTATTATTTTGTACAGTGAAAGAGAGCAAATGTTAGAAGAGTCAATTCAATCTATATGGAAGTTAAATCCTCTTGAAATTATAATTTTCGTTCCTAACGATAGAAGTAATTTGTATGAAATAGCAAAGAAACATAAATGCCATATTGTTTTGATGGATAAATATAGTACGTATTATGATGGGTATGAAGCTTCTGTAAAGGCAGCAAAAGGAGATGTATTGTTATTTTTAGATAGTAATTTTTTATTATCTTCAACTGAAATGAAGAATTTTATTGAGCCAGTTGTTACAAATCAGGCGGATGTAGTATTAAACAAAATAGATAAATTTATAGAAGTTGGTAAATGTCCGAATATGGATATTGTTTGGAGAAAAATGTTAAATGAAATTTTAAGTCGACCAGATTTAAAAAGCAATTCAATACTTTCATTACCATATGCACTTACGAAAGAAGTAGTGGTAAACATCGGCTTTAATTATATGGAAGATATCGTTCTAGCTCATATGAACATAGTGAATCAAGGCTGGCGGATTAACAATCAATATGCAATAAGAACGTTATCTAAAGATGAAATGTTAGAAGAAGAAGGGTATTTATTTAAAAAAGAATTATTAGAAAATGAAAAAGAGAAAGTGGAAAAATATTTAATTGGTATATCCAAATGGATAGAGAAAAAGGGAAGAAGAGTAGGATTTACTGATGCAGGAAAAAGAAGAGATATTATTCAAAGATTAGGTGAAAGCAAGCAGTATCCTTCGTATCATCGAGGCTGGGGAATGCATTCTTCAATTTATAACGGGAAACAACTTTCTGTCATTATACCAGTACAAAATGAAGAAGAGACTATAGAACAAGTAATACTTGAGGCGAGAAAAATAGAACCACTAGAAATAATTGTCGTTGTAAATGGTTCGACAGATCAAACGGCTAATATTGCTAAAAGACTTGGTGTTACTATTATTGAATATAACGAACGACTTGGTCATAATGTTGGACGTGCTATTGGAGCGCTTGAAGCTACAGGAGATATTCTTTTATTTATTGATGGTGATTTTAGTGTTTCAGGAAGTAATTTGCATCATTTTACAAAAGCAGTTTCAGCTGGTGTAGACATAGCATTAAATGATTTGAATCCGATGTTACATCCTCCGTTTTATGTTGTAGACGTCGTAAAATATATGCTTAATTTAGCATATAATCGTCCAGAATTAAGCAATGGCTCATTAGTAGCAATTCCACATGCTATGAGTAGATCATGTTTAGATGCAATAGGCTGGGAAAGCTTACTATGCCCTAGTCTTGCACAAGTAAAAGCTATATTACAAGGGTATAGAGTAGAATGTGTACATTACGTTGATGTTGTAAAACCGAATAGAATTCGTTTAATGGAGAATGTAAGTCACAATGGACATCCTCCAGCAGTATTAAGAATAATTGGTGATCACGTTGAAGCTCTCTCTTACTTAATAGAACATCTTGAAATAGATGGAAAGGGTGATTAAACTGTTAGACCAGTACAAAAAAATTAACATTTCATATGAACAATTATGGCAAATGGATTTTCAAATTACAGAACCATTTATACTCAAGGTTGATTGGGATAAAGTAACGTATGAATTTTTAATTCGTATTAAGCCCGATGCTTCTAACACTATTGTTTTTGGATCCGGAGCAGGTGGGTTTCAAGAACAGCCAATTGGTCCACCTATTTTTCATCGACATTCTTGGATGGATGAATTTGAAGATACTGTTATATATTATAATGACCCTACGTTATATCTTGGAAAATTATCTTTAGGCTGGGGACAGGGAGAGTTAAATAGATTTTATTTACAAGATATAGCAAATATTTTAGAAATAGTATTTGTAAAGTTAAAAGTTGATTCGAAAAATGTGTTGTTTTATGGCAGTTCCGGGGGAGGATTTATGTCTTTAATTTTAGCTGGATTCGTTAAGGGCTCCACAGCTTTAATTAATAATCCTCAAACAAATTTATTAAAATGGATACCTGTACCAATAAATCTAGTTTTCGATTTGTCTTATCCAAATTTATCAAGAGAAGAAGTTGAGGAGAAATTTGGCGAAAGAATTAATGTTGTGAAATTTTTTAATCACATTAAATATGTACCGAATATTTATTTTTTGCAAAATTTCGCGTGTGAATTTGATGTGCAAAATCATTTGCTACCATTTATTTCCGAATTAGAGCAACTTGATAAAGACACGGAAGTAAATCAAATTATAATTGACTTATATTTTGATAAAAAAGCAGGACATGCAGCTGTAGGGAAGAGTGAAACAATTGAATATATAAAAAAAGTAAAACCTAATCAGACTGTAAAAGAAGAACAAAAAGAAGTGGACCTATCAGTCGTTATAGTTTTAGGAGAAGAAAAATCAAAATTGAATCAAATTTTAAATAAAGTGCAGCATATAAAACCAATAGAAATTATTATTGTAGCTGATGATAGAATGAGTGCGATACAATCTATACCAACATTTGTTGAAAGTAACGTTGTTGTGATTGAGGAGAAAAGTAAACGGAAAGCACCAGTTCATGGGGCAAAAATCGCCAATGGTGATGTAGTCTTATTTTTAGATGGGGAAGATGTTATTTTTTCGGTAGAATTAGAGCGATTTATAGAACCGATACTGAAAAAGGAACAGGATGTAATCTTAAATAACATAGACTCCGTATGTTTTGAAAAGATGAGAGTAGAATGGCCAAGTATTGCTATGGTGTATAGAAAAATAGTAAACGATGTATTGGGGCGTATGGATTTAAAATATGATTCGATGTTATCTATGCCATATGCTATTACTAAAAAAGCAATTGAAGACATTGGATATGATATCTTGCAGAACCCTATTCTGTCCCAAGTCACTCTTATTGAGAAAGGGTGGCGACTACAATCCTCGTCAGCCATCACTAACACCTCCTTGAATAATATGCCCGCAAACGAAACCTCTTTCTATAAAAATGAATTAACTAAATTAGAAGTATATGAGATTAAAGAAAATATAAAAGCTTTGGAGAGTTGGTTACAACGAAAAGATGATAGAGGTAACTATACAGATGGAGGAAGAAAAAGAGAAATTATAGAGCAGTTAAAAAAACAAAAGAATTATTCACGTTTCCATAAAGGATGGGGAATGAATTCATCAATTTATAATGGAAAACAGTTATCAATTATTATACCAGCACAAAATGAAGAAGCAACGATTAAAGAAGTTATTCTTGAGGCAAGAAAAATTGAACCGAAAGAAATAATTGTTGTCATTAATGGGTCAACAGATCAGACAGAAGTAATCGCTAAGCAATCAGGGGCAACAGTAATTGTTTATGAAGAAAGATTAGGGCATGATGTAGGACGGGCAATTGGTGCACAAGAAGCCACAGGGGATATACTTCTCTTTATTGATGCTGATTTTGCTATTCCAGCAAAAGATCTTCATCCGTTAACGCAAGCTGTTGCGGATGGTGTTGATATGGTTTTAAATGATTTAAATTTAAATCTTAGATTTCCTCTATATATTGTAAGTTTATATAAATATATTTTGAATATTGCTTGTAACCGTAAAGATTTAGGGGTAGGATCTACAATTGCTGTTCCCCATGCTATTAGTAGAAAATGTTTAGAGGGAATTGGCTGGGACACTCTTCACACAGCGTGTGTTGCACAAGTAAAGGCAATATTAGAAGGGTATAAAGTCGGATGTGTCCATTTTGTAGATGTAATGAAACCAAATCGTATTCGGCCACAAGAGCATTTTGCGACGATAGGACATCCACCAGCTGTATTGAGAATTGCTGGGGATCATTTAGAAGGACTTTCATATTTATTGAAGAATAAGGATTTTAAAGATTTATTTTAAAAGGTAAATTTGTCTATTGAATGAGTAACTTAAACATTTCATTTATGCAACTTGACGATATTTAGTATTGCAATGAAACTAAAATCAAAAATTTTTATTATTTTTAGCTCAGGTACAAGTGAAGAGCATGTTTCACTGACTGATAGTAAATGAACAAGTAACTAAAAGGTAAAGGCTTCTTTATATATGAAGAAGCTTTTATCTTTTTTATTTTAAGTATGGAAGGTAAAGGGTAAATAAAGTTGTATTTTTATTTTTGGATAAATAGACATTAGATATAAGAAAGAAGGGAATATTTTGTCTTGCATCAATAAAAGTTGTTTTAATATTTCTTTAGAAACTAAAGTCAATCCAAATGGTGGGGCAGAAATATTCGTAAGGTGCAATGATGAATGTTTATCTAATTTTAATGTAATACCGTTTATTATATGTGTTTCTATTTCAGTAAAGGATGATTTGAGTTTTTTAGTTGATTTAGATAGTTTAATAAAACGTTAATTGCCTATAAAACGAATAGTAAAATAGCATCTAATTTACAAGACTTAGTAAGAGAGTCGTGTCCGAATTTGATTAACTGCATATATTGTTAAAAGAAAGGAGGGAGAGTTATGGCATGTACTACGAATAATGTTTGTTTAGATGTGTGTCTTAAAATTACAATTACCCCTGGTAGTGGAATTGATGCAGTAGTCGATTGTGGAGGCACATGTGGGACAAGTCCTACTATTGTAATTAGTCCTAGTGGATCAATTGTTATTACTTTACCATTAGTTGCATGTTTCTCAATTGCACTAAAAGATGATTTAAGTGTTGACTCTTCATTAACAAGCCTCTATTTTCAAACTTCTTAAGAAAGATACAGAAATGAAAAGCCTGCCTGCTACTTTTCTTTTGATCTAATGTGAAAATAAAAAAGATGGTTACAACCATCTTTTTTATTTTGCTATATATTTAAAATAAATTCATATATTATTTGGTGGTAAGAATATACAATTAAAAGCATTCAGTGTTTCTTTTTTGTTCGATGAGGTAAGAAATTGCTTCTATATGATCACCAATGATTTGTTGCGTTGCTAATGAAAGGTAGCCTTCCTGCGAGAAGTGTTTTTCTGGTCGAACTCGATTTATCTTGTCAACGTCGATAGAATGAACATTTTGTACATGCAATCCTGCTAAAATTGTTTTAACTTGACTTAAGGTTGGTGAAAGAAGAGAAGCAAACCCAATTGTATCAATGCATTTTCGACTAAAAGCATGAGGGACAGCAGTTGTGGAGCCCATACCTAAATCTTTTCGATTACATGCTAAATTAACAACATGCTTACATGCAGTTACGATAGTATAAGGAACACGATACATGTAGTAGTGCTCTAATTTATTTAAAGCTAAATCGGTTCCATTTTGAACAGATTGTACAAATGGTAATAAATCAGAACTAGGAATTAAGAAATCACCATCAATAAATAATAATATATCACCTTTTGCAAAATATGCACCAACGGCACGTCCGGTATCAATGCCGAGTGCTTCTTTGTAAGTAATAACTGTTGCACCGCAATTCTTCGCCAATTCCTCTGTTTTATCTGTTGATCCATTAACAATAATGATGATTTCTAAAGGTTTTAATTTCTGCACCTCAAAAATGATAGATTCTATCGTTTTTTCTTCATTTTGAACAGGGATAATGATGGATAATTGTTTATTTCCATAAGTATTTGAATAAAACTCTTTACCTGTAATTATTTTGGATATAGCTCTTTGTTCGCCGTTTTGAAGTTCTAAAATAATATCCCGCCTTCGATTATTATCAGTATAGTTTCCTCTTGAATCTTGTAATATATTTACCCAATTTTCAATTGCTTCTAGGTGATAACGAATGAGTTGTTTTGAGGGGAAGGAGGGAATTTGCGGTATAGAAATTTTAAAATGATTGCTAATGCGAAAATTATTTTTAATAATTTTCATTTGTGCTAATATCGGATTTAATAAACTTTCTGGAGTAATTGCTTCAAGAATTTCCTTTGTTACCGCGTAGGGAGGAAATAATAGTGAGTTAACATGTAAATCTGGACGATGAAAGAAATGATTCGTAACTTGCTGCCAAATCATTTCTATAGTTGGCTTTTGCTTTTGATAAAAAAAATCATCTAAATTGTTTAATACTAAGTCAGCTGATTTATCTAGTAATGGTTGAAGAAATTGTTTAAGTAAGGAAGGGGGGATATTGTAATTTGCATCTAAAAATAAGAGGTACTTACCTTTTGCTTTTTTGGCACCAATTACATAACAATTATTTGATTCTGTCGGTTCTTCTAATGTGATAATTTTACAATTGTAAGATTGTGCAATATCAATGGAATCATCGATACATCCGTTAATAGTAAGGATAATTTCTAAAGGCTGTAGTTGTTCACAGGCTTTCAAAATTTCAGGTAAAACTTTTATGTTATGCTGTATACGAATAATAATAGAAATCGGATTTTTACACATAAGTAGTCTCCTTTTTAATCAGAGGTAGTTATTAATAAGGTTAGATAAAATAGGAGATATATATTTTATTATATACGTAACGACTATTTAGTTTTATCAGACTTAGAATTTTCATTACTTGAATTGGAACCTTTATTTATTCCAGACACGAGTAAATTATTGAGAACGCTAAGGTCTAATTGCATAGGGATTGAGTTTTCGGATGAAGTTTTCTCATTTTCTTTTTTTGTAGTTAATATAGTCTTTATATTTTTTATTTCTTTATATTGTTTTAAGGTAATGAAAAATCCAGAAATAATGAAGAGAAAAGAAACAGTAGTAAGTAAAAGTATTATTTCCAACATAAAAGAGCCTCCTTTAAAACTATAATAATATTATAGTTAAATGTAATAAAACAGAATTCGAGTTAATGAGTTCACTTTTTAAATATATGCAAATCTTAAGTAAAAGTTACTGATTTCTAAGTTAGAGGAAGCAATTATAGAAACGTTATAAATATAAATAAATGAAAGTTTCATTTGTAGTGTAAAGGTATATATTATATAAGCTAAACGTCATTTTATAACAAGTTAAACAGGGTTTAATTTTATATAAAAAGAGCATTTAATTGGACAAATAATTAATTATGTGAAATAATAATAACAGATAAGGAGACGTTGTTTTTCCTTAAGTGCTTCGAATTAATTTTATTCAATAAGAGAAGGTGTGCTTAAAGAAGTTAAATTAAATAAGGAGCTGTTTTATTATATGCAACAAAATAATGATTTAAATTTTGAACCTCAAGACGTTAATATTGTCAATCCTAAACAAGCCAGGAAAGCAGTAATTGCTACTGGTATAGGGAACGCAATGGAGTGGTTTGACTTCGGATTATACGCGTATTTAGCGGTAATTTTAAGTCAATTATTCTTCTCAGGTGTTGATAATAGTGGATTGCAACTTGTACTTACATTCGGTACATTTGCAGCAGCCTTTCTCGTTCGACCAATCGGAGGTGTATTCTTTGGTAGAATAGGAGATAAGTACGGCCGAAAAATCGTGTTAAGTACTACTATTATTTTAATGGCACTTTCTACATTATTCATCGCATTACTACCAACCTATGAACAAATTGGTGTATGGGCACCAATACTACTTTTAGTTGCCCGAATGATTCAAGGCTTCTCTACAGGCGGCGAATATTCAGGAGCAATGGTTTATATCGCAGAATCTTCTCCAGATAAAAAGCGTGGTATACTCGGTAGTGGTCTTGAAATTGGAACACTCTCAGGTTACATTGCTGCATCGGTAATTGTTACCATTTTGACGTTATTGTTAACAGATGAGCAAATGCTCAGCTGGGGATGGCGTATTCCGTTCTTAATAGCTGCACCAATTGGTTTGGTCGGTTTATACTTACGCCGTCATCTAGATGAATCTCCAATCTTTGAAGAGATGGAAAAAGCACAAGAGGAATCTGAAGACAATGAACAATTTTCATTTATGGATATTATTAAATATCACAAAAAAGACTTCTTATTAAGCACAGTAATTGTCGCCTTCTTTAATATTACAAATTATATGATTCTTTCGTATATTCCTTCTTATCTAACTCAAGTACTTAAAGTCGAAGAAACAACAGGCTTATTAATTATTTCTATTACGATGGCACTTATGATTCCACTAGCACTATATTTCGGTAAATTAAGTGATAAAATTGGTAATAAACGCGTTGTGCAAATTGGTTTACTTGGTTTAACTGTATTTGCAATTCCAGCATTTTTACTAATAGGTAACGGACATATTGCAGCTATATTTGCAGGTATTTTCGTACTAGGTTTCTTCTTAAGTGTATATGAAGGAACATTACCTTCATTATTACCATCACTCTTTTTCACTGATGTACGTTATCGAGCACTTTCGATCTCATTTAATATTTCTGTATCGATATTCGGTGGAACAACACCGCTCGTATGTTCATACTTAGTTCATGCAACTGGTAACCCGCTCGCACCGGCATTTTATTTAGCAGGTGTAAGTATTATTGGATTAGTTGTATTTAGTGTACTATTCGTTACGACTTCAGGGCGTGCGCTAAAAGGTTCATATCCTACAGTAGAAACGAAAAAAGAAGCACACCTAATCGCTAAAGAAGACCCTGAAGAAACACTTTGGTGGCATGAAGAGTCATTAGAAATTGAAGCAGGGAAGAATGCTTCCATTTAAAAAGCAACGTAGAAGTATAAAAAGACTCCTATGAATATAGGAGTCTTTTTGTTACGTTATTTCTTTCGTTTCTTCAAACTTTTCTGATAGGCATAAAGCTTATGAACCTCTTCCTTAAATTCATGCAGAAGTACAATGCTTTTACCATTTGAATAACGCACCGTGTTATAAGCATCTATAATAATATCACTTTGAATATTTACATCTTCTTTATCATTTATTCTTTCTAGCCAAGCCTCAACAGTTTCTCCCCGTTTTCTATTTAAAGGAGGGGTTAACTTACTCTCTAGCTTGAAAATTTCCTTCCGAATTTCGTTATGCGGCGGTTTATTTCGTTTAAAACGATTTTGGCTCATTCCTTCTTTATCAGTAATGATAGTAGATTCGAAGGCGGGCATATTTGGTAAACTTAAATGTTTTCGTTTTTTTACTATTTTCCAAACGACGTAAATAGCGATAGCTGTACAGACTATTATTGTAGCGCTATTTATGAGTATTGGATCAAAATCAGGAAATTTTTTTCCGTCTTCAATTTTGGGTTTTAAGAGATGTCCTTTATTTGCCCAAACATCTTCAGTATCTTTTAATTCCGCTGCTTTAATTAATGGCATTAAAGCATAGCCGACGCCTAATGCGACTACTTCCGTTATAAAACCAAAAATAAGTCGAATGAAAGGAAATACTTGAACAATTAATATACTCATTAAGCCAATCGTAATGATAGAAGCAAAACGTAATAGTTGTTGTTTGCGATTTGCCCCGGTTAACCAAAATGTAATCATAAGATGCAAGGCTAACATTAATAGTTTCCACAACGGTGGAAAGGGTGCATAAAATATAGCTGAAACGACAAACCATACAATACCACCTAAAGATTTTTGAACTGGATATCCAGGTCCGACCACATGTACGATAAAGAAAAATAGTGGTAATATGATTGTGCCAAAAAGAGAAAAAGGTAAAAATAAAGAGAAAAGAACGATTTGAAGAACTAAAAGTATTACAAATCCTGTTGTTTTTTTCTGCATAAATTTATGAATAAGAAATACTCCAATATAGCCTGTTGTTAAAAATATTGCAATACTAATTAGTTCATCTCTTTCTGTTAATAATGAAAGCAGGAGGAGCAGAATGAAATCATGAATGTGATATAGCCAAGTTTTCAACTGGTTCCACCATCCCTTCACTAGTAATGAGAAACGTTGGCTGCGAGAGAAGAGGGAGTTCATTTCTTTGTAAACCAATGTATATCATTGTAGACGATCGTTCTCTCTTTCTCTTTACATAATGAAGGAATCCTTGTTTCGGAAGTAACGTACTATCATCTGAAATACGGGCTAATTCTTCTAAAGCTTTTGCATATTGTGTTTGTCCTTCATTTAACGGTACATGTAATGCACCGCCTTCTGCTAATACACTAATAAACAATTCAAACGGAATTTGGTGCTTCGTTGTGTACTGGAAAATGTATGTTGCATATGAAATAAGTTCTTCTACATTATCTTTCCAACCAAATCCACGATCGGCAGCTAAAGAAAGACAAATCGTCCAACTATAATTTTTTACAGGTTCATATTGCTTCGCTTGTAATTGTTGCATTTTAGCAGATGCCTTCCAATGAATAGAGCGGAAAGACTCACGCTCATATCGCTTTACACCGATAATAGATGTTTCATCATTGTAAAAAGAAAAATTCGTTCGATAAAATCCATTCAAAAGTTGCTGAAGTTCTTGCAAACCTGCTACTTCTTTAGGAGAAGGATACACAATAATTTCAGTCCTTAATTTATCAAAAACAGGTAAATGTACAGTTAATAGATGAAATGGATCTTTTAATACACATTCAAACTGTTCAATTTGAAACACACCACGCTTCGTTGCGGTTAATGTTAAACCCCATTTTTGTGCCGAATGTGCAGGTTGTGAAAATGGGAAAGAGAATAATGTTTTTGATATTTGTTCAATGCCTTGCTCTTTATGCGGTATAAGGGACGAATTTAAATGAAAGTAACAAACACCATTAACGAGCGGTATGCTGGCTCCATTTTTTAAATGAATAAAAAACTGTCCAGATTCCTCAGGAAAAAGCCGTGTAGTTTGTTTCTCATTTATGATTTGAAACTTCTTCTCTATGAAAGCGACATATTTATAAATAAAAATCGCAAATATATAATAGAAGAAAAAGAGAAACATAAGCATTCGTTGCGGGAAAAAGAATGTGAAAAGTAACGCGATTGGAACGGTTAGTTGAATAATATGGAGTTGAAAAAATAAAGGCACAGTTACAACACGCTGTCCATTCATGCTTGCTCAATCTCCACAGGTACGTCAACTTCTTTTAAAATACTTTTCATAATATCATTTTTTGTCGTACGCAGGGCACCTTCCATTGATAAGACGATACGGTGATTCCAAACAGAAGGAACTAACAATTGTATATCTTCTGGTGTGCAATATTCTCTCCCATGTAAAAAGGCTAAAGCTTGAACAGCACGTACTAAAGCTAATGTGGCACGTGGGCTTACACCGTTAGCGATATAATCATGATTTCTTGTAGCATGAGCAAGTTTAATAATGTAATGTTCTAACGGTTCCGAAACAAATATTTCTTTTACTCGTTTTTGAGATTCTAAAATATCTTCTAATGAGATGACAGATGTGACACTTTCTAATGGTAAATCGTTCCGAAAACGTCGCATCATTTGTAGCTCATCTTCAGGAGTAGGATAACCGATTGAAATCGTCATTAAAAAGCGATCAAGCTGTGCATCTGGAAGAGGGAAAGTCCCTTGTGATTCAATTGGGTTTTGCGTCGCAATAACAAAGAACGGTTTCGGCAGAGGCGTAGATTGTTTTTCGAGCGTCACTTGTCGTTCTTCCATCGCTTCTAACAAACTCGACTGCGTTCTCGGCATTGCACGGTTAATTTCATCTGCCAGCAAAATGTTTGTCATAACTGGTCCAATTCTTAATTCGAATTCGCTTGTTTTTGGGTTGAAGTATTCAATACCTGTTATATCACTTGGAAGTACATCGGGGGTGAACTGAACGCGAGAAAAACTACCACCAATACTTTTGGAAATGGTTTTCGCCAGTAACGTTTTCCCAGTACCAGGCACGTCTTCGAGTAGTGCATGTCCATCAGCAAGAAGTGAAACGAGCAGTAGATCAATAACATTTTCTTTCCCAACAAACACAGATCCGATGTTTTCTTTCAATTTATTTATCATATGTACCATTCCTTTCATTATAAAAGAGCTAATATTTCTATATTTTAACAAATTATTCAGAAAATTTGTATGGTTTTTTAATTCAAAGAAATGGATATTTAATTATTAAATTACTCTTGCATATTTTGGAATATGATTATACAATATCGATATACGATGTATCGTAAGTCGATATATCATAAGGCGATGTATCGGAGGTAGTTATAATGAATGGGAAGGCGCAAAAATATATTCCGTTAACTGAGGCGACATATTACATATTGTTATCACTAGTGAAACCAATGCACGGATATGGAATTATGCAAATGGTAGAAGAGATGACAAATGGGGAAGTAAAGCTCGGTCCTGGTACTTTATACGGGAATACGACGAAATTACTTAAAGAAAAATTAATTGTTGAAGTTGCCTCTACAGATAGAAAGAAGTGCTATGAGTTAACGGCGTTTGGGAGAGAAGTGTTAGAGCTAGAATATAACAGATTGCAGAGATCTGTAAGGAATGGAAATAGTATATTAGGGGAGTGAATGGAAGATGGAGACAAAAAGGGTATTTAAATTTTTTACGGCATGGAATTTAGAAAAAGAAGAAGCTTTTTTACGAAAGATGCATCAGCAAGGTTGGGCATTACAAAAATATAATTTAATGTATACGTTTCAGAAAACTGAGCCAAAAGATGTAATATACAAAGCTGATTTTAGATTGGTTTATAGAGATTCGAAAGAACAACAACAAGAGTATTTCGAAATATACGAAATGTCAGGTTGGAAACGCGTAACAAGTTTCACAAGATGGAATTATTTTTGTAAAGAGGTAGAAGAGGTTAATGAATTGCCTGATATTTACTCAGAAAAAGAGACGAGGATACAAAAACTAAATGAATTATTGCTATTCCTTGTTATTATATCAGCAAGTATATTACCATCAATGTATAACCTATTTTTAAGCCCGATGGAATCAAGATTGCCAATGTGGGCGAAAGTTACGACAGGTCTTTCAGGTTGTATGTGGATGTACTTTTTTATAAGACTCTCTTGGAAAATCAAAAAATTAAAAAGTGAAATATTATAATAAAGAGTGGAGTTTAAAAGAAGTTGATGAGAGGGAAAACCGAGATCAACTTCTTTTGTTTCTATATAAACGTAATTTGCTCACTCTTTTTTACATAATAAAAACTATGCAATTAAGGTGTAGAACTACTAGTTAAGTATTAAAATCTTATAACCAAATAAAAATCATAAATGAATAAGAAATGATTCTTAATAATAAACCACTAGTTAAAATGATCCGAAATCCTAAATATTAATATTACTTGATGTATTGCCCTTTTTTGAATATTAGCAAAATAGTGCGAAGTTTAACATATAATAAGGAAGAAATCCATTTTTAATTAACTTATTAAACGAAAAAATCCCTTATAGAAAAATCTATTTCTATAAGGGATAATCATGTTTTTATTAGAAAGACTGATTTTGAGCAGGTTTAATAAATTGTTCTGGGTTTTCAACAAGCCCACATACAGCGCATTGGACACGGTATGTAGGTCCTTGATAGGCCATATGAAAAGCATTCATCGTTTCATTTGTGTATTCTTCTTCTACTTGACCAGTTTGTGGATTTAATTTGACTGGTTTTACTTGTTGCTCAAGAATATTAAAGCGGGTACGGTTTGTTTTACAACTTGGACATAGCATTGGTTCCATATGTATACACCTCCATTTGTATCATTTCTTAAAATCTTTAATTTTATGCAAGCAAAAAACTTTCTCAATATAAATAGGTGTTTAATGTATTTAAAATTCAGAAAAAATAAAATATAATAAAAGTACGAACTGGTTATGTCCAAACCAAATCTCCTGTTTTATGCCAATAAGCTGGGGGGCCGAGAAATCGGCCTCATTTTTTTGTGCTCGTTACTATAAGAAACAAGGTTTTTATGAGACATTTGTCGAAATTTTAGGGATGGATATAAAGGGGGATGTAAAATGAATTTGAAAATGAAGTACATCATTTTATATGTAGAAAAGTTTGAGGCATGTTTAAGGTTCTATAAAGATATTTTACAGTTACCTATAAAAGCAGAGCACGGAACATATATTGAATTTAATACTGGAACTACCATTTTAGCGATGAATACGCGGCAAGATGTGAAAGAATTAACAGGACTACCGCTTACAGAAGGTGAATTACAGTCTTCTCATTTCGAATTAGGATTCGTTGTTGAGAATGTACAAGAAACGATTGAGCAATTTAGAGAACAAGGAATCAAGATTTTAGTTGAACCTATTGTAAAACCGTGGGGACAAACAATTGCCTACATTGCTGATCCAGATGGAAATTATATTGAAATTTGCAGTTCATTAGAATAGAGGGAGAAAGAGAGATGGGATTTCCGAAACTAGAAACAGAACGTTTACGACTAAGAGAACTTACACTATTAGATGCAGAAACGCTGTTCCAATATTTCTCGAAAGAATCAGTTATACGTTATTTCGGAATGGATTCTTTTGAAAATATTGAGCAAGCGAAAACAACGATTCAAACGTTTAAAAATCGTTATGAAGAGGGCAGTGTATTTCGCTGGGGAATCGAGAAAAAAGGGACGGGCCAATTAATCGGAACGTGCGGATTTCATTTAATTAATAATCATCATAAACGAGCTGAAATTGGTTATGAATTAGACGATACATATTGGGGACAAGGGTATGCAACGGAAGCGTTACAGGCAATTTTAACTTACGGGTTTGAAACATTGCAACTTATTAGAGTTGCTGCTGTTGTATATGTAGAAAATAAAGCTTCTCAAAAATTATTAAGTAAAGCAGGATTTCAAGAAGAAGGATTACTTCGAAAACATATGATTCAAAATGGAGTTGCTCATGATACTATTTTATATTCTTTATTAAAAGAAGAGTGGAAGAAGTAATGAGTACAAACGAACTTATAACGATTATGAAGAAGCATAGGGAAAATAGATTCATTTTAGGTATAGATGGTTTAAGTCGATCTGGAAAAACAACATTCGTAGCCAATTTAAAAGAAAATATGAAACAAGAAGGCATTCCGTTTCATATTTTCCATATTGATGATCACATAGTGGAGCGTAATAAACGATATCATACTGGATATGAAGAATGGTACGAGTATTATTATTTACAATGGGACATTGAATGGCTAAGGCAGAAATTTTTTCAAAAGCTACAACATGAAACAAAATTGAAATTACCTTTCTTTCATGAAGAAACAGATATATGTGAAATGGAAAAAGTACAGATTCCTATTGTAGGGGTAATTGTTATTGAAGGAGTTTTTCTGCAGCGAAAAGAATGGAGAGATTTCTTTCATTATATGGTCTATTTGGACTGTCCAAGAGAGACAAGGTTTCTACGTGAGAGTGAGGAGACACAGAAAAACCTTTCAAAATTTGAAAACAGGTATTGGAAAGCAGAGGATTATTACTTAGAAACGGAATTGCCGAGGGATAGGGCGGATTTAGTCATCCAATGATTTGAAAATAGAAGGTGAATAGAATGAATATTTTATGGGATTTTGATGGGACGTTATTTGATACGTATCCTGCATATACAATGATGCTTTCTGAAATATTAGGTGACTTAGTAGAAAAACAAGAAATATACAACAACTTAAAAATATCATACTCTCATGCAATTCAGTATTATAATATTTCATGCGAGCAGGAAGAAAAGATTAAAGTTTTGAAGGGAAAATTCACGCCAAAAGATATGAAACCTTTTGCAGGTGTCGAAGAGGTTTTGAAATTTGCAGATAAAAATGTGATTATGACCCATAAACATAGGGCAGGAGTTATGGACATTTTAAAATATTACGGCTGGGAAAAATACTTTGTAGATATGGTTACAATTGACGATGGCTTTCCCCGAAAGCCCAACTCTTTAGCTTATAATCATTTACATAAAAAGCATAATATTGATTTAGCTATTGGAGATAGAGAATTAGATTTATTACCTGCAAAAGAATTAGGTATTTCAACATGTATGTTTCAAGGTAATTGTGATGTAGCGGATTATTCTTTATCACATTACTCGGAGTTTTTAAGGTAGTGAGTGATAGAGAGTTTTCTTTATAAAAGAAGTTATTAATAAAGACTGAATCTTTTATTTTAAAGGTACAGTCTTTATTTTTTAGAACTCTTTCATTTTATTCCGCATTAACGGGCAGCCTGATTGCTTCAACTAATAATCAGTGGAGGGTGAACAAAACCTCCACTGATTAAAGTTTCACTTTATTTTCTGTATATAATAATTACTAGAGATTAAAGGATAATCGTCCATCTTTATTAAGGAAGTGGCCAGTTTATTTTAACTAAATTATGGTTATTCATGTTAATATGAACTCATAGCTATATAGAAGGGGTGGGGTTAGTATGAAAACTGAAATAGTTCCTAAAAAGAAGTACAGTATAATAAGCTATGCATCTTTACTCATCGGCATTTTGTGTTTTCTATTCGTTTTTATAACGCCAACAAGGATAGCCAATGCAGGTAATATAGTTGGGGATTATATTACAATTGCCCTGACAGGTGTAGGTATCATGCTTTCAATAATCACAATGACGAAAAGAACAGAGAAGAAGGGAATTGCTATTCTTTCATTAATACTGTCCTCATCATTTTTTATATTTTGGATCATAGCAATTATCCTATTGTTTACTGGTCAAATTAGTTTTGCGCCGTAATGTGTAATAAAAAGAGTCCTTCTCGTATGATATCGGGTTCAGTTACGGGAGAGAAAATATAAAATAACACACAAATTAGGGATGTAAATCACATATGATTTAGCACCCTTTTTTTATTGTTATTATAGTGTTTAAGCACTTTTATATAGTTAAATAGTGTTCTAAATAAAAAGATAAATGGAAAATTTATGTTAAAATAGTTGTAGAGATTATGAAAAAATGTTCTTAAACTAACAGTCAGGTTACTTTAAGAAGGTTTTTTCAAAGGAAATGGTAAATATCATATTTTGAAGGGGTGATTGCAGTGGAGTAAGTGATTTTTTTAATCTTAGTTAAATACTTTGAAGGAAGGCATTTATAACTATGAATACAAAACTAATAATAGTAGAAGGGTTACCTGGATTTGGAAAATCAACCACTGCAAAGCTAATAAATGAAATTCTAAGCCAAAATAAAATTGAGGTTGAACTATTTTTAGAAGGAAATTTGAACCACCCAGCCGACTATGATGGTGTATCTTGTTTTAATAAATTTGAGTTCGATAGATTATTATCTAACAGTGGGGATTTTAAAGAAGTGCTCCTTAAGAAAGTTCTAAAAAAAGGAAGCAATTATTTATTACCATACAGAAAGATAAAAAATGAGTTTGGTGACCAGTTTTCGGACGAATTATTTAACATTATTTTAAAAAATGATATATACGAATTACCATTCGATAAAAATGTTGAATTAATTGCTGACAAATGGAATGACTTTGCTGAAACCGCTCTAGAAGACAATAAGGTTTATATCTTTGAATGTTGTTTCATACAAAATCCATTAACTATTGGGATGATTAAATATGGTGAACAACAAGAAAAAATAATAAATTATGTAATGAAAGTTGCAAAAATCATAGAGAATTTAAATCCAATGTTATTGTATATAGAACAAGATAATCTTGAATTTTCATTTAGGAAGGCGTTAAAAGAAAGAACTCCAGAATGGTCCACAGGAATTATTGACTATTACACTAACCAAGGCTATGGGAAAGAACATAACCATTCAGGTGTAGAAGGAGCGATAAAAGTTCTTGAAGCTAGAAGGAATTTAGAATTAGAAATATTCGATATGTTAAAAATGAAAAAAGAAAAAATCAATAATACAAAATATGAAATTGACTCATATAGGTCAATGTTAAAAGATAAGTTAGCCATACAAATGGTGAAATAGCTTTTTACACTAACTGGTGCTTTAGTTGAAGAAGGAAATAAAAACGCTCTGAATATCTTCTGAGCGTTTTAGTTTGTTATTCCTAATGGTTATTAGCATTTTTCTCTTCCTACACTGAACCCATTACTCATATGAAGGACTCTTTTTACTCGGTATCTTCAGGTTGATATTCTAAAATATCCCCCGGTTGGCATTCTAATGCTTTACATATTGCTTCTAAAGTTGAAAAACGGACTGCTTTTGCTTTTCCATTTTTCAAGATAGAAAGGTTAGCCATTGTAATTCCAACCTTCTCCGAAAGTTCTGTTACACTCATTTTTCTTTTTGCTAACATTACATCAATATTAATAATAATTGCCATATTATTCACCTCAGACCGTTAAATCATTTTCTGATTTTATATCTATAGCATCTTTTAATAGTCTTTGGAGAACGGCAGCAAAGACCGCGATTACCATTGAAGAAAAAATCATAATCATTCCGATAATAATAATGCCAGGGGCATCATCTCTCTCTGCCACGAGATAAAAAAGTGGCATACCTAATACATATAATACACTAATTGCCAATGCGCTGTACTTAATATTTTTTAAAGCTTGAACAGATAGCTCTGAGAATGCGTTATTTTTATCAATATAGTTTAAAAGCTTAAATGTTTGGTACAGTGCGAAGTAATAAGGTAGTGCTGTTGCGTATAAATTGATAAATACAAGATATTTAATATATGCAATATCTGGATATAATTCTGCGGCAAAATTTCCTATTTTAGGGACTAAAAAAATGCACATAGCAAGAACGGGGATTCCGATTAGAATTACAACGGTCTTTAAAAAGAGTGTGGATCCTTGTTTCATAAAAAGCACCTCATTTATTTAATATCTTATTAATTTAACATGAAATTTATTGTTTAACAATAAATTTTTATTTCTTTTAATCGAGGATTTATTGTTAAACAAGTAATTAATGAAAAGGATGTTAAATCTTTTTTATAAGATAAATGATACATATCGATATTTAATTAAAGAAAGAGAAAGTAACTATTGTTAGCTTTATGAGAATTGGGAACTAATAAAACATATGTAGGTTTTGGTATGGAAAAGGAAATAAGGTGTATTGAAATGAATGCAAAGTTTATGGAGGAACAATCATGTTGAATTATGGTGTGAAGATGAAAAAGTTACTATTAGTGGGAGCTATAATAGTAAGCATATTAAGTACGGAAAGTATGATGAATTATCATGCGGCCAAAGCTAAGGTGAAAAAAGTAGAACACCAGCCTAAAAATATAATTATGATGGTTATGGACGGAACGAGTTCAACGGCGACAACATTGGCTCGCTGGTATAAAGGGGCACCGCTTACGTTAGATCAAATTGTAACAGGAGGTGTTCGTACGTTTTCGGCGGAATCAGCTATTACAGACTCAGCGCCAGCAGCAACAGCTTTAGCAACTGGAAATAAATCGAATTCAGGATATGTAGGTATATTACCTTCTATTGTAAGTTCGCCTAGCTTACAGCCAATAAAAGAAGAAGAAAAGTTACGGCCGGTCGCAAACGTATTAGAAGGCGCAAAATGTACTGGTCGTGCAACTGGCATTGTTGCTACATCTGAAATTCAGCATGCTACTCCGGCCGGATTCTCTGCTCACCATGTCAATCGCAAACATTTTGACGTAATTGCGAAGCAGCAAGTATATCAAAATATAGATGTCGTATTAGGCGGGGGAAAAGCGGCGCTGTTACCTATGAAAAGTAATGGAATCCGAAAAGATGGTGAAAATTTAGTAAAGGTGATTCAAGACAAAGGATACGATTTCGTTGAAACGAAAGATGCGTTATTGAACTCCAAATCTAATAAAATTTGGGGCTCTTTCTCACATCATGCTCTTGCGTTTGATATGGATCGTATAGCAACAAATCCAGAACAACCAACACTTTCTCAAATGACAGAAAAAGCAATTCAAACATTATCAAAAGATAAAGATGGCTTCTTTTTATTCGTAGAAGGTAGTAAGCCTGATTGGGCAGCTCATGCTAATGATCCAATTGGGATGATTAGTGATGTATTAGCATTTGATGAAGCGGTAGCAAAGGCGTTACAATTTGCGAAGAAAGATGGGGATACGATGCTCATCGCTTTAACTGATCATGGTAACAGCGGCATCTCTATAGGGAATAGGAATACGACAAAAGGATACAATACTACACCGGTTTCTGTATACATTGATCCATTGAAAAAGGCGAAAATGACACTTGAAGGAACTATAAATAAACTGAAATCTGATTTATCAAATGTAGAAGATGTAGCTAAACTATACGGTTTGGATAATCTAACTCATGATGAAAAAGAACAATTAAAAGTGGCAAAAAAGAAAATGGATGTAGGACGAATTTTTACTACATTATTGGCTAATCGTGCAAATATCGGCTTTACGACAGGAGGACATACAGGTGAGGATGTATTCTTACATTCTTATGGACCTCAAAAACCAGAAGGCTTAATCCAAAATACAGACATTGCGAAGACGATGGCGAAAGCGATGGGCTTTAACTTAGAAGAAGTAACGAATAAAATATTTTTAGAGAGTGAACAAGCCTTTAAGAAAATCGGTGCAACTGTAACAGCCGACAAAACCGAAGGAGCAAACCCGTTACTCGTAGTAAAACATAATAAAGTAGAAGCACAATTATTTGGTAACAAAAATATAATTCGTATCAATGGTAAAGGGTATGAATTAAGAAGTATTATTGTAGAGAGTAATGGAAAGTACTATGTACCAGAAGAAGCAATTCAACTATTTGTAAAGCATTCTCGTTAAAAAATTGCCAACCAGTTAAGCTAACTGGTGGCAATTTTTTGTGTTTATTCTAAATATAAGGGCTCGAATTGTTTTGTAATTTTTTTATATGAGACTTGTATAAATGTTAAAGGGAAATTATATTTTTTTCTTACATTAAAAAATTTCATTTTGTAGAATAAGAAGTTATACATATAGTAAAGTCTAATGTGTTATCAATTAATATTTACGAAAAATATATTAATACTTTAGAATTTCTTTAATGTTCATTATTTTTTATTTAAGGTTATCCGTTATATTTATAATATGTTTATTTCAATTTATTGTATTGAAGCTCAGTTTTATATAATTATAAAGCAATCATCAAAATAAAATCTCCACTAGAGTAAATTTATTATTTTTTTGTGGAAATTATTATGCAGCTAAGAAAACTGTAGTTTATTGAATTAGAAATATATTAGAATTTACTTGAAGAAAGAGAGAGGGAATAAAATGAATATAGTGCACTTACGTCCTAAACAGCGGTCTAAGTATCGCATTATGCTAGGGAAGTGGTATTACTCTACAAAGAGGTACATTCAGTGGTTGGCAGATGGAAAAACATATGCAAAAAGGTTCCAACAAGAAAAGCTACCTTGTACAGCAATTCAGCACCGAACGATATTACTTCGTAAGCTCAAAGATGTAGATATGTGGTATCAACAGAATAAGGTTGTTAATTTGAAAATTGCTGTTAAAAAACTAAATGGTATCGTCATTAGACCGGGAGAAACATTTTCTTACTGGCGTTTAATAGGTAAGCCAACGAGGAAAAAAGGGTATGTAGAAGGTATGGTATTACATTACGGATCTTTTCAAACAGGTATTGGAGGAGGTCTTTGTCAGCTTTCGAATTTAATATATTGGATGACTTTACATACACCACTGACAGTAACAGAACGATATCGTCATAGCTTTGATGTCTTTCCTGACTCTAGGCGCACTCAACCGTTTGGGAGTGGGGCGACTTGTTCCTATAACTATTTGGATTTACAAATTAAAAATGAAACGGACCAACTGTATCAACTTCACCTTTATATGACAGATGAACATTTAGTTGGTGAATGGAGAACAGTCTATCCGCAACTTTATCAATATGAAGTGTATGAGAAAGAACACTCAATTCAACCTGCATACTGGGGCGGTTATATACGACATAATGTGATTCAACGTAAAGTATATAATCAACAGAAACAGTTAATAGAAGATCAATATGTAACAGAGAATCACGCTATAATGATGTACGAACCACTATTAGCTTGTAATAATGAGAATAGTGAGTAATATGGTAATCCATAGATTAAATAGTATAGAAAATATTTAATTCTTATTTTTATTAAAAAAGTATGAATCCCAGATTTACTGGATTTTGATTGTAACTAAGAACATATAAAAGTTCACTGTTATTTATAGGAGAGTCTGTTTGTTTTTATATCTTATGTATTTCACCCTGCATAAAAAAATATTTCTCAACATTTTATTTGTTGAAAAAGATTGAATATTCGTATTATAACGAATATTATGTTGTTATCGGCAAAAAACGATAATTTGCAGACACTGGGGAGGAAATACATTGAAAAAGAAAAAGAAATTAAAACCATTAGCGGTATTAACAACAGCAGCAGTACTAAGTAGTACGTTTGCTTTTGGAGGTCACGCAGCGTATGCTGAGACATCAACATCATCTCTACCAATAGATGAGCACTTAATACCGGAGGAGCGTTTGGCTGAAGCGCTAAAACAACGGGGGGTAATTGATCAATCTGCATCACAAGCTGAGACTTCAAAGGCTGTCGAAAAATATGTTGAGAAAAAGAAAGGGGAAAACCCTGGGAAAGAAATCTTAACAGGAGATAGTCTTACGCAAGAAGCCTCTGACTTTATGAAAAAAGTAAAAGATGCAAAAATGAGGGAAAATGAACAGGCGCAGCAGCCTGAAGTAGGCCCAGTAGCTGGACAAGGTGCAGCATTGAACCCTGGGAAATTAAATGGAAAAGTACCTACTACATCAGCGAAGCAAGAAGAATACAATGGAGCTGTTCGAAAAGATAAAGTACTTGTTTTACTTGTAGAATTTAGCGATTTTAAGCATAACAATATTGATCAAGAGCCAGGATACATGTATTCTAAGGACTTTAATCGTGAACATTATCAAAAAATGTTATTTGGTGATGAACCATTTACTTTATTTGATGGATCGAAAATTAACACATTTAAGCAATATTATGAAGAACAATCTGGTGGTAGCTATACAGTTGATGGGACTGTAACAGAATGGCTTACTGTTCCAGGAAAAGCATCAGATTATGGTGCTGATGCGGGTACTGGGCATGATAACAAGGGGCCTTTAGGACCAAAAGATTTTGTGAAAGAAGCATTAAAAGCAGCGGTAGCAAAAGGAATCAATTTAGCAGACTATGACCAATTTGATCAATACGATCAAGATGGTGATGGAAATAAAAATGAGCCAGATGGCATTATTGATCATTTAATGGTTGTACATGCTGGCGTTGGTCAAGAAGCTGGCGGCGGTAAATTGAAAGATGATGCGATTTGGTCACATCGTTCAAAACTAGGTTCAAAACCATATGCAATTGATGGCACGAAATCTTCTGTTTCGAACTGGGGCGGAAAGATGGCTGCATATGATTATACAATCGAGCCTGAAGACGGAGCAGTTGGTGTGTTTGCACATGAGTATGGCCATGATTTAGGCTTACCAGATGAATATGATACAAAGTACTCAGGACAAGGTGAACCTGTTGAGTCATGGTCTATTATGAGTGGTGGTAGCTGGGCTGGAAAAATTGCAGGAACAGAGCCAACGAGTTTCTCGCCACAAAATAAAGAGTTTTTCCAAAAGAATATGAAGGGGAACTGGGCGAATATTCTTGAAGTAGATTATGACAAACTTAGCAAAGGAATCGGTGTTGCAACATATGTAGATCAAAGTACTACAAAATCTAAACGACCTGGAATTGTTCGTGTTAACTTGCCGGACAAAGATATAAAAAATATCGAATCAGCGTTTGGTAAGAAGTTCTATTACAGTACAAAAGGAAATGACATTCATACAACACTTGAGACACCAGTATTTGACTTAACAAATGCAAAGGATGCTAAGTTCGATTATAAGGCATTTTACGAACTTGAAGCGAAGTATGATTTCCTTGACGTATATGCGATTGCAGAAGATGGAACGAAGACACGCATTGATAGAATGGGCGAAAAAGATATAAAAGGCGGCGCGGATACAACTGATGGTAAGTGGGTTGATAAATCATACGATTTAAGCCAATTCAAAGGAAAAAAAGTAAAACTGCAATTTGAGTACTTAACAGATATTGCAGTAGCTTATAAAGGATTTGCGTTAGATAATGCAGCCTTAACTGTAGATGGAAAAGTTGTTTTCTCTGATGATGCAGAAGGTCAGCCTGCAATGACGTTAAAAGGCTTTACTGTGTCTAACGGATTTGAACAGAAAAAACATAATTACTATGTAGAGTGGAGAAATTACGCTGGTTCTGACACTGCGTTACAATATGCACGTGGCCCAGTATTTAATACAGGAATGGTTGTATGGTATGCGGATCAAAGCTTTACAGATAACTGGGTAGGCGTTCATCCAGGTGAAGGGTTCTTAGGAGTAGTAGATTCTCATCCAGAGGCAATTGTAGGGACATTAAACGGACAACCTACTGTGAAGAGCAGTACGCGTTATCAAATTGCCGATGCGGCATTCTCATTTGATCAAACACCAGCATGGAAAGTAAATTCACCAACACGCGGTATCTTTGATTATAAAGGATTACCAGGAGTGGCAAAATTTGATGATTCTAAGCAATACATCAACAGCGTTATTCCTGATGCAGGACGTAAGTTACCGAAGCTAGGACTGAAGTTTGAAGTGGTAGGCCAAGCTGAAGACAAGTCTGCAGGTGCAGTTTGGCTTCATCGATAAAATAAGGTGAAAAGAAGAGAAGCTGCGATAAGTCGGTGAAACTGACTGATTGCAGCTTTTTTCTTCTTGTGAAAAAACTCGCTGTTTTTTATGTACTTATTGGAAAAATATGAAGTTTCTTTGATACATAAAATGCTCCGTCTGTCCAATTATAGAAGCTATTTTGGACGTAAGAAATTTGTAAGTAATGAGTAAGAAAAAAGAGATTTTCATAGTATAAAATATTTATTATAGCTACTTTTAACACCTGATACTAATAGTGTGCTATAATATGAATTAGCAACAAAAAGGAAAGGAATTAGAACAATGACCTTAGAAAATACTAAAAATTTAAAAAAACAAGTTGCTCCTTTTGAAAAATCAACGATTAAAAAAAGTGTTTGGCAACTGATCAACACAATCGTGCCATTTATTATTTTATGGTACCTTGCTTATAAAAGTTTGTCAGTTTCTTATTGGTTAACATTAGTTCCAGCACTGTTAGCCGCTGGATTTATGACAAGGATTTTCATTATTTTTCATGATTGTACCCATTATTCATTCTTTAAAAGTCGACGTGCAAATAGAATAGTTGGAACGTGTATGGGCGTTTTAACATTATTCCCATTTGATCAGTGGGGGCATGAGCATTCTATTCACCACGCTACGAGTGGTAATTTGGATAAGAGGGGTACAGGGGATATTTGGACGCTTACAGTAGATGAATATGTAGCAGCACCATTTAGACTCCGTTTAGCATATCGTTTATATCGCAATCCATTCGTTATGTTTGGGTTAGGCCCGATTTATGTTTTCTTGCTTAAAAATAGATTTAACCGAAAAGGTGCTAGAAAAAAAGAACGTATGAACACTTATTTAACGAATATTTTAATCGTTGCTATTGTAGGAATGCTTTGCTGGGCAATTGGATGGCAATCGTTTCTTTTAGTACATGGTTCTATATTTTTAATAGCAGGTTCAATAGGGATTTGGCTGTTTTACGTACAGCACACATTCGAGGATTCTTATTTTGAAGAAGATAAAGAATGGGAATATGTGAAAGCGGCAGTGGAGGGAAGTTCTTTTTATAAACTTCCAAAAATTTTGCAATTTCTAACGGGTAATATTGGATTTCATCATGTTCACCATTTAAGTCCAAGAGTACCTAACTATAAACTAGAAGAGGCACACAACAATACCCTTCCTTTAAAAAATGTACCAACAATTACGCTTGCTACAAGCTTGCGTTCACTCCGTTTCCGTCTTTGGGATGAGAAAAGTAACAATTTTGTTAGCTTTAAAGATGTCAAAAATATAATTAAAAATAATGTTTCTGTTCGGGTGAAATCTGAACTATAATTGCATCGTATATAAAATTCCCCTTAATCATTTTCGATTTAAGGGGAGTTTTTGTTTAAAGATTAGATGCCAGATAAGAAGAAAAATTAAATGTTTCAAATTGTAATGGAAGCAGATTAGGAATTGCTAGTACGTAAGTACAAATACAAGATGACAATAAATGCATTATGTTAACAATTGGAGTTATCATGAATTTTCCATTACGATAACTGTTCATAAATCCGACGAAAATTAATAGCAAAAGGGGGATCGTACAACAGTATATCTAAAAAATTAGAAAAGACTTGGACGGAAATTTCATTCATTTTTCTTGGTGTTCCGCATTCCATACACTTAAATAGGATGCATATTCTAATTCATCTGGATTGTCATGTAACATAGAAATGAATTCTAATTTATTTCTATCACAATCTAGAAAGTATACACTTGCAGCGGGCATCCACCTTTGGACAATTGGCTCTTGATTTCCTTTTCCTTGACTTCCTATCACTTCTATTCCACGCTCTTCTAACCACGCTTTAGAAGTCATTAAAAACTCTAAATTTACACCAAAAGCAAAATGTCTCAGCTCAAAGTCTTCGATATTATTTACTTCCCATAGTCCAAGCATTTGTTTTTTATTTTCTCCGACCCAAAAGAAAGCCACTCTTCTTTTGGAGAGTTTTCTTGCTAACGTTAATCCTAGCTTGTTTTGATAGAAATTTATCGCTTTTTCTAAATTTCTTACATGTAAATGAGTTTCGTATATGTTCTGTATCATTATGATCATTCCTTTCTTTCTTGATAACTACCAGTTGAGTAATGAATGTAATTCTAATAATGTACAGCTATATCTGATATACCTATTTATTATTATATCGAAATTGAAATACGATAAATCCAACTGAGGTAGCAAGTTCAAATGAAAATTTTACTACTTTTGTAGGAGAAGAGAAAAATCCATTAAATTCAGGTGAACTCATATTTAAATAATAAAAAAAGACAACACATGAAGTGAAACGCCACGTGTTGTCTTTTTTGTATCGTACAATATTAAGAAGTTTCGCTAATTTTAGTTTCACTTTGAGTGTTAGTTGCAATTCTTTTCTTAACTTTAAAGTGATAGTAAGTATAGCAAAAGATGATAAATGGTACAGTACAATAAATGCCTAGTCTTTGATCTGGGATAAAGATAAGACTTACTAATATAATGCCATACAATCCAAAACCAAGAATTGGTACAAGGGGATAGAGTGGAGTTCTGAACTTCAAATCGTCTAATTTTCCACCTTCAGCTAAATAGTGTTTGCGGAAAAAGAATTGAGAAACACAAATTGACATCCAAACAATAATTGTTATGACTCCAGAAATGGAAATTAACCATAAGTAAACCGTTTCAGCAGCTACGACGCTTGTTAAAAGAGAAAAAGCAGAAATAGCTATTGTCATGATTAAAGCGTTGAGAGGAATCCCACGTGATGATAATTTCTTTAAAAATGCTGGAGCCATTTCGTTTTTTGATAAAGACCAAAGCATGCGAGTAGCAGCGTATAGTCCTGAGTTTGCAACAGAAAGAACAGCAGTAAGAATAACAAAGTTCATAATATCAGCTGCATATGGAATACCGATATTATCAAAAACAGCAACGAATGGGCTCTTTGTGAGTCCTGCTTCTTCCCAAGGAATTAAAGCAACAAGAACAAAGATTGCTAAGACGAAGAAAAACATTGTGCGCCATATAATATTTCTAATAGAACGAGGTAAAGTTTTTGCTGGATCTTCGCTTTCACCTGCTGCGATTCCGACAAGCTCTGTACCTTGGAAGGAATAATTGACTGTAACCATTGTTAATAGAATAGCTGCAAGTCCATTCGGAAATAAACCACCATGATTTACGAAATTTGAAAGGAGTGGAGCTGGTTCGTCGCCTTTTAAATCAATAAAGCCGAACATAGCGGCGCCACCAAGAATTATAAAAGCTATAATGGCAGATACTTTTATACTTGAAAACCAAAATTCTGTTTCTGCATAACTACGAGCAGATAATGCGTTAATAGTAAAGATTGTAACGCCAAATATTAAACACCAAACCCAAACAGGAATATCAGGAAACCAGCGCTGCATTGTAATACCGGCAGTTGTAAATTCAAGACCGGTCGTATTCGCCCAGCTTAACCAATACAACCATCCGATTGTAAAGCCAGTTGCAGGATTGATGAATTTAGTGGCATATTCCTGGAAAGAACCCGAAACAGGCATGGCTACAGCGAGTTCACCAAGACATAGCATAACGAAATACATTAATAATCCACCGGCCATAAAGGCAAGTACGGATCCACCAGGTCCAGCTTGACTTATAATAAAGCCAGATCCGTTAAATAACCCCGTTCCAATCACACCACCGAGTGCAATCATGAATAAGTGTCTACTTTTCATCGTACGTTTTAATTCATTGTTTGTATTGTTTACTTGCGCCATTGTTTTCCTCACTTTCGTAGTTGATAGAATAAAGTTTGATGTTTTTCCGTATTATGGAATGTATTCCGTGATGTGAAATCTTGTTATAATTTTCAGATGATTAAAAAGAAAAGTCAATATTTTTTTGTTTGCGTTTTCAATTCGTTGTTAGTGATATATTTTTATTGTTAGAAAATTAAATAAATAGATTGATTTCATTTCGAATGTTTGCTAAATTGATAGTTAATTAAGCGTACTAACATATTACGAGTAAAGTTGAGGCGAGTTATGGTACAGTCCATTGATCGAGCGATAAGTATTATTAAATTATTGAATTCTACAAATGAAAAAGAGTATTGGGCTATTTCTGATATAGCTGATGGAACACATCTCCCGGTTAGTACAGTACATAGGTTACTTAACTCTCTAATGGAGCATGGGTTAGTTACACAAATACCAGAGACAAAACAGTACAAAATTGGACCAATGTGGATGGAAATAGGGTTGCGTCAATTGGAGAAGGTAGACTATAGATCTGTTGCAAGAGAAGTGATGAAACGTTTGGCTGCTGAAGTGGAAGAAAGTGTCTATTTGAATATTCCAAACGGAACACATTCTATTATCATTGAAAGAATTGATAGTCCTTTAAAAATTCGAGTTATTGATAATCTAGGAGAACAAATTCCACTTTCAATTGGTGCTGCAAATAAAACGATGCTTGCCAATATGAAAACGAATGAAATGGAACATATTGTAGAGTATTTACTTCCTTCATTACCAGAACAAAAGCAAATTCTTCTTAATCAAATAAAGCAAATAAAAAATGAAGGATATGCTGTCAGTTATGGTGAAAAAACAGAAGGGACAGCTTCAGTAGCTGCACCTATTATCGGATTTAATCATAAAGTAGTAGGAGCATTAAGTGTTGGGTTAATTAGTCATCGTATTAATGATGATCGACTATCTTTTCTTATTAGCAAGGTAAAACAAGCAGCTCATGAAATATCAATAAAAATCGGCAGTACATCAGAACTATAATTTTGATAGCTGTCGTCATTTTTTATTCATATACTGGAATTAGTTTTCATAATGCGGAAAAATAGGGGGATTTATATGTCAAAGTGGCAATCAAAAGAACAATTGATTCAATTATTAAGCAGTCTTGTTGAAATTCCTAGTATTACCGGTTCAGAAGCTGAAGTAATATTGCCAGACTTTGTTGTGGAACAATTATCTGAATTACAGTATTTCAAAGAAAACCCGCATCATTTACAAAAAAATCCGACAGGGGACGGACGATATTTTGTTACAGCACTAGTAAAGAAAAAAGATAGTACAAAAAATACTGTAATTCTAGTAAGTCACTTTGATGTTGTAGATGTACAAGATTACGGAGTGTGGAAAGAAGATGCATTTAATCCTAAAAAGTTAACATCCATGTTTTATTCTCATAAAGATGAACTTCCAGACCATGTGCGTGAAGATATAGAACATGGGGAATGGCTGTTTGGTAGAGGAACAATGGATATGAAATGCGGTCTAGCATTACAAATGGCAATGATTGAACAAGCATGTGAAGGAAGATTCGATGGGAATGTTCTTTTATTGGCTGTACCAGATGAAGAAGTGAATTCTGTAGGGATGAGGGCCGCTGTTCCGAGACTATTAGATTTAGCAAGAGAGCATAATTTAGATTATAAAACGGTCTTAAACTCAGAGCCTATGTTTTCAAGACATCCTGGTGACCAAAATAAGTATATTTACACTGGCTCTATTGGTAAAGTGTTACCTGGTTTTCTTTGCTATGGAAAAGAGACACATGTAGGTGAACCTTTTGCAGGCTTAAATGGGAGTTATATGGCTTCATTAATAACAGCAGAATTAGAGTTAAACACAGACCTTTGTGATATTGTAGAAGGGGAAGCGAGTCCTCCGCCAACTAACTTACTTCAAAGGGACTTGAAGGAGGATTATTCTGTACAAATTCCGCATCGTGCAGTTACATTATTTAATTTGTTTTTATTAGAAAAATCAATGACAGATGTAGTTTCATTGTTACGTCAAAAAGTAACGAAAGTAGCAGAGAAAATAGAAGAGTCGTATGAAAAACATGCATATCGTTTTTCTAAATATAATCCATTTATACCACCTAATCTCAAAGTAAATGTATTAACTTATGAAGAGCTTATCACATATGCAATTGAGCAACATGGACGAGAAAAAATAGATCATATTCAATCTAATATTATAAAAAATAGAGGAGATAAAGATGATCGTGCGGTAACGATTGATTTAGTAGATAAATTAGCGATTTTATGTAAAGAAAAGGCACCGATGATTGTACTTTTCTTCGCTCCGCCGTACTATCCAGCTGTGAGTTCACGCAACAATCCTTTAATAAAAGAGGTAGTTGTAGAAATGGAAAAGTATGCACATTACAATCATAAAATTACATTTGAAAACCAAAATTATTTTGGGGGGATTTCAGATTTAAGCTATGTAGGCTTGCAGTATCCACTGGATTCAATGAGTTCGCTTGTAGACAATATGCCATTATGGGATAAAGGCTATTCAATTCCGCTTCAGGAATTAGAAGAGTTTGATGTTCCAGTATTAAATATGGGACCGGTAGGAAAAGATGCACATCAATGGACAGAACGTCTAGATGTAAACTACGCATTTGAAACACTATTAGATATGTTACCGAAATGCATTGAAAAATTATTAGTTTCTAATAAAATTACACAATCATAGTAGGGAATAGGTAAGGGATAAAACAGAACCTTTAAAGAAGAGTCAAATAAAATTATTTTAATATAATTAAAAAGTAGAACGGCCAAGCTCAATTTTATATGAGTTTGGCCGTTTATCATGTAGTGAATTTTTAATTAAAAGTATATGAATTCATAGCTAACGTAATCTCTTTTATAGTTTTATTTTTTAGTTTGACCAGATAGTTCAACAGACTTTTGCGTACAACGCTGCATAGCTGAAATAATCGCTGTTCGTAATCCTTTTTCCTCTAATGTCGCTACAGCTTCTATTGTCGTTCCGCCAGGAGAACAAACCATATCTTTCAATTCACCTGGATGTATTCCTGTTTCTAGTACCATTTTTGCAGAGCCTAACACAGCTTGAGCAGCGAATTTATATGCTTGATTTCTTGGCATACCATCTAGTACAGCAGCATCTGCCATCGCTTCTATAATCATATATACATAAGCTGGTGAAGAACCACTTACGGATGTGACAACATCCATTAATTTTTCACTTACGATCTCTGTTTGACCAAAACTATTGAAAATGTTTAGTACATCTTCTAAATCTTTTTCTGTAACCATTTCATTAGGGCATAATGCAGACATTCCTTCTCCAACAAGAGCAGGAGTATTAGGCATTACTCTTACAACCTTTACTTTTTTATTAAAGGCATTTTCAGTACTTTCAATACTTTTTCCAGCAGCGATCGTAACGATGATAGCATCGTTTTTGATTACTTCTTTTATTTCATTAATTATTGATGAATATAGGTCTGGTTTGATTGATAAAATTAAAATATCAGCATTTTTAGCTACTTTATTGTTGTCGGTAGTTGTAGTTAGCCCATATTTTTCACTAGCATTTTTTAAATTAGCAGTGTTTAAATCTGAACAAATAATTTGATTTGAAGACACTATATTTTTGTTTATCATTCCGCCAATCATAGCCATTCCCATATTTCCGCAACCGATGAATCCAATTTGTTTATCCATAATAACTCAATCTTGCTCCTTTTATAATCAATTATATCGGTTTGATATTATTTTCTTAGAATAAGAATAACATCCCTGTGCAATATAAAGAAACATTCTAAGAGAATATATTCCTTTTTGCAACACTAAAAGACAAAAATTAATTATATTCGACATTATGTAAATATATACACTATAATGTAAGGTTTTATGTTTATGAATATGAGTTAAACTTATATCATTTTGTATTTTCATTCAGTAGGGCGATAATTTCATACAAATAACTTGTGGCTCTATTTATTTTTAAAAATACCTCTTGACACCGAATCGAACTATATCGCATAATATAAAAAAATTAGATTGAAAATCGTTGAAGGGAATTAGTACATATGTCTTCTTGCGAAAGAGAGTGGAATTCACCGGCTGAAAGATTCCTCGTATAGAATATATCGAACCTATCCCTGAGTCTTAAATGAAAGTTTAGGCGTTCGCCTGCGTTATAGGCACCAAGTGGATATCTATGTATATCAATTAAGGTGGTACCGCGGAACAATGACCGTTTCGTCCTTTTTATTTTATTAAGGGCGAAGCGGTCATTTTTATTTTGCTCTTAAATACTTCAGTGCAGCATTGATGAGAATAGATATAGTTACAAAGTGAATGAAGTGTAATTTATAAAAAAACTTTGATTTTAGACTTGGGGGATAAAAAAGTGAAAAAACAACGAATTGTTGTAAAGATTGGGAGTAGTTCCTTGGCAGATAGTCATGGAGGCATCTCTACAGAACAGCTTTCAGATCACGTTGCCGCATTGGCTCGGTTGAAAGAAGATGGGCACGAGGTTGTGTTAATTACATCTGGAGCCGTCGCTGCAGGTTTTTCAGCGCTAGGATATCCTAGCAGACCTGTAACGATTAAAGGGAAACAGGCTGCAGCAGCTGTCGGACAAAGTTTGTTAATGCAGGCGTACACGGAGGAATTCCGTAAATATGGCATCGTTACTGCGCAACTTTTGCTGACGAGAAGTGATTTTTCTAGAAAAGAACAATATAGTAATGCTTACGCTACGTTAGGAGAATTATTAAACCGTTCCGCTCTTCCAATTATTAATGAAAATGATTCCATCTCTTTAGAGGAGCTAACGTTCGGTGATAATGATATGCTGTCAGCTTTAGTAAGCGGGCTTGTTTCGGCGGATATGCTTATGATCTTTACGGATGTGAACGGGTTATATGACAAAAATCCTCAGAAAAATGCGGATGCAAAAAAATATTATTTTCTTCCTGAAGTTACGGAAGAAATTTCTTCTCTTGCAGGAGATGCAGGCTCAAAACTTGGGACTGGCGGTATGAAATCAAAAATCGATGCTGCAAAGACAGCACTCTCTCTTGGTGTGAGTGTATTTATCGGAACAGGACGTGGACAGGAAAAGTTTGTAGATGTTTTGAAGGGTAAGGGTGATGGAACGTATGTTGGTAATGCTCCTCAAAAAGAAATGAAGATGAACAAGCAATGGATTGCCTTGCATTCGCTTGTTAGCGGACAAATTGAAGTAGATGCTGGGGCAGCTACTGCCATCATTCAGCATGGGAAGAGTTTACTTCCAGCTGGTGTTACGAATGTATCAGGATTTTTCCAAGTGGGTGAAGTTGTAGAGGTTGTAACGCAACAAGGGCGCGTAATAGGAAAAGGACAATGCACATATAGTGCAGAGGAACTAAGAGATGTAAAAGGTATGCAAAGCCAAGATATTCAAGTAAGAGGCGAGAGACATAGTTATGAAGTCATCCATAGGGATCATTGGGTTTCACTTTAAAAAGGAGGAAATAAAAATGAATGAAGTGTTGGCAAAGGGGATAAAAGCAAAAGAGGTTGCTAGAGAACTTGTGCTTAAAACTACAGATCAAAAAAATGAAGCACTTGCTGCAATTGCTAATCAGCTGATAGTAGAAACAGCTTATATTTTAGAAGAAAACAAACGGGATATTGAAGAAGGTAAGGAGAAAGGATTTTCTCATTCAATCCTTGATCGCCTTTTGCTGAATGAACAGCGAATTGTTGATATGACAGAGGGTATTAAGCAGTTAATTGAATTACGTGATCCTGTAGGAGAATGTGTAAGTGCATGGGAACGACCAAATGGACTATCTATTCAGGAGATGCGCGTACCACTTGGTGTTGTCGGAATGATTTATGAGGCAAGACCGAATGTAACTGTTGATGCTGCTACAATTTGTTTAAAAACAGGAAACGCAGTAATACTACGTGGTAGTTCTTCTGCTATTCATTCTAACAAAGCCATCGTTAGCGTTATTCACCGGGCGCTTAAGCAGACTAGCTTGCCTTCAGAAAGTGTACAGCTCATAGAAGATACAACGAGAGATAGTGCAAAACAGTTGTTTACATTGAACGAGTACTTGGATGTTCTTATACCAAGAGGCGGTAAACAATTAATTGATACAGTAGTGAGAGAAGCGTCTGTTCCAGTACTTGAAACAGGTGCGGGAAATTGTCATATATTCATTGATGAAACAGCAGATAAACAAATGGCGTTTAATATTATTATAAACGCAAAAACACAGCGTCCATCTGTATGTAATGCAATTGAGACAATTGTACTTCATGAGAATTGGGCAGAGCAATATGGTAGCGAGTTGTTTTCTTCATTGAAGGAAAGAGGAGTGGAGCTACGTGGTGATAATAAAGCAGTGGCGATTGATCCTTCTATCTTACTTGCGACAGAAGAAGACTGGGAAACTGAGTTTTTATCTCTCACACTAGCAGTGAAAGTGGTTTCCACTGTTGAAGAAGCGATTCATCATATAAATACGTATGGATCTATGCATTCTGAAGCGATTATTACTGAAAACGAGGAAAACGTCAGCAAGTTTTTTACTTCTGTAGATGCCGCGGCACTTTATCATAATGCATCGACTCGTTTTACAGATGGATCCGAATTTGGATTCGGAGCGGAAATTGGTATCAGTACACAAAAGTTACACGTAAGAGGACCAATGGGGCTTCCAGCATTAACTTCTACAAAATATGTGATTCGTGGAAATGGGCAAATTCGAAAATAATAATAAAAGACACTCAATTGGCTTGGGTGTCTTTTATTATAAAAATTATTTACCATACAAATAGCCCAACGAGCATAGCACTTAATAAAGAAACAGCCATCCCGCTAACAAGAAGCTTCCAAACATTTTTACCGATGACTGATGATTTTTCTCCGCCAAATAATGAATTGTAAGTTCCGTAAATCATACCTACTGTACTAAAGTTAGCAAAAGAAGCTAGAAATGTCGTTGCAACCGCAACCGTATGCGGTTGTAGCGACTTTAAGTTTGATTTTAAATCCATCATTGCAACAAATTCATTCGTCGTTATTTTGATCCCCATTAATTCAGCTACATACATAGCATCACTGCCTGATAAACCGAGTAAAAATGCAAAAGGACTAAAGATAATGGAGAAGATTTTTTGAATTGTTAACCCTGTTACAAAAAATCCTAAAATCCCATTTAAACATGCTGTTAAAGCTACATAACCAATTACCATAGCTAAAATAACGATAACCATATTCATCCCAACTAACATACTGTTTGAAATAGTAGAAAAGAAATCCTTTTTTTCATGTTTTGAAGGTGTGTAAACAACGTCTTCTTCTTTCGAAACTTCCACAGGATTTAATACATTGGCTAAAATTAATGCGTTAATACAGTTTAATGGGATTGCGCTGAAAATATATGTTGCTGGCACCATTGATAAATAAGCGCCAAGAATGGATCCGCTAACGCTACTCATACTCATAATTCCAAAAGTTAATAATCGATTTTCTTTTAACACAGATAATTGATCACGAACAACCGCAAGTGCTTCGGTGTTTCCTAAAAACATCATTTGAATCGAAAAGAAACTTTCTAACTTTGGTAAACGAGAAATCTTTGAAATAACTGCACCTACTTTATCAATAATCCAAGTTAAGATTCCGAAATAAGATAGAATATCGAAAAAAGTAATAACAAAAATGATAGGAAGTAACGCACTAAAGAAGAAATCAATGTGCTGGCTTTCCATAGCTGAAGGAAATGCAAATCGAATACCTTCATTCGCACATGCTAGTAGCCAACTGAAAAATGACGCAATTTTATTAATGATAATACTGCCGAGCTTTGTGCCTAACATAAACCATGTAATAAAAAGCTCCAATAGGATGAGAATTACAATTGGTCTCCATTTTATATGTTTTTTATTAGGCGAACATAAGAAAACGATTAATATGACAACGAAAATCCCTAACATATTCAATATGAAATACATGTCAACAACTCCTTGAGGCTTATTATTTGTATATAAAAAAGCCTCTATTCTTCCAAATTTGGATTATGATCAGAAGTTATGAAGAGGGTAAATGATGTTTGGGATTCACGTATTTTAATTTGCTTTATTTTGAGCAATCGCAGTAATTATCGAACAATTAGTTGTTTTCAATTGTTTTGTTGGATATTAAACGTATGCGATTTTAAACATCGTTTATCCCGGATTAACGGGCAGTAAGACTTTTACCTCAAAATTCAGGGAAAGCAAAGAAGTGAAGTGGGGATGGGCTGCCCGCAAAATCCCGATTGGTAAGAGATGATTAAAATTTCACTTTATAAATAAGAACGGTGAGTTGGCCATGAACCTTGAAGTTTCCGAAGCTGTATAATTTGTCCTGTATGATAAGCATCATGCAAAAGGATATTCATATATTGTTGCCAAACTGGTAGAGAAGGACTTAGTTGATCTAGTTCTGCTTCTTGAAGGGCGGTTAATGAAGATTGTAAGGCATCATGTACTTGAAGCGTTCGCTTTTCTCTTCAATAAACCTTCTCTATAGTTGAACAAGAGAGTGAAATACAACGTATAATTGAGCCATTAAAAAATCTCATTTTTAATATGATATTTAATAATCAAGGCTTTCATTGAGTCAGAATGAAAAGAGTATAAACCTTTTTCTGTTTGCTCATTGATTAAAGTTTTTTTAAATTTGCAAAACGGTTCTAAAAATATGGAAGGTAAAATTCGATAAAAATAGAATATGTTATATAGCAAACAAGGAGGGGATAAAAATGGAGGTCTATCACATAACGAGCAGAAAAAGGGAAACATACAACGTTCAGGTGAAATATTCGATACTTTTCGAATGTGCACTTGGCATTGCAGCGATTACTCATAAAAGGTTAATTGATACTCTTGAAAAGAGTCAAAATGAATGGGAAGAAATTAAGAAAGCATTAACAGAAGAAATGAGAGAACACTTACATTTTGTAGAAGAACATAATACGTGGAAAGCATTACTCCAGTTATTGTATGAAGAGGATTTTCAAGATTTATCGCAGTTTAATTTTAAAATTGATTCATTTTCAGAAGAAGATTTGAAATTTATATGTTTACCGTATTTAGGAGAGAAGTATGAAGAGAAAAGACGTTTAGCTGCAACGGGAGTTGTATGTGCAATACACGAACTAAAGGAACTAACAGATAATCATCAGTTTTTTTCTACTTATATTAGCTTTATATGTAATGTAGATGTACAAGTGCTGAAATCGCATTTAATCGCTGTTATGACAGGTTGGTATGAGAGTGTTATTAAAAGAGAGGAAGAACAAATACTTTCTATATTAAAACGAGATTATGAAGCGAAAAATGAAATGAATAAAAAGATGAAGCCGGAAGAGTTTGTCGAGTGGGCGACTGGCGGAGTGAACTATATGCCAGAGCCAAGTGTTCATCACGTACTTCTTATTCCGCAAATGACGTACAGACCGTGGAATATTGAAGCAGATATTGATGATACGAAAGTATTTCATTATCCAGTTGCGAATGAAAGTATTCATCCTGAAGATCCGTATGAACCGAATTATTTTTTAGTTCAAAAACATAAGGCTCTTGGAGATGAAGCGAGATTGCGAATTGTAAAAATGTTGTTTGAAAAAGAACGTACATTACAGGAAATAACGGAAAGATTGCAACTCGGTAAATCGACTGTACACCATCATTTGAAATTGTTACGTGCAGCGAAGTTAGTTGATATACATGACGGAAAATATGTATTAAGAAAGAAAGCAGTACAGTCTTTAGCGAAAGAATTAGATATGTTTTTGAATAGATAATTAACAACGAGAATGTACATAAAGGGAGGAATATAAAAGAAAAGTTGGTGTGTGAAATTGAAAAATATATTGAAAAATCGTTCGTTCTTTTTTATGTGGATTGGTAGTGCAATCTCTGAATTAGGAGGGGCTTTCGGAACGTTATGTAATTCAATTCTAGTATATGAGTTAACAGGATCGGAAATGGCTTTAAGTAGTATGTGGCTATTATATTTCATCCCATCACTCATACTGCAATTAATAAGTGGTCCATTTATTGATAAATGGAGCCGGAAGTGGATTATGATTTTTTCACAATGGATACGGGCGTCCGTATTCTTATTACCTTTGGTGATGCTAGTTACAGGTAGTATAGAAGTTTGGCACATTTATGTTGTTCAAATTGTAGTGGGACTTATTACACCTCTTTATACACCTGCAAGTCAAGCAATTACACCGAGCATTGTAAGTCAAGGACAACTTCAAGACGCAAATGCGTATATTGATGGAATGACTCGTCTCATGATGTTTCTTGCGCCAGTATTGGGCGGAGTAGTCATTCATTTCATTGGAACAGAACTTACATTATCTTTCGTATGTATTTGTCTATTTGTTAGTGGTGCTTTCTTACTTTATATAAAAGAAAAGAGAACTACAACAGATATACGAAAAACGTGGCTAGAACAATTTCTTCAAGGTTTTACATATTTTTTTACAAAACCAATCATCGTTTGGCTCGGTATATTTCTTACTTTCGTGCAGTTTGGAGTAGGGGTAACGATGGTCACAAATCTTCCTTATATAAAAGACGAGCTGTTAGCGGGATATGCAGAGTACGGCTATTTTATGGCAGGTTTTCCACTTGGCTACGTAATTGGCTCAGTATTAGTCGGAAAAGTAACATATAAAAGCCGGCGTATACTTATGCTTGGGGGATTGTTTATAGGGGGACTCACATACATTTCGCTAGGGTTCAATCATAGTATTATCATTGCAATACTAATTGAAGTAATAGCAGGGATTTGTATTGCATTTTTCAATGTTCATAACACAACAATATGCCAACAAATCGTCCCAAATAATATGATAGGACAAGTATTTTCAGTGCGTTTATTTTTCATACGATCCGCTATGCCATTAGGTGTGTTAGTAGGGGGAATATTGAGTGAAATGTGGGGAGTAAGAGCGCTATATGTAATTATCGGTGCAATTATATGTGTCACCTCTTTAATAGGAATGTTACTTCCATATTTCAAATTTTTAGATGAGGCGATAGAAAAGAAATCAGCATAATTCAAAAAATTAAAACTTTACAATTGAAAATAATTATCATAATCAATTATAATAGAAGAATACTAGTATTCGTATTACAAAGAGGGAGTGGGATATATGTTTATCGAAACGAAAACATTTACAGTAAAAGAAGGTACATCAAATATAGTTGTAGAACGTTTTACTGGAGAAGGTATAATTGAAAAATTTGAAGGCTTTATCGACTTGAGCGTTCTTGTGAAAAAAGTAAGACGAGGAGACGAAGAAGTAGTCGTTATGATTCGCTGGGAATCTGAAGAAGCATGGAAAAACTGGGAAACAAGTGAAGAACACTTAGCTGGACATAGAGCGGGCCGTGGTAAACCAAAACCAGATCATATTATTAATGTGGATCATGCGGTTTATTATGTGAAATCATCGAAATCGGCTTATCAACGTTTCAAAGCTTAATAGTAATCATCAAGAGTAATCATTTGAAGGTGTATAGAATTTAAGTATGTACCATATTAGAAGACGGATTAAGAAAGTTTCACTGTAAAGTAAAAAAGACAGACTAATAAATAGTCTGTCTTTTTTACTTTAATTCTTCACATCATCATAAAGTTCAAGTGCCTCTTTCACATTCAATCCATTTTTTACAATGCCATGTATTGCTTGAATCATCGCAGCTGGATGCTCGGATTGCCATATGTTTCGGCCCATGTCTACTCCAATTGCGCCTTCTTGCAGCGCATTGTACGTAATGTTTAATGCGTCTTCAATTGAATCTAGTTTTGGGCCGCCCGCGATGACGACTGGGGCAGGGCATGTGCTCGTTATTTTTTCGAATCCTTCGCAGTAATACGTTTTAATAATATCAGCACCCATTTCAACACATACGCGGGAAGCAAGTGCTAGAAAGCGAGCTTCACGTTTTTGTAATTCTTTTGCGACTGCGGTAATGCCGAGTACAGGTAGGCCGTAATCGTGAGCTTCAGAGACTACATTTGCGAGATTCGAAACAGTTTGTGTTTCATAGACTGATCCGACAAAAACAGAAACGCCAACGCCAATTGCGTTTTGCTTCACTGCTTCTTTCACAGGTGTAACAATTGTTTCATTCGCTAAATCTTTACCGACGACAGTAGCGCCGCCAGATACACGCATAACCATCGGTGTGCTGCAGTTTTCAGGAATGCAGGAGCTAAGTACACCGCGCGTTAAAAAGAGGGAGTCTGTATAAGGAAGTAAGTTTTTTACTGTTTCAAGTGGTTGTTCTAGTCCGTGAATTGGTCCTAAGAAATAACCGTGATCTATTGCTAACATAACCGCTCTACCATCAGGTAAAATTGTATTTAATCGATTTTTAAATCCCCAAGTCATTCCAAATCACTCCTTCGTTAATGTTGGATTTTCCGTTTGTACCGTATCTTTATTTGGTAAATGTGGTGACTTAATAAAAACAGCTTTAAAAGGTTTGTCAGAATGGTTAATAAGATAGTGAGATTCATGAGGACGAACTTGCAGGACATCACCTTGTTTAATTGGAACTCTTTCATTATTCACATAGAAATCTATTTCACCTTCTAATGCATAAAAGACCTCTTCGCACGTCGTATGATAATGGTTTTGAAACTCCTGGCCCGGTTGAATGACAACAAGGCCAAGATCAATATTTGGACCTTGTATTAAATATTTCGGCCCGTTATCACCGAAGCGATAGGAGAAGTCATTTTCATTCGCTTTTAACATACAGTTCACTCCTTTATGTAATGTGTTACAGTGCACCAGGCGCAATCCACATATGTGAGGTGAGCCCTTTATCAGCTAAAGCGAGCTGACTGTCATATACAGTTTTCCATGTTTCATAGAACTCTTTATATAGTTCGTGATTTTCAGTAACTGGTTCGAATGTTTGCTCCCACTGTACAAACTCTTCGGCAGTTTCTTCCATAGATGAATATATGCCAGCACCAACTCCAGCAGCAATCGCAGTTCCTAAAGCAGCTGCTTCTTTCACAACAGGTACTTTTACAGGAATACCGAGTACGTCTGATAGAATTTGTGGCCATAGTTTTCCTTTAGCGGCACCGCCAGCAAAAATAACTTCAGAAGGGAATGTGCCAGTTAGATTTTTTATTAATTTTAAGTTTCCAAGTGTAATGAAGGCTGCATTTTCTTCAATAGCACGAAACATTTCCTTTTTTCCGCATTTGTCAGCGTCTAAACTTAAATTTAAAAAAGAAGGTGCGGCATGACGCCAAGAAATGTAGTTCATAACGTTTGAAAAAGTAGGGATAATGCCATGTGAACCGACAGGTACGTCTTTCGCTTGTTCTTCTAGTAATTCATAAGCATCTACACCGAGTTTATCAGCAAGTTTCTTTTCTTCTTGGCAAAAAGCGTCTCGAAACCAGCGCATAACGAGACCTGGGAAAAAGGCGATTGTTTCATATTGCCATAGGTTCGGAACGACGTGACAATTTACTCGAATCGCAGCATGTGGATCTGTTATTGGCTCAGTAACATTCACTTCTTGTTGCCAAAAGCTACCCCCGCATATTAACGTTTGATTCGGTTTCACGATTCCTGTTCCGAGCGATGCCATTTGAGCATCTCCCCCCCCGGCGACGACAGGAATCCCTTCACGTAATCCAGTTAATGCTGCACACTCTTTTGTAACGTTGCCAATTACTGTACCAGCTTCATTTACTGTTGGTGAAAATGGCAAAGATAGACCGCACTCCTTAGCGACATCGTTATCCCACACTCTATTTTGTAAGTCAAAAATACCTGACGTGCATCCGTTTGAGGGATCAATTTGCAGTACGCCGCTTAGTTTATATAAAATCCAATCGTTTAACATTGTAAAAGAGTAAATATTATTATAGACGTCGGGTTCATGTTTTTTTATCCAGAGTAGGCGTGGTAAAGCACCTAATGAAAAAGTTTGACCAGACTTTGCATATAAATCTTTTTCAAGATGTGACCGAATTTCTTTTAATTCACTAACTTCGACGGATGCACGGCCATCAACATTTGCACATGCCCATATTTCTTGCCCATGTTTATCATATAAAACAAAACCTTCTCGCATACTTGTAGCGCCAATAGCTTGAATAGAAGAGGGAAGTATATTACTTTTTTGCAGAACTTCTTTCGTACACTGTTGTACAAGTTGCCAGTTTTCTTTTACATCAAAATTCATAGAACCGGGGTAACGAGGATCAGTTTTATGAACCCATTCCTTTTGGCTTACTGCAATTTGATTGCCATGTAAATCAAAAAGAACAGCTCGAATGCTTCCTGTACCAGCATCGAAAGCTAATAAAGTAGACATTAAGAATCACCTTCCTTTCTTAATAAGGAGAGCGCAGTTTCTTCATCAGTAATTAATGTATGAATAAAATTCCCTTTTAAAGCCCCATAAATGGCATCTATCTTTTGAGTACCTCCAGCCACACCAATGACATGCTTCATGTTGCGAAGAATCGTAAGTGGTGTGCCAATTAGACGATTATGATGCGAGAGCTCTAATAACTCACCATTCGTATTATAAAACTGTCCTAAAATATCGCCCGCCCCGTTTTGACTTCGAATATATGTCATTTCACGTAGCGTTAATTTTTCTTCTTTTACAATTGTAGCGTCTTGAGATAATCCCCCAATACCGACAACAGCCGTATGAGCAAGTGAAGCGACTTGAAGCATATCTTTTACACTCGGTTCTGATAGAATACTTTGTGCCATTTCGGTTGTAGACGCTAGAAACGGCGTAGGGATAATGTGAAGTTCGCCTTGCATGTAGTGTAAATAGTTTTGTTTTCTCGGGAGATAGTGATTTACCCCGCCTGTTAGCGTTACGATTGAAAGGTTGATAGAACTTTCAAAATGAATGTTTTCTAGCATTTTACTTATCGTTTCACCCCAGCCGATGCCGAGTAAATCCCCTTGTTGGAGATGAGTCTCTAAATATTGTGCAGCGGCTTTTCCGAGAGAAGTAGCATAATTGTTTATTGGAGTAGGGATAATGAAAGCATCTTTTAAGTGGAACTTTTTCATTAAGTCACGTTCAATGCTCAAGCAATGCAAACCGGTTCCTTTTACGTGAAATGTAACGATACCTTCACTGCGTGCCTTATCTAATAACCGGACGACTTTATTTCTTGAAATATGAAGAAGTGACGCGATCTCCTGTTGTGTTAATTGGTCTTTATAATAGTACCAAGCTACTTTAGTTAATAAATTTTCTTCAAAGTTCAGCTGAGTCATACTCTTCATCCCTTTCAACAATTGACCACAGCTTAAACATATGTACCATATATTTTGTTTATTCCAGTTGGAACGATTAATAGTACGTAGAAAAAAGTGTTCTAGATATAAAAAAAGGAATATACAATGCTACAAAACAAGTAGAACAAATAATCATTTTCTCAAAAAATGTTCTGGGTAAAGGCAGGTGACATCATGTGGAGAATGTGCCCTTATTACAAGTGAAGAAAATGAGTAAGGCGTTTTCGAATCAACTTGTGCTAAAGGAAGTGAACTTACAAGTAGAGCATGGTGATATATACGCTTTAGTTGGTGGAAATGGCGCCGGGAAATCGACATTAATGAAAATATTAACGGGGTTATATTCGTATGATGATGGAGAGATGTATGTAAAAGGAAAGAAGCAACAGTTTTCAAATCCATCAGAAGCACACCGAAAAGGTATTTATTTAATACCGCAAGAACCACTCATTTTTCCGCATATGACTATTGAAGAAAATATATGTATCGGGTTAAAAGAAAAGAAAAAGAAACTAAAAGTCCAGATTCAGCAATTGATTAGCAGCTTAGGATGGGATATTGACCTTAATAAACTAGGAGGAACATTATCGATTGCGCAACAACAGTTAGTAGAAATCGTTAGAGGATTAATAAGAGAAGCTGAGATTCTTATTCTAGATGAGCCAACATCGACATTAACAACACACGAAATTAAGAGTCTTTTTGTGTTGATGAAAAGTTTACAAGAAAAAGGAATTGGGATGATTTATATTACGCATCGTTTTCCAGAAATCTTTGAAATTGCCAACAAAGTAGCAATACTACGTGATGGAATGGTTGTAAGCCAAGGTGATGTATGTGACTATACATATGACATGCTGATGGAGGGACTATTGCCAAAAGGATATAAACAGAAAGAGAAAATAGAAGTAGTTCA
>NZ_KV827802.1:0-10660 GCF_001836235.1 Bacillus sp. HMSC036E02 | reverse complement strand
TAGAAGTAGTTCAAGAGACAGCAAAGACGAAAAAAATATTAGAAGTGGTTGATATAAATGGTCACGCATTCGAAAATATATCATTCACTGTACATGCGGGTGAGGTTGTAGGTGTTGCTGGCATTATAGGATCTGGCAGAACGGAATTAGCAGAAGCGATATTTGGATTGAAAACTATAAAATCAGGGTCTATCTTATTGGGTGGAAAATCAATTGATACGTGTTCTTTGCATAAAAGGCTAGATGAAGGACTAGTTTATGTGCCAGAGGATAGGGCGAGGAATGGAATTTTCTCAATTGCTTCTGTTAAAGAAAATATTGCAGCGGCAAGTTTATATCAAAATAATCGCTTTTTTATAAATCAAGAAAAAGAAAGCGCTTTAGTTAATTCGTTTATAGAACAATTCCGAATTGTTGTACAGAATATGAATAAAGAACTGGCATCTTTATCAGGAGGTAATCAGCAGAAGGTCGTGCTTGCGAAGTATCTTGCATGTAATCCTAAAATTATTATTCTTGATGAGCCGACTCGCGGAATTGATGCGAAAGCAAGGCTTGAAGTGTATGAGACGATAAAAAAAATGAAAAGGGAAGGACTCGCAATTTTATTAATCTCTTCGGATGTTGAAGAGATTGTCCAATTAGTAAACCGTGTATATGTAATGAGAAATGGGCGATTTGTTTCTCATATGGAAAAAGAACAACTGAGTGTGAATGAAGTTACACGCCTTGCATACGGAGGTGTAACGGAATGAAACGTATGTATAAAAGGCACGAAACGTCTATCATACTGTTACTACTAATTTATATAGCCATTGTCGGTATAATAAATCCTAGTTTTATTCAATTTAACTCGTTATCTTTACTGATGAAATCAAGCGTTATTTTAGTCGTTCTAGCAATTGGCCAATCGTTCGTTTTATTTACGAAAAATATAGACGTATCAGTTGGTTCAAGCATGGGATTAAGTGCAGCAGTTTGCGGAATGATGTTAACGAATGGGTATAGTGCATTCTTGTCGATATTTGTAGCTATTATACTTGGGGCCATTATCGGTTTCGTAAATGGTATTGGAGTTGCAAAGTTTCGGATACCAGCCATTATTATGACATTAGGGATGCTAGGAATTGTTAGGGGTGCAATGTTAATCTTCACAGGCGGGAAGTGGATTGAAGATATTCCAAACGATTTTAAGCAGCTGTCATCTATCATCATTCTTGGTTTACCTATAACTGTATGGTTCGTTCTTATTATTTTACTACTACTATACTTCTTTTTAAGAAAAGTGCCATTGGGAAGATACTTTTATGCGGTAGGTGATAATGAAGATGGCGCGAGGCTTATTGGTATACCTGTTAATCAAGTGAAGATATATGCGTTTATGATTTCAGGCATAAGCGCTGCGCTCGCTGGTTGCATATTTGTTATGAATATCGGGTTCGTCCCAAATCAAACAGGTACAGGATTAGAATTACAAGTAATCGCAGCCGCTGTACTAGGAGGAATTCATTTAAAAGGAGGAACAGGATCTTTATTTGGAGCTGCATTAGGAGCGTTATTTTTAGAAACAATAAGTAGCTCACTCGTCTTTTTAAAAATACCAGCATTTTGGAATAATGCTATTTCAGGTTTTTTACTATTACTTATTATTATATTAGATAGCGTCATGAAGAGGTGGAAAGCAGAAAGGAGGATGAATCTATGAAGTATTTTTACAGATGGGAAGGTGTGTTAATCATATTACTTCTTATAGAATTCATTCTCTTTAGTTTTATAAATAGCGATTTCTTAAATATTAGTAATCTCCTTTTTAGTACAAATGATTTCCTATTTATCGCAATTGCGGCGATACCAATGACTTTTGTTATAGTAACAGGAGGAATTGATGTATCTGTAGGATCAATTATGGGGCTAACCTCGATTTTAATTGGTGTGTTTTGGATGAATGGGATTCATATTTTACTAGCAGTAATAATGGCACTTATAGTCAGTTGCTTAGCAGGAGCTTTAAATGGGCTTATTATAAAAATGACAGATGTAGAACCACTAGTCGTTACACTCGGAACGATGTTTTTATACGGAGGAATTGCGCTTGTCGTTTCAGGAGGGGCGGGTGCTTCTGGATATGAAGGGATAAGCGGTTTACCTGATACTTATGTACAACTAGCAAATGGTAGTTTTATAGGAATACCCAATTTATTAGGGCTACTTATTTCATTAACAATTGTATGCACGATTTTGTTTCACCGAACGATATATGGGCGCCACGTACAATTAACAGGTGCGAATGAAAATACAGCAAAATACACCGGGATTAAGACGAAGAAAGTAGTAATCATTGCTTACATACTTTCTGGGTTAGGAGGTGGATTAGGAGGAGCTTTCTTAACTGCATATTTCGGTTCTGCACGTGCTGATATAGGAAGCGAAACAATATTACCAATCATTACAGCAGTCGTCTTAGGCGGTACACTTATTACAGGCGGAAAAGGAAGCATTATCGGTACTGTACTGGCGAGTATTTTCATTGGGCTCATGCAGTATGGCTTGCAAATGACGGGTTTAACAAATGAACAATCCAATGTAGTAATAGGTATTATCCTTATTCTTTCAGTTATTATGAGACATTTCAAATTACATCAATTCATACCGGAGAAAAGAAAGAATTTGCATAAGGGGGAAATGTCATGAAGAGAAAACTAGGGATTGTATTGATTGTATGTATTTGTTTAATAGGTTTAATCGCTTGTTCCAGTCAAACGGCAGATAAGAAAAAAGCGGATGATGTGAAATTTGCATTTATCCCGAAATTAACTGGAGTTGGCTTCTTTACATCGGGCGGTGAAGGAGCAAAGGAGATGGGAGATAAGCTAGGCGTACAAGTGAAATATGATGGGCCGTCTGAAGCGAGTGTATCAGGGCAAGTAAAGTATATAAATAATTTTATTAACCAAAATTATGATGCACTTATGGTTTCCTCTACATCAGTTGATGGTTTATCGCAATCATTGCAACGTGCTAAGAAAAAAGGAATGACTGTCTTAACGTGGGATTCTGATGTGAATCCGAAAGACCGTTCTTTTTATATAAGTCAAGGGACACCAGACCAACTTGCTAACTTATTAATTGAAATGACTTCCAAGCAAATTGGAGATAAAGGGAAAGTAGCGTTCTTTTATTCTAGTCCAACAGTAACGGATCAAAACCAATGGGTAACGAAAGCGAAAGAAATTATTAAAAAGAAATATCCGAACTGGGAAATTGTAACGACGCAGTATGGTGAAAATAATGCGCAAAAGTCTTTGTCAGTAGGAGAGAATATTTTAAAAACGTATCCTGATATTAATGCAGTCATTTGTCCAGATGCAACGGCACTTCCGGCAATGGCACAAGCAGCTGAAAATTTAAAAATGGATAAAAAGGTTGTCGTAACTGGCTTCTCTACACCAAACGTTATGCGTGATTACGTAAAACGAGGAACAGTAGCACAATTTGGTTTATGGGATGTCAAACAGCAAGGTGCGTTGGCAACTTATGTAGCAAATGAAATTGTTGTAAAAGGAAAGAAGTTAAAAGTAGGGGATAGCTTTGAAGTAAAAGGAATCGGAAAAGTGAAAGTAGAGCCAAACTCCATTCAAGGATATGATTATGAGGCAGAAGGAAACGGAATTATCGTATTGCCAGAACGAGTTGTATTTACGAAAGATAATATTGATAAGTATAATTTTTAGTAGACAAAAAAACGTCCGAATATATCGGACGTTTTTTTATTTCTGCATTAATTATGAACAGTTTCTTTTTCGTTTAATCCAAGTGTACGACCAGTAGAAGTGTGAAGGTCTTGGAACAATCTTGGATTTTCAGTTAGTGAAATGCCATATGAAGGAATCATTTCTTTTATTTTTTCTTCCCATTCTACCATGCGGCTTGGGAAACATTTTTCTAATACTTCGAGCATGACGTGAACAGCAGTAGAAGCACCTGGTGATGCGCCTAGTAATGCGGCGATTGAGCCGTCAGCTGCACTTACTACTTCTGTACCAAATTGAAGTGTTCCTTTACCGCCAGCATCAGTATCTTTAATTACTTGTACACGTTGTCCAGCAACTACAATATCCCAATCTTCACTTTTCGCGTTCGGAATGAATTCGCGTAATTCTTCCATACGTTTTTCATGTGATAACATAACTTGCTGAATTAAGTATTTTGTAAGTCCCATTTCTTTTACACCAGCGGCTAACATCGTTAAGACGTTATTCGGTTTTACAGAACCGATTAAGTCAAGATTTGAGCCAGTTTTTAAGAATTTAGGTGAGAAGCCTGCGAATGGTCCAAACAGTAAAGCTTTTTTATTGTCTATATATCTCGTATCTAGATGAGGTACAGACATTGGCGGAGCGCCAACTTTAGCTTTACCGTACACTTTCGCATGATGCTGCTCTACAACTTTTTGGTTTTTACATACCATAAATAGTCCACTTACTGGGAAGCCACCGATATGCTTTGATTCAGGGATACCAGTCTTTTGAAGTAGAGGTAGGCTACCGCCACCGCCGCCAATAAAGACGAATTTAGCAGTATGATGCTCAATTTTACCACTATTCATATCGTGTACTTTTACTTCCCACAAACCATTTTTCGTGCGCTTAATATTTTCGACACTATGCTTGTAGTTTAGCTCGACATTTTTTGTTTTTAAGTAATCAAACAACATACGTGTTAATGCACCGAAGTTAACATCTGTTCCAGAGTCAATCTTCGTTGCCGCCATCGGTTCATTAGATGTGCGACCTTCCATAATGAGTGGAAGCCATTTTTTTAATGTTTCAGGAGCATCAGAAAATTCCATTCCTTGAAACAGTGGATTTTTTGAAAGCGCTTCAAAACGGTTTTTTAGAAACTCAACATTTTTTTCCCCTTGTACTAAACTCATATGAGGTAGTGGCATAATAAAATCTTGTGGATTACGAATTAATTTGCTCTTTACAAGATATGCCCAAAATTGTCTTGAAAGCTGGAATTGCTCATTCACTTTTACAGCCTTACTAATATCTATAGATCCGTCAGCTTTTTCGGAAGTATAGTTCAGTTCGCATAGCGCAGAATGCCCTGTACCTGCATTATTCCATTCGTTAGAGCTTTCTTCCCCGGCACTTGCGAGTTTTTCAAAAACTTTAATTTCCCATTCTGGTGCTAATTCTTTTAGTAATGAGCCTAACGTTGCACTCATAATTCCTGCACCAATTAAGATAACGTCTGTTTTTTGCTGCATGTTGCTCATGATAATCTCTCCATCCCCTATATTGGCAAAAAAGTGTAGGTGTTTTCTATGTCTAAGCCGTAAAAGAGAAACACCGCCTAGGCCCCACCTAGGTGTATACCTTTTTTGTCTCAATTATATAACCATCTCATACTCTATTATAATAATTAATAGACTAAAATATCTAGTGTTATCTGATAATTTTAAACTATTTAACGTTTTATTCGCTAAAAATCTTATTTAACAAGCTCTTTTAAGGTGGTAAATAGAAAAAAATTACAGTTTGAAATTATCTCGAAAAAGCTTACGTATCCTTAAGTGACTAAATCGAGTACCTTTTTATGGGATTATTCTTTCTGCAATGGTAAGATTATTCTGAAAAATAAAAAGGAGGGACTCTAATGTGTACAAAAGAACAAATTTCAAACTTATTTCGAAACTTTTCAATAAAGGAATGTAAAGGGTCAAGTGATTTATATGAATATTTATCAATGAAAATTGCTGAAGATGAGGAAGTACTTACACTATCGTCCTATGCTCAGGTAGGTCAACCAGTCCCAAACTTACTATTAGGTGCAGTACATTATTTATTGCTAGCAGGGAAAGAACATCATTTAAAAACGTATTATAGTAGTTTAGTTGAAAATGCTGATACAAATTTAGATAAAGCTTTTAATCATTTTAAAGATTTCTGTAAAGAGTACCGAGAAGAAATCATTACTTTGTTACAAACGAAACTCGTTCAAACAAATGAAGTAAGACGGTGCGCATACTTATACCCAAGTTTCTGCTACATATTTAACAAAGTGAAGAAGCCGTTAGCGTTAATTGAAATTGGGACAAGTTCTGGGTTGCAACTGTTCTGGGACCAATATCGTTATTCGTACGGGATGGATGAAATGTACGGAAATATAAATTCAAATGTGCATGTAACTTCTGAAATAAGAGGGGAGAATGTACCGCATTTTCTAAAAGAAAGCCCATCTGTCGTAGAAAGAATCGGACTGGACTTACATGTGAATGATTTACATAATGAGGAAGATTATTTATGGTTACGTGCTTTAATTTGGCCAGAACATAAAGAAAGGCTTGAGATGTTTGATCAAGCTGCATCTTTAGTGAAAAATGAATCTGTCCAATTAATAGAAGGAGACGGTGTAGAGCTATTATCATCTATTATTGAACAAATAAGTGAAGAAGCTGTTATTTGTATTTTCCATACACACGTCGCAAATCAAATACCAGAACAAGTAAAACATAAGTTAGAAAAACAAATACAAGAAATTGGCGCAAAACGTGATGTATTCCACCTGTATAACAATATGTGGGATCGTGACCTTCATATTGATTATTATATTAACGGAAACGAATATCGTGAAACGGTTGGAGAAACAGAAGGACATGGGAGATGGTTTAGCTGGAAGATTGGAAATGAGACGCTTATTTAGATTAATAGGGGCGCCCTCACTTGTAAAAGAAGGGACCATAGGCTCAAGCATTGACTAAATGGTTAAGGAATAAATGTATTAGTAACATACAAAAAATGCTTCGGAGAAATCCTAAGCATTTTTTGAATTACATTTAAACCCCATAATGGATCATGTACTTCTGTTCTGCTGCAGCTTGTACAATTTTTGAAGCTAACTCATTCAGCTCATCAGGTTTTCTGAAGAACTTTGAAGATGTAACTGTTTCATAGAAAATTGCTAAAGATTCAGGAGGGATAATTGTAATACCACAATAAGCTAAACCGTATTCCTGATTTTTGACTGTATGGAAGTAGGTTTTCATAATTGATAAATTTTGATTTAAACTACTGATAATATCATCATTAACAGAAATACAATGATATTTCTCTGGTGTATAATCATTGTAACTTTTTTGAGAATTAAATTCGTCAATTATTCCAAAATCATGGACACATGCCATCAGTATTATCCTTTCAAATTTAATAAAATGATTTCTATTAAAGTAAAATGTCTATTCGTTTAAGTGTAATAGAAATAGTTATGTAGTTCATAAAATATTTTCGGTTTTTCTTCGTGAAAACAGTTTATTTATCGATAAACTCATCAGGAGTCCAAGTGGCGATTTCATTCCCAGGTGCAGCGACTACAAGCCATTGCTCACATAGGATACCAGCTTGCCAACATTCATAATAATCATGAAAACCATTTAAAAAAATAATTTGTCCACTATCTAATGTAATAATTAAATGAGGGATTTCTAAGCCAAGTTGTATATCGGTAACTTTTTGTCTTCTTATCTTACATATTCTTTCATATTCTTTCATATTCTTCTTTCTCAGAATAAACTTCAAATTCATCTTCATTTAATGGGTAGCTTTTTTGAGGTTTATTAAATAAACACCATTTGGATTCGATATTGATATATAATTGTCCGTCATAATCAACTGAGTCGTGAAAGTTTGTGAAATGAATCTTTATAGCGCCTGGAGAAATACCAAATTGTAATCCATCAACTTGTGATCCGATAAAGAGATTTTTCAACACTTTTTCAGCGTAAATTTTATCCTCTGTATTCATTCTTGAATTCCTCCTTTTCATAAAAATATACCTTATATTTTTATTGTAATAAATAAATTTTCATGTAAAATGAACCTTTTGTGAAAAACGAGCGAATATAGTGTGAAAGATCATGAGAGGGGAACGGAGCTTTGGATGAAGTACAATTAAAGGAATGGCTATATAAACGAAAGTATGTTATCTAAAAAAGACCTTGAGAAAGTGTTACTTTCGATTGCTGAATAGATATTTAGTAAAAAAGCAACTAATAATTATATTATGTAAATTCTTTTTGTAAAACACCCATAAAAAATGGATGTTTTATATTTTGATATATTAGGTGGAATATATAGTTTAAAAAAGCGGAATACTTTGCGGAAAGTTAAAGACATTTTTCGCAAAGTATTCCGCTTTTACTTCCATTAATCGGTCAAAGTTGCAACTGAAGTATGCATCTGGCCAATTTTTAATGGATAGGTCAGGAGTATTAACATAGACACCTTTTGTAAAGGGGAGCATTGCCAAACGGAAGTCTTCACCCATCGAATACTTCCACCAGCACCTTCTGGTTGCTCCCAAGTAGCGAATATTGATATGTTTGATAGTGCTTTTCGGTAAAAGTAAGCAGTTGCTCATTTGGCACCTCAGCAACAGCACCGCCTAATCCGTGGAAAAATACGGAGGTGGTGGAAAAGGGTAAGTTAAATCGTAATTTCTATTTGATTGCCTTCTGGATCGCCTATTACACTTTCATAATAGCCATCTCCAGTAAAACGTGGTCCATTTAATAAAGGATAACCAGCATCTTTTATCACCTTTGTTAGTTCATTCACACGTTCTTCACTACCGACAGAAAAAGCCATATGAGCATAGCCGGTTATGTTTAAATTAGGCTTATTTTCAATCCCTTTTTTACGCATAAGTTCAAGTCTTGCTCCAGATTCGAACGTAATAAAATAAGATTCAAATTGTTTCGTTTTATTATGATATAAAGAGTTTGCTTTACCATTAAAGTATTTCATATAAAAATCACGCATACATTCTAAGTCATTTACCCAAATTGCAATATGTTCAATTTTCATAGGTTTCACCAATCCTATCTGTATCAATTAGGCTTCCACTGTATTAAATTTGCATTTGCATTGCCACAATTTTGCTTTGCTATTAAAGCTAGTTGTTAATTTTTGATTGTGTACGTACATACAATATGTAATTAAGTGAATGACCATCATAGTAATTACAGAAAAGGGTGAATACAGTATATGAATCAATTTGAACAAATGATGTACGTTGGTGTCATCATGTCTATTGTACTATCTGTAATGATTTTAGGGTCCTTATATTATAATCCTCGACTTTCGTTAACTGATTATCCGAAAGATATTCAAAAAGTAGTTTTTCCAAAATCGATTCATGAAAAAAAGCAAAGCATTTATTTTAATATTGTATATAATACTATTCTTTTCGGTAGTCCTTTCGTTTCTACATATATACTACATAAGCATGAAAAGTTAATGTATATGGATGCCTATTTACACACTTTTGGTATTTTAATGATTTTCAATTTAGTAGATTTACTTATAATTGATTGGCTAATTTTTTGCTGGATTACTCCAAGGTTTGTTGTGATTCCTAGTACGGAAGGTATGAAAGGATATAAAGATTATAAGTTTCATTTAAGAGGGGCTATTGTCGCTACTCAAATTTTAGCAATCGTAAGTTTATTTTTGGCGGGAATTGCTACAACTATTTAGTGTGAAGAAGAGCATGGAGCTTTTATAAAAGATAAGGAGATTTATAATATATAGAATTAGAAATGAGAATTTGATAGTATTGGAGTAAGGAGTTTTAATAACAGTATATTAAACAATATTAATATACTGTTGCAAATGTTTTGATATTATGTAAAATTATACAATTTTACGAAGGCATTTGGTAAAATTCAAAAAAATTTAATGGAGGCTAATATGAAAAAAGTAATTGGCGCAGCAACAGCAACTATTTTTGGATTTGGGGCGTTTACCACAACTGCTACCGCAGAAACAATTGTAACAGCAGATGTACTTAACGTACGTGAAAAACCGACTACAGAATCAAAAGTGGTCGAAAAAGTAAAGAATGGGCAAGAGTTAAAAGTCATAAATACCGAAGATGGCTGGTCAAAAATTGAGTTGAATGGTAAAGAAGTGTTTGTAAGTTCGGAGTTTACAAAAGATGTATATCATGTAACGGCGAATTTGTTAAATGTACGCACTGAAGCAAACACGGATTCAGAAATTCTTGGCAGACTAAAAAAAGATGATGTAATTGAATCAACGCATCAAGTAAAAGACGGATGGCTGCAATTTGAGTATAAAGGAAAAACTGCTTATGCAAACGTTTCTTTCCTATCAAGTACAGCACCAACTGAAAAGAAAACTGAAGAGAAAACGAAGCAAGTAGCGAAAGTACAAAAATCAGTTAAAGAAGAGAAAGAAGTAAAGACGCAGAAAGTAGCAAAAGCGAAAGAAACAACGAAAGCACAAGAAATAGTAAAGCCTAAAGAAGAGGTAAAAGTCAAAGAAGAAGTAAAAGTTAAAGAAGAACCGAAAGTGCAAGAAATAGTAAAGCCTAAAGAAGAAGCAAAAGTCAAAGAAGAAGTAAAAGCGCAAGAAATAGTAAAGCCTAAAGAAGAGGCAAAAGTCAAAGAAGAAGAGAAAGCGCAAGAAATAGTAAAGCCTAAAGAAGAAAAAGTCAAAGAAGAAGTAAAAGCGCAAGAAATAGTAAAGCCTAAAGAAGAGGCAAAAGTCAAAGAAGAAGAGAAAGCGCAAGAAATAGTAAAAGCTAAAGAAGAAGAAAAAGTACAAGAAATAGCAAAAGCTAAAGAAGAAGAAAA
>NZ_KV827801.1:0-79415 GCF_001836235.1 Bacillus sp. HMSC036E02 | reverse complement strand
GTTTCGTTCAGTTTTCAAAGAACTACTTAGTCGCTCATTCGCGACTTCCTTATGTTAACATCTTCATTTTTCAATGTCAACTAAGTTTTTCAATTTCTTTTTTGTCGTTTTCTGCGTTTCCGCATCAGCGACGGTTATTAATATATCATGCAGTATATACAGGGTCAATACTTTTTATAAAAAAATTTCACATCCCGTTAAAAACTTTAAAAACGCTGTAAAAATCATTATATCGTCCATTCATTCTTCATGGTCCCCCTCCTATTCATTTCATATCTTATCCCTTTATCAATTTACATGAGAGTGAAAATTCTAAATTTTATGTTATATTATTAGTATAGGAGCGTGGTGAGAATGAGCATTAAGTATTCAAACAAAATCAATAAAATCCGGACCTTTGCATTAAGTTTAGTATTTATCGGCCTCTTCATTGCATACTTAGGTGTCTTTTTCCGCGAAAACATTATTATTATGACAACGTTTATGATGGTTGGCTTTTTAGCTGTTATCGCTAGCACTGTCGTTTACTTTTGGATTGGTATGTTATCTACTAAGACTATCCAAATTATTTGCCCAAGCTGTGATAAGCCAACAAAAATGCTCGGCCGTGTCGATGCATGTATGCACTGCAATCAACCTTTAACACTAGATCGAGATCTAGAAGGAAAAGAATTTGATGAAAAGTATAATAAGAAGAGTTATAAATCATAAGTATCAAGGGAAATACAAATTTGCAACACTACAAACGTTTCAACTCATTAAAAAGTTGATTTCTTAAAAAATCAACTTTTTAATTGTTTTATTAAATTTATTACACCTATTTTTTCGAAATAACAGTAAACATCCCTGTCATATTAGGCGAATAATCTTTAAAATCATATTTTTCGTAGAATGATGTTTTACCTTGCGACGCAAACAAACCAATGAATGCTTTATCTGGAGCATTCTGATTTAAGTATTCTACTAAAGTATTCATTATTTTCTTTCCAATACCATTCTTTTGATACTCTGGATGAACCACTATATCTTGAATATAGAAATAGATAGCCCCATCACCAACAATTCTCCCCATGCCGATGATTTGATTATTATCCTTGACTGTTATACAGTAAATCGAATTTTGAAGTGATATTTCCGCCACCTCAAAGTTCATATAATTAGTCCATCCCACAGAATCACATAAATATTTATATTCTTCCAATGTTGGAATGTTATTTTTAATCTCATATTTCTTCAAAATGTCCCCTCCCAGAATTCATTTCCACTAATACAAAGTAAATTCGACAAACTTTTATCTAACCCTCCTTACTAACTTAGCACTGTAAATCCCGATTAGCCTCACTCTAATCCTTATATAATAAAGAAAGAGGCTGACGTATAGCCGTCAGCCTCTTTCTTTATTATATATTACGCCTTATGACACTCTGGACAAACGCCATAAATTTCTAAGCGATGACTATTGATAACGAAGCCTGTCGTTTTCGCAGCTTCCTCTTCCAGTTTTTCCAAGCCTCCATAAGGAAAATCAACAATCTTACCACATTTTTCGCAAATCACATGATAATGTTGACTTGTAACATAATCAAATCTACTTGAAGCGTCTCCATAAGTTAATTCCTTTACAAGTCCAACCTCTTTAAACACACGTAAGTTATTATAGACAGTTGCAACACTCATATTTGGAAACTTACCTTCTAATGCTTTATAAATATCATCCGCTGTTGGGTGCGTCATTGATTCCACAAGGTACTCTAAAATAGCATGACGCTGTGGAGTAATGCGTACACCCGTATTTTTCAGCATTTCTAGCGCTTCTTTTAATTCTTCTTTGACCACCGTCATGCACCCCGATTCTATACGGATTATTATTTTATAATTCTTATAAAGAGTGTACTCCTTTTCTTATAAATCGTCAATATTTCTACTATAAGTATGTAGTTTATTTTTATATTCAGGACTTGTTTTTATGTATCTTTCCCTTTTTTCTTCATATATTCCATAGAAAAAAGTGCGACATAATCGCACTTGGAATACTATCATCTGAGGAGGTATGCCCTACACTTCCACTTTATGTAAGGAAGTAAAATATGTATAGACACTTGCCTTGTTTCTGCATATTTTATCTCCAATGTAGATTTATTTTATATAAGAAAGAACATCCTCAATATGTCCTTTCACTTTCACTTTACGCCACTCTTTTACAAGTTCACCGTCTTTATTAATAAGGAATGTAGAACGCTCGATTCCCATATACTCTTTCCCAAAGTTCTTTTTTAACTTCCAAACATCGTATAACTCTGCTACTTTATGATCTTCATCTACTAAAAGTGTAAATGGCAATTCATGTTTCTCAATGAATTTCAAATGTCTATTCGCTGAATCAGGACTTACTCCAAGAATAACCGTATCCTTCTCTTGAAATACTCCATACGCATCACGAAAATCACATGCTTCAGTTGTACATCCTGGCGTCATATCTTTCGGATAAAAATAGAGAACTACATTTTTACCGCGGAAATCAGCTAGGCGAACTTCTTCTCCGTTACTTCCCTCTAATGTGAATTCTGGTGCCATTTCTCCTACTGTAATCATAGTTATCACTCCTACTCTTTTCCTTTACTATAACAAATGCTTCCTTATTTTTCATTGTCTATTACAGACCTCATCACAAAAGCAAAAGGGAGTGTATATCCAATTAGCGCTTCTGCGATTGCAATCCATCGCCCAATTCCAATCGGAGATATGTCACCATATCCAACAGACAATAAAGTAACTGCGCTAAAATATAAACAAACTTCGACGAGTTGAAAAGAATGAGCGTTCAAACTTTCTCCGTCCTCTTTCAAAACTGCGAAACCCATTTCCTCTAATACAACGTAACTTAATCCAAATGCGATTAGTACTGTTGTATAGATTAAAAATAATGTGGCCAAATTATAGAGCGAAAAAAAACGCGTTGAATCCGAATAGGAACTCCATAATAATTGGACACTTTTCAAAATAGCGATTGCTGCAATTAATAGAATAAATCCCCATAACATGTCCTCCACCTCATTTTATATGTATGAGGTGGAGAACTGATTTATCCCTTAGAAACGAACAAGCTTCTATAATTAATTACCCGCGCCACGATACCTTTTTACCCCTTGGTTCCAGAGGGTGATTGCAATCGTAAAACAGATAATACCAACCATTGGCGTCGCAAATGCATAACTATTCCATTCTGTTCTTCTTAAAAAGTATGCCGCTGGATATACTCCAACAAATGCAAACGGTAAAACAAACGTTAAAATGAAACGAATTACACGATTATAAATATTAACAGGATAGCGCCCGTAATTACCTATGTTATACATAAGAGGCATAATTGAACTTTTCGCATCCGACCAAAAACCAAGGCTCGCCAGCGTAACAAATATCCCTCCATATACAAGTGCTCCTCCTCCTACCATCAATATAAATAAGAAGAAATCATACCAGTAAAAAGATAATTGTAACTCCACAGCTGCATATCCCATTACAACAATCCCTGTAATAGCTCCAATTAAAGATTCAAGTTCCATTCTTTCTAATATAATTTGAAATAGGCTATGGATCGGTCGCGTTAATACACGATCCATCTCCCCTTTAATAATGTATCGATCATTAAAATCCCATATATTAAAGAAAGCTGAAAAGATGGCAAATGGCACTAAAAAGAAACCATAAATAAAGATTACCTCTTCTCGACTCCATCCCTTCAATGCTTGTGTATGCCCAAATACAACGAGAATAAATATTAAATTAACTGCTTGAAGCGATAAATCAGAAAGTAAACCAACGATAAAATCGCCTCGATACTCCAATTTCGTTTTTATATATTGACTTGCATATTGTAAAAATAAGTTTATATATATCATCTCATCATCCCCCTTGTACAATTAGACGTTTTCTCGCCGTTCTCCACATGAGTACAATTGGAATAATAAGTACAATCGCCCAAATCACTTGAAATACTAAAGCCTCATACAACTTACTCCCCTGTATACCTTCAGAAAAAATCATACTTGGAATATAACTAATAGCCTGAAATGGTAAAAACATCATTGCTTTTTGGGCCCATAACGGATAAAAACTAATTGGTAATAATAGACCTGAAAATAAATCAATAACAACGCGTTTTGCATACATAATCCCACTATTATTAAATAGGAAAAACGTAAGCATTCCCGTCATTAAATTAATTTGTGTATTAATAATAAAGCTAAATATTAAAGATAAGAAGAAATATAACCAAGTTTGAAAATTCGTTGTAATTTGCAACGAAAATAATAACGTAACGATAACCATGCCTGGAATGGAAAAGAAGGCAAAACGGAATATTCCCTCGCCAAGACCTTGCATAACTTTCATTCCCAAATAGTTATACGGACGAATTAATTCTACAGCCACACGTCCTTCTTGAATCTCCATCGCAATTTCCCTATCTATATTATTAAAATAGAAGGCACGTGCCATCCACGCGATTGCGATATACGTGGTCATTTGCGAAATAGATAAACTTTCAATATTCTCTTTTCCGCTATAAATTGCTTGCCATAAAAAATAGTAAGCACCGATATTAATCGTATAAATTAAAATCCCGCTATAGTAATTTGTACGATACGCAAGCATCATTAAAAAGCGAATTCGAATCATTTCAATATACTTACCCATGCGTAATACCTTCTTCATAAATGTTACGAATAATTTCCTCTGTAGACACTTCGTTAATTTTTAAATCTTTAATTTGAAATGCTTGTACTACTTTAGAAATAAGCATTGAAATAATAACTTCTTCATTCGGAATTTTTGCAATCCATGCATTTTCCTCTTTCGCTTTCGACCAAACGACATGATTATCTGGCATAACCATTGATAAATCCTGATAGGAAACTGGTGCAACAAACTGAAAGTGAATTTCCTTCTCTGCTCCCCACTGCGTACGAAGATTACTTAAAGAACCGTCATACATAATATTCCCTTCATCCAGCATGATAACGCGCTCACATAAAGCTTCAATATCAGTAATATCGTGTGTTGTTAATAAAATTGTTGTTTTATAACGTTCATTCATTTCTTTTAAAAATTCACGTATTTTCAATTTCACAAGTACATCTAACCCAATTGTTGGCTCATCTAAAAATAATAACGGTGGATTATGAATTAAGGCTGCCGCTAATTCACAACGCATCCTTTGACCAAGAGATAATTTTCGAACTGGTTTATCTAATAAAGGCCCTATATCTAACGTTTCAATTACGTGCTCCATATGCTCCTTATACTGAGCGTCTGATACACCGTACACTTTCTTTAATAAACGAAACGATTCTTGTACTGCAATATCCCACCAAAGTTGCGAACGCTGTCCAAAGACAACACCAATTGTTCTTACAAATTCTTCTCTTTGTTTATGTGGGTTCATTCCATTTACTGTGATTTGCCCTGATGTCGGAGTTAAAATCCCCGTAAGCATTTTAATTGTTGTTGATTTACCAGCACCGTTCTCACCGATATAACCAACCATTTCACCTTGCTTTACAGTAAAAGATACATCATTTACTGCTGGTACTATTTTATAATTACGATTTAATAAATCGCGAAATGCACCCTTTAAGCCCGGACGACTTGAATAGGCTGTAAACTCTTTACGTAACCCTTGTACCTCAATTACCGATTTCATAATCGGACCCCCCTCCTAAATGTCACAACGAATAGTTTACCCAACTGCCTGCGCTATCACAAACAATACGTCTTTTCGAAAAACATGTTAGAATAATACATAGATTTTTGTAAGGAGATGAATTGTAGTGAAATTCACAAAGTCAGAAGCATTACATAAAGAAGCTTTAGAGCATATCGTTGGCGGTGTTAATAGTCCTTCTCGTTCTTTTAAAGCAGTTGGCGGCGGCGCTCCTGTTGCTATGGAACGTGGGAAAGGCGCTTATTTCTGGGATGTAGACGGAAATAAATATATCGATTATTTAGCAGCATACGGTCCTATTATTACTGGACATGCTCATCCCCATATAACAAAAGCAATTACAACAGCTGCTGAAAATGGGGTACTTTATGGAACACCAACAGCGCTAGAGGTAAAATTCGCAAAAATGTTAAAAGAAGCAATGCCTGCATTAGATAAAGTCCGTTTCGTAAACTCTGGTACAGAAGCAGTGATGACAACGATTCGTGTTGCTCGTGCTTATACAGGTCGCACAAAAATCATGAAATTCGCTGGTTGTTACCACGGTCATTCTGATTTAGTACTTGTGGCAGCTGGATCTGGTCCTTCTACTTTAGGAACTCCTGACTCAGCTGGCGTACCACAAAGTATTGCACAAGAAGTTATTACCGTTCCATTTAATAATGTAGAAACTTTAAAAGAGGCTTTAGATAAATGGGGTCATGAAGTAGCAGCTATCCTTGTAGAACCAATCGTTGGAAACTTCGGTATTGTAGAGCCTAAACCAGGATTCCTTGAAAAAGTGAATGAACTTGTTCACGAAGCTGGCGCACTAGTAATTTATGATGAAGTTATTACTGCTTTCCGCTTTATGTACGGTGGTGCTCAAGACTTACTTGGTGTGACACCTGACTTAACAGCGCTTGGTAAAGTTATTGGCGGCGGCTTACCAATCGGTGCTTACGGTGGTAAGAAAGAAATTATGGAACAAGTTGCTCCGCTTGGACCTGCATACCAAGCTGGTACAATGGCAGGAAACCCTGCTTCTATGGCATCAGGTATCGCTTGTCTAGAAGTGCTTCAACAAGAAGGGCTTTATGAGAAATTAGATGAACTTGGTGCAATGCTTGAAAAAGGAATTTTAGAACAAGCAGCGAAACATAATATCGACATTACATTAAACCGTCTAAAAGGGGCTTTAACTGTATACTTCACAACAAATACAATTGAAGATTACGATGCCGCACAAGATACAGACGGTGAAATGTTCGGTAAATTCTTCAAGCTTATGCTTCAAGAAGGAATTAACTTAGCACCTTCTAAATACGAGGCATGGTTCTTAACTACAGAACATACAAAAGAAGATATTGAATATACAATCGAAGCTGTCGACAGAGCATTTGCTGCCCTAGCAGACAATAAATAATCCCATCATTAAAAGGAAAAAAGAAAGCTCACCTTTCTTTTTTCCTTTTTTCTATTTCATAAATTCCGTATTAATAGTATAATTATTCATAATTATCTGTTTTATATTCTTTTACAGCATTACTATCTCTGTGTACAAGGTGATTCGCACCTTAAATAGTGAGATTATTCTAACTTTTACAAGAGGGGGGATTGACGGATGCTCAATAAAAAAAATACATGGACACCGTCTTTATTTCGAGATTATAGAAATGCAGAACATGATGCGTGTGGAATCGTTTCCGTTATGGAGAAACGAAAAATTGCTACAAAAGAAAACATTGATCTTTGCATACAATCACTCGTCAAAATGAATCATAGAGCTGGTTTCATTAATGGCGAGGGCGATGGCATCGGCATTCACATTGATGTACCAAAAACGCTTTGGAATGAAAAACTAAAAAGTAGCGGATATAATCCAACGATTGTGGATCATCCCCACTTTATCGTTGGACATTTTTTTCTAAATAAAAAAGAAGACATTACTGCCTTAAAAGATTATATTCGTACGCAATTAAACAACAAAAACTTTACTATCATTTTCGAAAGTGATGATGTAACAAACTCAGATGCGCTCGGTCCACTTGGTAAACAAGAAGAACCTTTATTTTGGCAAGTTGCCCTTATCGCAGAAAACGAAATTACAAATATTGAGCAAACATTATTTTCTGTCACAATAAAAATAGAGGAAAACGAAGCAATTCATGTTGCTTCATTAAGTCGTGATCATGTTGTATATAAAGTTCTAGGTGCTGGTGATACGCTTGTTGCCTACTATAATGATTTACAACATCCGCTTATCGCTTCAACTATGACATTAGGACATAACCGCTACTCTACTAATACATTATCTAATTTTTTTCGTGTACAACCATTTAGCATTCTCGGACATAATGGTGAAATTAACACAATTGCGAAATTACGCGATCAAGCCGAAATGATTGATGTACCACTTACTGCAGGAGGCAGTGACTCTCAAGATTTAAACCGCACCTTAGAAACCCTACTTGTTCAATACAACTACAGCTTATTTGAAGCAATGGAAATTCTATTCCCACCAATTATTAATGAAATTAAACTTTATGAAACACCTTTACAAGATTTATATACGTATATACGTGAAGCATGGGGACATTTTGCCCAAGGACCAGCTGGCATCATTTCCCGTTTTAAAGATGAAGCTGTTTTCAGCGTTGATTCCCTTGGATTACGCCCAGTATGGAAAGTAGAGACAGAGAGCTCTTATATTTTCTCTTCTGAACCTGGAGTTGTATCACCAACTAAATATGTAGCAGAACCAAAACCACTCGCTCCTGGAGAAAAAGTCGGATTAAAATGGAATGAACAAGATGAACTTGTTCTTTATGAATATGACAAATATCAAATCCAAGTATATAACCGTTTTAAAAAGCGAATTGATACTACCAATTACCATTTAAATTTATCTATCCCTGAAACGAAAAAAATCCAAGGGCTATGTGATTCTGTTCAAGTTGAAACGAAACAATACGTCGCTTTCGGATGGAACCGAGAACATATTCAACTCCTTGAACAGATGGCAACAAAAGGCGTTGAGCCAATACGCTCACTTGGGCATGACTCACCACTTGCCGCACTTGATACTGATAGACGAAATATCGCTGACTTCATTAAAGAAAGTGTAGCTGTTGTTACAAACCCTGCAATTGACCGTGACCGTGAAATTGAACACTTCTCTACACGTACTGTACTTGGAGAGCGTCCAAGTTTATTAAGTGGCGCAAAACGGCCATTTGTAGTTGAAATGCTTTCACCAATTATTTTAGAAGGCAGCGTGGCACAACCTATTGCAGAGGAATTACACACAATTACGTACGAACAACTCATAGAGCTATTTAAAACTCATAACTCTATCGCCACAATCTCTGCTACATTCAGCTCGTCAGAAACTCTACAATGTGCATTAAGCCGCATTAGTTCTGAAGCGATAGCTGCTGTTAACAATGGTGCTTCCCTACTAGTATTAGATGACGCAAAAGCCCATCTAAATGAAAGATTGTGGATTGATCCACATTTAGTTACTGCTAAAGTACATCAAGCATTAAGTGAAAATAAATTACGCCGCAATTGTTCTCTCGTTATACGTTCTGGTGCCCTTCGCTCCTTACATGACATTGTCACGCTATATGGATTAGGAGCAGATAGTATTAATCCATATTTATTATTCGCGACTGTAAATGATGGAACAAAAACACCAATTACGAATCTGTATAATGCACTTAATAAAGGATTAGAAAAAGTCATTTCAACAATTGGAATTCATGAGTTACGTGGTTACGGACGTCTCTATTCATCTATTGGGTTACATGAAGAAATCGCAAATATATTACAGATTACAAATTTCTTCGGTTCAAATGATTTAGCTTTTTCACTTGAATCACTTGCTGAAGATGCAAAAATGCGAGCGGATGATTATAACAATCCTAAAATTAGAATGCGAAAATCATTTCATATATTCCCGCGAATTTGGAAAGCAATCGGCGATGTTGCAAAAGGAAATTCTTATGATGATTACCGTGACAAGTTAAGTGAACTAGAAGAGAATAATCCCATCGCAATCAGACACCTTGTTCAAACGAAACAAACAAAACATGTCGTTCCAACTGAAGAAGTATCTATCGGCATTGAAACCCATGATTTTCCATTTATTATTAGTTCTATGTCATTTGGTTCTCAAAACGAAATTGCCTTTCGCGCATATGCAGAAGCGGCCGATCAGCTAAATATGATTAGCTTGAACGGTGAAGGTGGCGAAATTAAAGATATGATTGGAAAATATCCACATACACGTGGACAACAAGTGGCATCTGGGCGATTTGGAGTAAATGCCGAACTACTAAACTCATCGAACTTAATTGAAATCAAAATTGGTCAAGGCGCAAAGCCTGGGGAAGGTGGGCATTTACCTGGTTCAAAAGTAACAGCCAAAATCGCTGAAGCACGTAATGCGACAATTGGCTCAGATTTAATTTCACCTTCTAATAACCATGATATTTATTCAATTGAAGATTTAGCTCAAATGATTACGGAAATTAAAACAGCTAATCAACTTGCCAAAGTAGCCGTGAAAGTCCCTGTCGTTCCTAATATCGGAACAATTGCTGTCGGTATCGCCAAAGCTGGTGCTGATTTTATTAACATTAGCGGATTCGATGGCGGAACAGGTGCTGCACGTATTCACGCCTTGCAACATGTAGGTCTTCCTGTAGAAATTGGTGTTAAAGCCGCTCACAACGCTTTATTAGAAGCGAGCATGAGACATAAAGTAGAGATTTGGGCAGATGGTGGTATTCGAAGTGTAAATGATGCCTTGAAAATCATGCTTCTCGGAGCAAACCGTATTGGATTTGGCACACTATCAATGATTGCAATCGGCTGCACTACTTGCCGTGGGTGTCATCTAGATACTTGCCATGTCGGAATTGCAACACAAATCGAGTCTGAAGCACAAGCAAAGGAACATGGGTTACGCCGCTTCGTCCCACGCGAATTAGAAAGCGCAGTTACTGGCCTGCTAAATTTATTCACCTCTTTCGGTATAGAACTAAAACGATTAACAGGACAGCTTGGGTATACAAATTTACAAGCAATTGTTGGGCGTTCTGATTTATTAGAGCAAGTTCGAGGCGAAAATTTATTAAACTTACGTAATTTATTACAAATAATAGAACATCCATCTGTTACAACAACAGATGGTGTACCAGAAAAACAATTTAAGACAGTTCATTCCGCTGACTCAAAAGAATTAGTAGGCGTTGGTGTAGAGCAACGCGTTATGGGTGGTCTAGAATCATGTTATCGCGTTCGCAGTAAACTATATGAAGCTACTCAACTTGAACCACTTACATTAAAGTATACGAATGGTTCTATTCCCGGAAATGGGTTAGGCGCTTACAATAGTGAAAATTTATTTATACACGTAAATGGCGGCGCACAAGATGGCATTGGTAAAACTTCCTTTGGTGGTGGGATTTATATAACGAAATCAAAAGGAAAAGACGGAGTATATTATAACGGTTCTGTCGGAAAAGGATTTGGATATGGTGCACAAAAAGGGGCACTATACGTGCAAGGGAACGCTGATGCTCGCGCTGGCATTCGCCTTTCTGGGGCAGACATGATAATTGGAGGTAGAATAACAAAACCACTCCGTGAAAAAGAGCAAGGAAATATAGGGTCATACTCCAATATTAAAGGTTTTGCTTTTGAATATATGACAAATGGGCGAGCGCTTGTTTTAGGTGACCCTGGTCCATGGATTTGCGCTGGCATGACTGGCGGTGTTGTTTATTTGCGTCATGATTCAAACTTAGGCCTAACAGAACAGGCCTTAAAAAGAAGAATTGCAAAAGGGGCAAATGTTACATTACAACCAATTAGTAAAAATGGTTTGAAAGATGTAACTGAATTATTGCAAGACTATATTCGTGTACTAAACGAACATGAGCAATATGAGGAAGTCGCTTTATTAACAGCATTATTAGATGATATACAGAACCAGTTTTTTGAGATTATCCCGAAAAAAGAACAGGCAGACCCATCTATCTCAACAGAGTAAAATGAGTAATTTTCATTATTAAGAAAAAATTGACGAAGTACGCTTCTCATAGTAATCTATAGTAACAATTTGAGACCTGCTGAAATTCAGCAGGTTTTTTTACTAAAAACTGATGTTTAAAAGGAATTAGGAAAAATTATAAAGTGAAACTTTAATTAGCCTACACCAATCGAGCGTTTACCGGCATCTAGCTTCTAATTTTTGAGGCAGGAATCTTACTACTCACAATTAGCGGGATAAAATGAACACTAATTTCTTTTAACGTCACTAAAATATCACTTGCTAACATATTGTAATGAATGTATAGTATCATGTTGTACATTCATTATGACAAGAGAAAGGATCTTATTAAGGGTATGAAACTTGGTGCTCGCATTTTAAAAACGGGTATTGCCATCACGTTAGCTTTATTTGCTTGTATTTTACTTCAATTACCGAGTCCGGTATTTGCGGGAATTTCAGCTATCTTTGCTGTTCAACCGTCTGTATACCGTTCTTATTTAACAGCACTTGAACAAATTCAAGCAAATGTAATTGGTGCGATATTTGCTATCGCATTTGCTACTGCTTTTGGACATAATCCTTTTATTATTGGATTAACATGTATATTAGTAATTGCTCTTACATTACAATTACGATTAGAAAACACAATATCAATTGCTTTAGTAACAGTTATCGCCATTATGGAGTATCAAGGCGAAGATTTCTTTAGTTTTGCCTTACTTCGATTTGCGACGATTATGATTGGTATTATTGCGGCTTCACTTGTAAATTTAGTATTTATGCCGCCAAAATATGAAACAAAACTTTATCATCGTATCGTTGATAATACAGAAGAAATTGTAAAATGGATTCGAATGAATAGCAGGCAGGCTTCTGATTTTACAACGCTAAAAACTGATATTGATCGTATGAAAGAAAAAATGATCAAACTAAATCATTACTATTTGCTGTATAAAGAAGAAAGAAGCTATACGAAAAAAGTAAAGTTCGCAAAAATTCGTAAGCTCGTTTTATTCAGACAAATGTTAGCGACAACAAGCCGTGCTTTAAGTACGTTAAAATCATTACACCGTACTGAAAATGAACTGCGCTATATGCCAGAAGAATTTCAGGAATCTATCCAAAACGAACTTGACTCATTAACGCATTATCATGAACAAGTTTTATTAAAATTTATTGGTAAAGCAAAAAAACAACAATCAGTTGAAATGCTTGATGAAGTTGAAACAGGTAAACAAGAATTAATTGATATCTTTATGGAATATCAAAATAAAGACGATGAAGAAGCATATAAAACATGGTTACATCTCTTCCCTCTTATTTCTTCCATCATTAACTATAGTGAAGAAGTAGAGCATTTAGATTTGCTTGTAGATAGCTTCTACACATATCATAAACCAGAAAAAGAACTCCAAATCGATGATAAAAAAGAAGACGAATAAAAAAACAGCTCCTTTTATGCTAAAGGAGCTGTTTCTGTTATATGTTGAAGTTGATATAAATTGTAATAAAATCCTCTTTTTCGCATTAACTCTTCATGAGAACCAGTCTCTTTAATCTCACCGTCTTCAATGTAAATAATCGTATCAACATGTGTAATCGTCGCTAATCGATGTGCAATTATAATCGTTGTCCGGTCAGCAGCTAACGTCTGAAGCGCCTCTTGAATATACCTTTCATTTTCTAAATCTAATGCTGAAGTTGCTTCATCTAATATAAGTACCGACGGATTCTTTAGAAACACTCGTGCAATTGCCACGCGTTGTCTTTGCCCGCCTGATAGCTTCACACCACGTTCTCCAACGACAGTATTATAACCATCTGGTAAGTCTATAATAAAATCATGAATTTGCGCAGCTTTGGCAGCTGCAATCACTTCTTTCTCTGTAGCTTTCGGATTTCCATATAAAATATTAGCTCCAATTGTATCGCTAAACAATAAATTATCCTGCAGTACAATTCCAATATGACTACGCAAATTTCTCATATTGTACTTTCTTACATCTATGCCATCTACATAAACCGCGCCTTCAGAAACATCATAGAAACGCGGGATCAAACTAGCAAGAGATGACTTTCCTCCCCCACTCGCTCCTACAAGCGCTACTTTCTCTCCAGGCTGCATAGTTAATGACAAGTTGTGTAATATCTCTTTTTCATCTGCATTATAACGAAAAGAAACATTTTCAAATACAATTTCTCCATTTAATTTTTTCGTTTGTACCGCATTTGGTACATTAACAATATCGTATTTTTCATCTAACAGTTCAAACACACGGTCCATCGATGCAAAAGATTGTGTTAATGTTGTAGATGAATTAACAAGGCGGCGAAGCGGACTATATAAACTATCCATATATCCAACAAAAGCTACCATCGTTCCTAGCGTTAACTGCCCTTGAATTACTTCATATGCTGCAAAACCAATCACAAGTAACGGACCTAAATCGGTTAACGTATTTACTGCCGAAAATGTTCTTGCCGTCCAACTTGTATGGGTTAATGCTTTCGTTAAAAATTCATTATTTCTTTTTTCAAACTGCTTCCCCTCATACTCTTCTAACGCAAAGCTACGTGTCACTTGCATTCCTTGAATACGTTCATGCAAATACCCTTGCATCGTCGCTAACGCTTGTGAACGCTCTTTCGTCAATTTCCGAAGACGTCCGAAAAAATATTTCACTGCAATTACATAAATAGGTAAAATCAATAACGCAACAAATGTTAATTTTATATTCATAGAAAACATAACAATGATAGCAATAGCAATTGTTGCAGTATCTAACCAGACGTTCATCAAACCAGTAATTACAAAATCCTTCGTTTGTTCTACATCATGGATGACACGCGAAATAATCTCCCCTGTTTTTGTATTGGAGTAATAACGTAAACTTAACTTTTGTAAGTGACCGAAAATATGCTTCCGCAAATCATACAGTATTGTATTTGCGATACGTTGGGCGAAATATTGACGATAATATTCAATCGGTGGTCTTAATACCGCAAAAATAAAAAAAGCAATTCCAATCGCTGTTATTAATTGAGATGTTTTATCTTGAAGTGAGCCCGCGCCTTGAATTACATCATCGATAATATACTTTAATAACCACGGCATAATAAGTGGGATACCGAACTTAACTAGTCCAATAATAATTGTAATAGCAATAAGCCATCGATATGGTTTAACAAATTGTAAATATCTTTTTATGCCTTGCACATAATCCCCCCTCTAATAGGACAAACCTGCCGGGAAGCCCCCTGCAGGTTTGTTTTAATTTCTGTACATTAAATATCGTTCATACCACATATCTACGAAGTCTGGTGCAAATGGACCTTTTCTTTGATGAATCCACTGTGTTAAATGTGCTACATTTCGTTTTAAAATTGTATCAATAACAGGTGGATACTGCATAATTTGACTATGTTTTTCATACTCATCTTCATCTAGAAGCGTATATGTCATATCTGGATATACTTTAATATCTAAATCATAATCAATATACTTTAATGCTTCAGGATCATACGCAAAAGGTGAGCTTAAATTACAATAATAATATACGCCATCTTCCCTAAGCATCCCAATCACATTAAACCAATAGTTGGCATGAAAATAACAAATTGCTGGTTCACGAGTAATCCATGTTCGGCCATCCGATTCTGTAACTACTGTACGATCATTCGCTCCGATTACAAGACTCTGTGTCCCTTTTAAAATTGTTGTTTCTTCCCACATTCTATGAATGGAGCCATTATGTTTATAACTATGTATTTGTACTTTTTCTCCTTCTTTGGGAAATCCCATATATGCTCCCTTCTTTCAACTGCAAATGCCCTTTGAACGGCATTCACTTTTTTTCTATTATAACTTTTTTGTCGAAATTTTAAAACTAAAGGGATAAGACTCTATTTTTCAAACTGAATATGCAGGAGGTTTATCGTTGAATACTATGCCCCAACTCTTCTTAAGAGATAGGGATTGTACTGCATTATTTATAAGCGAGGACATGTAATAGAAAAAGCCCTTCTCTATTTCCATACAAAGAAGGACTTTTCACCTGAAGATAACAATATATCTTACCCTAAATTTGAAATCATTTTTTCAGTTGCAAAAGATTGAATTACACTATTCGTTTGTTCTTCAAATTTCTCATGTAACATCTTCAACGCTACTTCTGTTCTATATATTTCCTGACGGATAAAATGCAGTTCTTTTTTATCGCACGTATCTTTTTCATTCATTTCGATTTGTTGATACTTCTCTAGATGTGCTTGTAACTTTAACAACTCATCCATCGTTTCTAATTGCTCCCCTACCAACTTATCAAAATCGTTCATTACTTACCCCCTTTTGGACTTATTCATCAGTTATTATTCCTAATTACATAATTCTAATTGTTAACTTCCTTCTCCTTTGACTACATTTGTTGACTTATTAGAAGTTATGTCGTTCGCTTTCTTTTCATTACAACGATCCACGCAAAAAGAAAACACTTCTCCCGAATTAGAGAAGTGTTTTTCTTTCATTACTGATTTGAGCTAGAAGATTGTGATTGTTTTGCAGCTGACTTAGCATTTTGTTTTTTCACAGAATGCACGTCTGTTTCAGTTGCAAATTCTGTACCATAACTAGCGTTTGCACTTTGTGCACCAGAAGCTTGTGCTTTCTTTGCTTCTGATTGTGCGTTTGCTTGTTTTACAGCTTGTACATCTGTTTCAGTTGAAAACTCTGTACCATAACTAGCATTTGTACTTTGAATGCTAGCACCAGAAGTTGCTTTGTTATAACCTTGTTGTTTTTTACTCATCTTTCTCACCTCCACAATCAATAATGTAACCAATTCACTTAGAAGCTATCCGTAATTTTCTTTTTTAAAATTTCCGCATATAACTTTTGTTACTCATTCAAACTATAGAAAATGGAGGTGTAAATATGTATATAGGACGCGATATGACTGAACTAACGATGATTTCAAAAAATGAATGGAAAGAAGATGAATTAGCTTATTTTCATCACTCACTACAACAGGTTCTGCCTTATTTAAATGTAGAAGGGCAAAGTATTTACAAAGAAATTGTAGTAGAAATCGAATCAAGAGGCGGCTTACAAGAAGGTGAAGCTAGTTGGACTCATGGGACAAAAATTTCTTACGATTAAAAAAGTGTTCCCTAGATTGGGAACACTTTTTTATTTATTGCATTGTAATTTTCTCCACACAATTTTCATAAATAGTACGGTGTGATTTTGAGAAAGGTAATTGCTCAAATACCTCTTTTGATACAAATTTTAATGTATCTGTATCAACAATATTACCTGTTACTTTTCCGTAAAATACAAATATATCCCAAGTACGATGTGTAAACGTATGTTGTACATTCATTGCGTATTCATCAATAGAAACCTCGAGCTCAAATTTTTCTTTCATATAATCTATAAGCTGTTCCTTCTGATTTCGAATACTTTCTCCAAGTTCCACATTCGGAAACTCCCACATGTTAGCTAACAAACCTGTACTTGGACGTTTATTAATAACGTAACGACCGTCTTCAGTTTGAAGTACACCTGCAACAATAGGTACCATTTTAGGAGCTTTCGCTTTACTTTTTACTGGTAATTCTTTTTGAACACCTTCAGCATATCCTCTGCAATGTTCACGTACAGGACAAAGTAAGCATGCTGGATTTTTTGGAATACAAATTAGTGCACCTAATTCCATCAATCCCTGATTAAAATAAGATGGGTTTTCTACTGAAATAATTTCACGCACAATCTCTTCAAAAACTTTTCGAGTCTTTGGTTTTGCAATATCATCCCATACTGATAAAATACGAGATAATACACGCATAACATTTCCATCAACTGCCGGCTCTGGTATACCATATGCGATACTTAAAATAGCACCTTTTGTATATGGTCCCACTCCTTTTAACTTTTCAATTTTCTTTACATCACTTGGTACAACTCCGCCGTATACTTCTTTTACCTCTTTTACTGCCGCATGTAAATTACGTGCTCTAGAATAATATCCTAAACCTTCCCATGCTTTTAATACTTCTTCATCATCTGCATTCGCTAACGCTTCAAGTGTAGGAAACTTCCCCATAAAATTTGCGTAATATGGTTTTACAGCTTCTACTCTTGTTTGCTGTAACATAATTTCAGAAACCCAAACGCGGTATGGATCTTTATTCTTTCTCCATGGTAAGTCGCGCTGTTCTTCTTCAAACCAACCAATTAAATCATTTTGAAACTGCTCTATATTAAAATTGTTTAGTATTTCAAGTGTCAAACTTGATCCCCCTCATTTTTTTGCATATAAGTACTATTATAAAGATTTTAGGAAAAAATTTAAGTAAGATGATACAGGAAATAGAAGGCAAAGGACTTGAGGTATCGAATAAAAAGAGTTACATTAATAAAAAACGGAGGTGGATTTCTATGGACACAGCCACTCACCTTGTTATGGGTATCACTTTAGGTAGCTTAGCAACATTAGATCCAGCCATAGCACAAAGTGATATTGGCCCCCAAGCTGTTATGCTTGCTACAATTGCTGGTTCCAACATTCCTGACATTGACACAGTTTTAAAATTGCGTAATAACGCTAAATATATAAGAAATCATCGTGGGATTACTCATTCTATTCCTGCGGTAATTCTTTGGTCATTCCTTATAAGTGGCATCTCTTTCGCCTTCTTTTCAGACGCTCCATATCTTCATCTACTGCTTTGGTCATTTATTGCTGTCTTCCTTCACGTCTTTGTAGATATTTTCAATGCCTATGGTACACAAGCATTACGGCCTTTCACAAAAAAATGGGTCGCACTCGGCGTGATTAATACATTCGATACCGTAATTTTCTTTATCCATATACTTGCAATTGCTTGCATGCTCGTCGGTTCTCATAAGGGATATACAGCTTTAGCGGCATATATATTAATGATTGTTTACTATATCGGACGGATTATGATGCACAGAAATATAAGAAGCGTTGTACACAAACGTTTCAAAAATGTCGAAAAGATTATCATTTCTCCTTCTTACCGATTTTACCATTACCATTTAGCAATCGTTACGGCTGATTATTACTACGTTGCGAGATGGCACCGTGGTAACATCATGATATATGATAAGTTCGATCGGGTACCGTTCCCAGACAATAATATTATGCGAGCAGCTAAACAAGATGAAAACATCTCGGCCTTTCTATCTTTCTCTCCTGTATATCGCTGGGATATTTTTGATCATGACCATTATTATGAAGTACGATTCATTGATTTACGATATCGAAGTAAAGATTATTATCCATTTGTTGCAATCGTTCAGCTCGACCACAATTTAAATATTATTAGTTCCTATACAGGATGGATCTTTAGTGAAGAAAAGCTTCGAAAAAAACTGGAATTACTTCCACATTAAAAAAAGCGACTTAAGTCGCTTTTTTTAATGTTTCAAATGATCTTCTTGATTAATTAAATGACTATACTTCGGATTATTTGTACGCATTTCATGAAGGCGTACACCATGATTATTAATCCATGATCGTACCACTTGTTCTGTCATTTCATCGCCTTGATAACGACCTGATTTTGCATAAGTTGTTTGAAAATCTTCCCATAGTAACTCAACCCACGCACGAGCTTGTGCGTAAGAAAGCTTGTCATTCTTGTCTAATAATTCTTTCGTTAATGTTTCATAAATATCATTCATATTATAATCTCCTTTTACCTATTTATCCCTTCATTTCTAAAGGATAGTTTCTTCAATTTTGCACATTCTATAATTGATACTTCTTAAAGAGGTATCAACCGATAATGAGGAGGGCGTTCGTAATGGGTAAACAAGCCGAATTTTGGTCTGAGTCAAAAAACAACAGCAAAATCGACGGTCAACCGAAAGCGAAATCACGCTTCGCTTCGAAACGACCTAACGGCACAATTAACACGCACCCACAAGAACGTATGCGTGCTGCAAATCAGCAGGAAGAGTAATACAAATTAAATTAACTTCCTACACGAGGTGATAAAGATGAGCTACCGTGATCGCTTAGATAGTCGTTCTGAATTATTTAACCATACGTGGACTCGTCCAAAACATGCGAAAGCGCAAGTTAACGGACAGACGCAACAAACCCAGTCTCTCATTATATTGGCAAATGAATGTAAAAAACGCCAATTTTAGAATCTCCTATCTCCTTTAACGCCTACCAAAGATGAAAACCAGAGAGATATATGCTCTCTGGTTTTTATTTTTCTTGCAATAAGGAAATTGGTATGCCAATCTCTTCATTATCATTTTGCTTATATCCCCAAGCAAATACCCCATTGAAATACGTAATTTTAAATAATACACCAGGTTCTTCTACTAATTCATATGTTTCACCAATACGGAATTTGTTTATATCCGTCATATAAGCACGAGCCATTGCCATTTTTCTCATTAATACATCAAATTCATTGACAATCCCAAGCTGCTCAGCTTTTACTGCTTGCTCCTTCAAAGCGCCAATTTCTTCCCTTAGCTCATGCGGTGTCATTTCACTGTAGCGTTTTGGCATATTCATCTTATTCTCCTCATTCCTCTTCGCGTTTCATTTGCAAAAATATCTCGATTTCATCAATAGAGAATCCTTTTCGATATAACGCTTGTTTCATCTTGTTTTCAAATGTCCATCCATCATGCTTCTTATATTTCTCATAATATTTATTCCCATGATAGTGTAACGCTTCTTGTTGCTTTTCGTCATCTTTTTCGTCTTTCAATTCTTCCAAACAAATTTGAATTACTTCTCTAGAATATCCTTTTCGAACAAGCATCTCATCTAACTTTAGTTTCATTTGTAAAAAAGAATGTTTTTGATAAGATTTTTTCTTCTTCTCTATGAGAAACAAGGCATTCTCAATTTGCTTTTCCTTCGGATATTCTTGTAAACTATGTGTAATAATTAAATCCTGAACACCTTTATTTAATAACTCTCTTTTAATAACAGTTGGACCTTTTCGATTCACATTACTTTGCGTTCGCGTATATAAAACAGCATACTCTTTATCATTAATATATCGGTCATGTAATAATTTCGAAACGACTTCAGAGATGATGGCCTGTCCCACTTCTTTTTTTCGTAAAAAATCTTCTATTTCTTGTTTTGTTCTCATTTGATAGGATAAATAGGAGATTGCTTGTAAATATGCTTTTTGCACTTCTTCATTGTACAAAATATTTCCTAACTCGATTTCATCAATTTCTAAGCCTTTTTGTAATCCATGTTTTATTAAGATTACTTGATCCACACTAAATCCGTACTCTTCGCCTTGACCTTTATCAATATAAATATTAAATCGTTCTTTCGATCGTTTTTGTACTTCTATTTTTGTAATGACAGCCATACTCTCACCTCTCTATTATTTTAACATAGTCGAGGAACATTTTTTCTTTTCAAGAATATATATAATGAGGAGGAAATACTTGTGAAAATCGCAATTTCTGGTGGTACAGGCTTTATCGGTAAATCCCTTTCTACTTTTTTTATTCAAAAAGGATATACTGTTTACATTCTCACACGAAAAAAAACTACTGAAACTTCCGATCCTAACCTTCAGTATGTTCAATGGACACCAGATTTACAAACCTTCCCCCTCTCTTCTATTGATGTAGTTATTAATCTAGCCGGAGAGTCTATTAATAGTAGATGGACAAAGCAACAAAAGAAAGCCATTTTAAACAGTAGAATTCAAACAACAAAAGGACTCATTAAACAATTGCAGGGACTCCATACAAAGCCACACACATTTATTAACGCAAGTGCTATTGGATACTATGGAACGTCTGAAATAGAGTCTTTTACAGAACAGCATGAGACTCCTGGAAATGACTTTTTAGCAAATACAGTATATTCATGGGAACAAGAAGCATCTAAAGCACGTTCTCTCGGAATACGAACAATCTACGCAAGATTTGGAGTTGTATTAGGTGCAAATGAAGGAGCTCTTCCAAAAATGCTACTTCCCTATCAATTCTATATCGGCGGCACCATTGGTTCTGGGAAGCAATGGTTATCATGGATTCATATAGACGATGTCGTTCGTATGATGGATTTCATTATACACAAAAAAGAAATTGATGGTCCTCTTAATATGACAGCACCAACACCTATAAGAATGAAGGAATTTGGAGAAACCATTGCAACTATAATGAAAAAGCCTCATTGGTTGCCTGTACCTTCTTTTATCATTCAAACTTTATTAGGTGAAATGAGCATACTTGTACTAGAAGGGCAACGTGTATTACCCATTAAAGCAATTGAACATGGATACCAATACACATTTCCAGAAGTAGACCATGCATTACAAAATATACTTTCGCATACAATGTAGTACTTCTAAAACACAATTTTACATGGGCTCTTTCAAAACTTTCATTTTCTAGGATCCGAAGCATTACCATACAAATAACCTTTCAGTTACTTTCCCTTAACTTCCATTAGCATTATAAAGTAACAGAAATGAGGTACCTATGAAAATATTGCTCAAACAAGCCATTGTATACCCTATTACATCTCAAAAGTTTCAAGGAGATGTACTCGTTACAGGAGAGCGAATTACCGAGGTCAAACCTTTTATTCCACCTACTCAAGATATGACCGTTATAGATGCACGAGCACTCCATCTCTTACCTGGCTTTATTGATGTCCATACTCACCTTGGTCTCTATGATGAAGGTACTGGTTGGGCTGGAAATGATGCCAATGAAACATCTGAAGTTTCAACACCACATATTCGTTCTTTAGATGGAATCCATCCTTTCGATATTGCCTTTCAAGACGCTGTACAAAACGGAATTACAACCGTTCACGTTATGCCTGGCAGTCAAAATATTATCGGGGGTACTACTTGTGTAATAAAAACAGCTGGAACTTGTATTGATCATATGATTATTCAAGAACCTGCTGGTTTAAAGATTGCCTTTGGAGAAAATCCTAAAAAAGTCCATAGTAATGGAACAAAAGAATCCATTACACGTATGGGGATTATGGGGTTACTTCGGGAATCATTCTATGAAGCACAACACTACGGGCACGAAGCTGATTTTCGAATGCTTCCTATTTTAAAAGCATTACGTCGTGAAATACCCGTACGTATCCACGCTCACCGAGCAGATGATATTAGTTCTGCTCTACGCTTTGCAACAGAATTCAATCTCGATTTACGCATTGAACATTGCACAGAAGGACACTTTATTGTTGAAGAACTTTCAAAACACAATTTGAAGGTTTCAGTTGGTCCCACTCTGACACGCCGTTCTAAAATCGAACTAAAAAACAAAACATGGGATACTTACCATATATTATCAAAAAATGGTGTGGAAGTTTCTATCACAACAGATCATCCTTATACACCCATTCAATATTTAAATGTTTGCGCTGCTGTTGCAGTAAGAGAAGGGTTAGACGAGAAAACAGCACTAGAAGGAATCACCATATTCCCAGCACGAAATTTGCGTTTAGAGGATAGAATTGGAAGCATCGAGGTTGGAAAAGACGCCGATCTCGTGCTATGGACTCATCATCCTTTCCATTATTTAGCCAAGCCTGTACTAACTATGATTGATGGAAAAATAATTTACAAAAAAAATAAAAAAAACTAGTTTATTTTTTTGACTAGATAAAGTATTATACGATTATAAACTGAATGAAACCATAATCAATTTGTGTCGTGATTATCATTTTCAAATTGATGAATGGGGAAGGCAAATGGTGCGCCACCAGCGTTAGAAACTGGTTCTAGTGGGTTCGATTCCCACCCCGAAATTTTTTAAAGATTGATATAAAAATTTCGAGGGTGGGGTGTTTTTTCGTCATGCTACCCTCGTGTGAGGAGGAGTTAGTATGTTGAAAAAACGCGACTTACACGACAGCCACGTTCTATACGAATTAATGGTGGATCCAGCTGTCTTCCCTTTTGTGCGTCAAAAGGCTTATTCTTATGAAGAATATTTATTCTTAACGAAACAAACGATTGAAGCTGAAGAGCGTGGTGAATTAATTTCACGCACAATTTTAGATGAATGGGGTAACCCTATCGGAACAATTACTTTATTTGATGTGCAAGAAAAAGCTGGATTTCTCGGGACATGGCTTGGCAAACCATATCATGGAAAAGGCTATAACAAATTGGCAAAAGATTCATTTTTTAGTGAACTTTTCTATGAATTAGATATTGAAACAATTTTCATGCGTATTCGTAAAATAAATATTCGTTCTATTAAAGCTGCAGAAAAACTGCAATATGTGAATCTAGCAAACGAAACAAGAAAAGCCGTATATGATGAAATTAACGCAAACGAAGAAGTGTATAACTTATATGAAATTCCAAAAGATCAATACACACTTGCTACAATGCGAGATACAACCTTCCAAGATGCTCATCAATTAAAAGAAGCGTAATCTAAATTTTCTGAAATGATAATCAATCGTTAACATTTTCCATATGCGTATATCCCCTCATGTCTTTGGAAACGATAAATAGTAACTTTAAGACACGAGGTGATTTGTAATGGATAAAAAGAAACGTGATAAAGCAAAAAACACATTATCTAGTACACAAGAAGTTCTCTATCAACGCGAATTTCAAAAAGCAGATCGTGCAGCAGGATATCGCTCGAAAAGCATTTAAAGTGAAAATGAATAATTAGAAGTTTCCCCCCTAATTATTCATTTTCATTACATAATTTTCTCGACTGATAGAAGTAAGCAAAAAAGCCCCTTATACATAAGGGACTTTTTTGCTGTGGACAACTTTATCCACAAAACTGATGAAATTGTTAGTAATTTTCAAAAACATTTAATATTTTTCTATATTAAAGCATATATCAGCTGTTTTAATTGTGGATATTTTTCTAAAAATTGTGGACAATGTGGATATAGTTGTTAATATTCCGACTTTACTGTTTAATGAAAGCGCAATCCTTTTGTGGATAACTCACTAAATTTTCTTTAAAAATAATAAAGAACCCTCTTTACATATACAAAGAGGGTTTCATATTAAGTAAAAGATTGTGCAAGAGCAGGTGATTTAATAGGTATATGACGCGGTTCTGCATGATTTTCCGCCAAAATTGCATCTACAATATGGCCAGCTGGCTCTGGAAGATAGATGCTTTTCATTGCTTCTTTCATTTGAAGAAGCTTCACATCATCTTGTAATAATGCCTCTGTTTTTGCAAAAACCTCACTATCATCGCGAATGACAACTGCTGCTCCCTTTCTTTCAAAGTACATCGCATTTTCATTTTCTTGTCCTGGAACAGGCTTATATAAAATGACAGGTACTTGCAACGCTGCTGCTTCACTTAATGTTATTCCGCCTGGCTTCGTAATCATACAAGAAGTAACACGGAATAATTCATCAATATTTTCAACATACCCAAACACTTTTAATGCATCGGAATTTTGCTTCTGTAAACTTAATAAATCCTGTTTTAAAGCTTCATTTTTCCCACAAACGACAACTACTTGTAAATTAGGCACTGACATAAATGATTGGCATAGTTCTTTTACATTTCCTAATACCCCATGAGCACCTGCTACAATTAGTAAAATCTTTTTATTCTTACATAACTGATATTTATTATATATGATTTCTGGATTTACCTTTAACTCAAAACTACTCCGAATTGGAATTCCTGTTTCAACAATTTGTTCCGCAGGTACACCGATATCAACCATCAATTCTTTCACATGATCCGTTGCAACAAAATAACGATCTACTTCTCGATGAATCCATATTTTGTGCACGCAAAAATCCGTTAATACGTTATAGACAGGAATTGAAATACCTGTTTGTTTCTTTAATTCTGGTACAGCGATAATTGGAAATGTATTAATTACAATATCTGGTTTCTCCACCTGTAAAAGTGTTTTCAAACGTTTCCTTCCAAAGTTCGCATACCAAGATGCTATTTTCTTATCATAAATTTTTTCTACCCCGTAATAAAACAAACGATATAATTCTTTTCCTATTGTATAACTTTTTAAATATAGATATTTTGTAATGTCAGTTATAAATGGATGTGATTCTCCAAACAAGTCGCATACAATAACATCTTCAATTCCTTTTTGGCGAAATGTTTGTTCTAATGTTTTTGCTACTTGCACATGACCATTACCGTAATGTGCAGTTAATATTAAAACCTTGGGGTTTTTTATCAAACAAATCCACTCCTAGCTTTTTGTTTCTCCATATTGCATATACGACAATAGGAAAAACATTTTCCTTAAAAATTACATAAACAGATTTTAATAATTCCCTTTCAGCTATGTACCTGTCGTGGATATGCAAAGCATATAAGATTGACCCCTTAATCCTATCTGTGCTCATATCTTTACATTATACTTTCCTATAAGAGCTTTCGCAATAACTTACAAATGTTCTCTATTCCATGATACTCACTCTTTTACTTCTTAATTCTTTTTACTATTTTGATTTCCCTTTACAATTATGTAAATTTCTCCATTTATTCCGTACAAAATTATGGATATTCTATTTTCAGTATACTCTTTTATCAATATATACTCTAGATTTTATTGTAAAGAAAGCAAAAAGCCTAATCCAATATTTGGATTAGACCGCTTGTAAAATATATTTAGCATGTTCTACATTTTTCTCAGTAGGTGGTTCTACATTTGCGAGTGGATACTTGTGTCCAAGCGCCTCCCATTTATATACACCAAGCTTATGATATGGTAACACTTCAACTTTTTGAACATTAGACAGACTTTGAATAAAGCTAGATAGTTTTTGTAGATCCTCTTCATTATCCGTAACACCAGGAACTAATACGTGTCGTACCCAAATCGGTTTATTCTTATCCGATAAATAACGAGCAAATTGTAAAATATGTTCATTTGGTTTCCCTGTTAATTTACGATGCTTTTTGGAATCGATATGTTTCAGATCCAATAAAACTAAATCTGTATAATCCATTAAAATATCTAGCTTATTTTGGAATTCTGGTTCCTCAGAATAACAACCACCAGAAGAGTCGATTGTTGTATGGATACCAGCCTCTTTACACTTTTTAAACAACTCAATTAAAAAGTCTAGCTGTAATAATGGCTCTCCACCGCTAACTGTTATACCACCTCCGGAAGCTTCAATAAATGGAAGGTAACATGTCACATCCTGCATCACTTCTTCAACTGTTATTTCTTTACCTTTACCGATTTCCCACGTATCAGCATTATGACAATATTGACAACGTAATAAACACCCTTGTGTAAATATGACATAACGAATCCCTGGGCCATCAACAGTACCACAAGACTCTACAGAATGTATTCTTCCTTTTACCATGTTACTTCCTCCTTTATTGAAACAGCCTCCCTTCGCTATATATTAAGAGCGAAGGGACACTTTTTTTCATTTACATGCTTTCATGCATTGTACGGTTAATTACATCAATTTGTTGTTCACGAGTTAATTTAATAAAGTTTACAGCGTAACCAGATACGCGAATTGTTAATTGTGGATATTTCTCAGGATGTTCCATTGCATCCATTAATGTTTCACGGTTAAATACGTTAATATTTAAGTGGTGGCCTTCTTTTACTGCATAGCCATCAAGCATTGATACTAAGTTACGTACTTGTACATCATCTTCTTTACCAAGTGCTTTCGGAATAATAGAGAATGTATTAGAAATACCATCTTGTGCATCTTCATATGGTAATTTAGCCACAGATAATAATGAAGCTAATGCACCTTTTGTATCACGTCCATGCATTGGATTCGCACCTGGTGCAAATGGTTCTCCAGTACGGCGGCCATCTGGAGTATTACCAGTTTTCTTACCGTATACAACGTTAGATGTGATTGTTAAGATTGACATTGTATGAACAGAATTTCTGTATGTTTTATGTTTACGAAGTTTATTCATAAATGTTTTTACAAGATTTACAGCAATCTCATCTACACGATCATCATTGTTACCGTATTTAGGGAAATCTCCTTCAATCTCGAAGTCAACTGCAATACCATTTTCATCACGAATTGGTTTTACTTTTGCGTATTTAATTGCACTTAATGAATCTGCTACTACAGATAGACCAGCAATACCTGTTGCCATTGTACGAAGAACGTTTGTATCATGAAGTGCCATTTCAATACGTTCATAGCTATATTTATCATGCATGTAATGGATAACATTTAATGTGTTTAAATATAGACCCGCCAACCATTCCATTGTCATATCAAACTTATGCATAACTTCTTCATAATTTAATACTTCAGAAGTAATTGGTGCGTACTCAGGACCAACTTGTGCTTTAGATTTTTCATCTTTACCACCGTTAATCGCATATAATAATGCTTTCGCTAAGTTTGCACGAGCTCCGAAGAACTGCATTTGTTTACCGATTCTCATTGCAGATACGCAACATGCAATACCGTAATCATCGCCGTATTCAGGGCGCATAATGTCATCATTTTCATATTGAATTGCTGATGTTTTAATAGACATTTTCGCACAGTAGTTTTTAAAGTTCTCTGGTAATTGTTTAGACCAAAGAACAGTTAAGTTTGGTTCTGGAGCTGGTCCTAAATTATCTAATGTATGCAAGAAACGGAATGAGTTCTTTGTTACTAATGGACGACCATCTAATGCCATACCACCGATAGATTCAGTTACCCAAGTTGGGTCACCAGAGAATAATTCATTATAATCAGGTGTTCTTGCGAATTTCACAAGACGTAATTTCATAATGAAGTGATCTACAATTTCTTGTACTTCTTCTTCTGTTAAAGTACCATTTGCTAAATCTCTTTCAATGTAAATATCTAAGAATGTAGAAGTACGCCCAAGACTCATTGCAGCCCCGTTTTGCTCTTTAATCGCTGCAAGGTATGCGAAGTATAACCATTGGAATGCTTCTTGCGTGTTTGTTGCTGGCTTAGAAATATCGAAGCCATGAGAAGCGGCCATTTCTTTTAACTCTTGAAGTGCACGCATTTGCTCAGATAACTCTTCGCGTAAACGCATTGTATCTTCGCTCATTACACCGCCAGTTAAATTTAAATCAGCTTTTTTCGCTTCAATTAAATGATCAATACCATATAACGCTACTCGGCGATAGTCACCGATAATACGTCCACGTCCGTATGCATCTGGAAGACCCGTAATAACACCTGATTTACGTGCATTTCTCATTTCTGGTGTGTATGCATCAAATACACCTTGGTTATGAGTTTTTCTCCAATCTCTAAAAATACGACTAAGTTCTTTATCCATTTCGTATCCATAAGATTCACAAGCTTGTTCTGCCATACGAATACCACCATATGGTTGTAAAGAACGTTTAAATGGTTTATCAGTTTGGAAACCGACTACTTTTTCAATATCTTTATTTAAGTATCCAGGGGCATGTGATGTAATAGAAGAAACAATTTTTGTATCCATATCAAGAACGCCACCGTTTTCACGTTCTTTCGTTGTTAAATCCATTACTTGATCCCAAAGTTGTTTCGTTGCTTCAGTTGCTTCTGCTAAGAAAGATTCGTCTCCTTCGAAAACGTTTACATTATTTAAAATGAAATCGCGAACATCAATCTCTGCTTTCCATTTTTCACCTTTAAAGTTTTCCCATGCGTTTTTAACATTTTCTAATACTTGAGTCATCCTAATCTCCTCCATTTTTGATTAGTACAGGACTAAGATTTTTTATATAACAGCTTACACACTTAGAATACTACTTTTTTACGAAAGTGAACGAAATAGTTGTGACATGTTTGTGAAATATTGAGCAAACTACTATATATATAGTGTTAACTTCATTTAAAAGTCTTTAAAATTAACCCTTTCCTTAATTGTATTTTTTTGGTATCCTTATATACGAGTCCTATTTTGTAATATAAGAACAATACCCATTGTAGAGCTGTAATACTCTTATCTCCTAATCTGTTATAGTTTTTATAACAGAACAAAAAAGTGTACACATGTTGTACACTTTTTTTGTTACTTCTATAAAACATCTCTTTTTCTATTGCCATCATAGAATCCGCCACGATTGTCTGTTAATGAAATTATTTGCTCTAGCCCCTCTATATGATCACCTATAATTCGAAGTACAGCTGGAGGGTGACCTATTTTTGCGAAATGTTCACTGGGACGAATACGGTTCATCTTATCAACCTCAACACGATATACACATGCAATTTCAAATCCAGACAGAAGAGCCTTCACTTGTGCTACACAAGGTGACAATAAAGATTTATACCCAATTGCTTTCAAACACTTTTGGCTAAATGCATTAGGTACCGCAATAAGTGAGCCTACCCCTAAATCCTTTCTATCACAAGCTAAATTTAGTGCATACTTAAATGCAGTTACAAGATGAAGCGGTACTCTTAAATCTAAATAATGATTTAAATCATTTAATGCGACGTCCTTTCCATCTGCTATAGCTTTTGCAAAAGGATATAGCTCACTCGCTGGAATAACAAAATCGCCGTCTATAAATAACACAATTTCTCCTTTTGCAAAATACGTTCCAAGTGAGCGCCCCACATCATTTCCGAGTGCTTCTTTATATACAATTGTCGTTGCCCCTTTGTCTTTTGCAATTTTTTTCGTTTTATCTGACGAACCATTTACGACAACGATAATTTCGAAGGGTTCAATTTTGCGAAGCTCTTCTATAACGTTTCCGATTGTTTTCTCTTCATCTTGTACGGGAATAACAACAGATAGTTGCTTTCCTTTATACAAATTAGATGTGACGCCCCATCCTTGATAAAACTCTTCAAAACTTAAAGTATGATACACACTATCCCTTTTCCTATTTCCATCATAATATCCTCCGCGCTCATCACTGCTTAATATCCGTGCCGCTACTGCTTCTATATGATCACCTATCATTCTTTTTTCAGATTGGGAAAGGTTTGTTCCATATGCAGCATGTTGGAATGGACGAAATTTATTTGGCGTAATAACGTCAATGGCGCAATGACGACTAATTCTCCATTTACTTTGAAGTAGGCGTAAATGAGCCACAATAGGATTAACAAAACATTCATATCCGATGCTTTGAACGACTTCTTTCGTCAGCGCATGAGGTACATCTAATAAAGAATTAATTTTTAATTCTTCACGCTCTAACATTGCATTTAATATTTGGCGCCATACTGTAATAGAAGTAGGTTTTTGCCTTTTTAAAAATAATGCATCCAAATTATTTAAAACTACATCCGCCTGATCGTATAAAATCGGATTAAGGAATAATTTTAATTTTGAAGTTTGAATAGCAAAATCACCATCTATAAATAGTAATACATCACCTATCGCATGTTTTGCGCCGACTGCACGTCCAACATCGTTCCCTAGTAGCTCTGTATGTTTGATTACTTTACACCCTAAACGATCTGCAACATCTTCTGTTCCATCATTACAACCGTTTGCTACTACAATAATTTCTACTGGATTTAATGGTCTTACCGATTGAATAACGTCTGAAATCGTATCGACCTCATTACATGCAGGAATAATAACAGATAATGACTTAGCCATTGTTTTGTTCACGAAACCACTTAATTGTTTCCTTCAATCCGTTTTCCCACGTTACTTTCGCCTGAAATTGAACAAGCTCTTTTAATTTTGTTACGTCTGGTCTTCTATTTGGAATTTCTTCAAAACCATAAGGATATACTTCTTCAAAAGGCACTTGTACAATCTTCGAAGAAGAATTCGTTAATTTTTTAATTACTTCTGCTACTTCTTTTATACTCTGTTCATTCTCAGAACCTATATTAATAATCTCACCATTTACCTTCTCATCCATTGCCCGAATTGTTGCTTCTACCGCATCACTCACATACGTAAAACAACGTGTCTGCTTTCCATCTCCATATACGAGAATGTCTTCTCCTTGCAAAGCCGCACTAATAAATCGCGGGATTACCCCTGCATACGGACCATCTTTCGCTCTTGGACCATAAATATTAAAATATCGAACAATAGTTACCGGTAAACCTTCTAATGCGTATCCTAAACATAATGTCTCTTCCAACGTTTTACAAACTGCATAACTCCAACGAATTTTAGAAGTTGCCCCGTATAATCGATCTCCCTCTTCAGAGAAAGGCGGCTTGGCCTTACCATATACTTCTGAAGTAGAAGCAAAAACTACTTTCTTCTTTCCTTTTAACGCTGCTTGTAAAATATTTCTCGTCCCATCAAAATTCGTTTCTATGAGCTCTATACTTTTTTCCATTGTTGTTTTCACACCTAAAATTGCTGCTAAATGAAACACGACATCATGCTGATCTACTAATTCATAAATAGAATTTTTATCTAAAACACTTATTGGAATAACACGGATTTTTTTCATTAACTCTTCATGGTACTTATTTTTACCTTTATAAAAGTTATCCACAACAGTGACCTCATAACCTCTTCTCATCAACTCTTCAGCTAAATGCGACCCGATAAATCCGGCCCCACCTGTAATTAAACATTTCTTACTCATTTACTCACCTTCTTTACAATCCCGCGTGTATCTATTACTCGGTCCATTCCTTTAAAAAGCTTCCAATCAATATTAGAATGATCCGTTAAAATTAAAATACAATCCGCATTTTTAACTGTTTCTTTATCTAAAGAAACAGATTGATACACCTTATCTCCAATTTCCGCGAAAGAAATATAAGGATCATGATATTCTATCTCGTATCCTTGATTTCTTAATAATTGAATAATCGGTAACGCTGGTGATTCTCTCAAATCATTTACATCTTTTTTATACGCAATCCCTACAATTAACACCGTTGCAGGTGATTGCACCACACTTTTTACTTTCCGGACCATTTTCTCTGGCATTTCTTCATTAATTATATGTGCTGCCTCAATTAATTGACTAATTGCCCCATTCTTTTTTATTCTCCATTGAAAATATAAAGGGTCTACTGGAATACAGTGTCCCCCTATCCCTGGCCCTGGCCAATATGGAGTAAACCCAAATGGTTTTGTAGATGCCGCTTCAATGGCCTCATAAAAATCAATGCCTAAACTTTCACATAGTGTGTTTAGTTCATTTACTAAAGAAATGTTAACTAAGCGCTGAATATTTTCAAATAGCTTACACATCTCTGCTACTTTCGGAGAGCTAACAGGTACAACTTCGTCAAAAATGGTACTATATAAATCCTGTACCTTTTGTCTACACTTTTCTGTTTGTCCACTAATAACTTTTGGAATAGCTTGAACTGAATATTGACTATTTGCTGGATCAATTCTCTCAGGCGAATATCCGATATAGAAATCTTCCCCTACCTTGTTACTATTTTGAGAAATAATAGGTAGGATGACTTCTTCAAGTGTGCCTGGATATGTGGAGCTTTCAAAAATGAAGGTTTGTCCTTTTTGAAGGTTTTGTTGTATATAATGCGAAGCTGAAATGAGGGCACTTAAGTCTGGTTCTCTTTGTTCATTAATTGGAGTCGGGACAGTGACAATAACATAATCACTACTTTGAAAATCAGCAATGCCTTGATCCGGTGTGTTTACTGTTAATTTTTTTTTCGTCAATAAACTTTGTAACTCTTTAGAAGAAACATCTGGAATATAACTTTCTCCTTTTATAATTGAGTCTATTTTTCTAATATCTTTATCTAATCCAAGTACTGTATGCCCTCTTTCTGCAAAATGTACCGCTAAAGGAAGGCCAACATACCCTAACCCAATAATAGCTACTTTACTACTATTCATTTGTATTCTCTTCTTCCCTTCTCAATTGTTGAATGATATCTCTATCTCTATCTCCATCAGTAAAGCCACCACGTTCGTCCGTACGTTGTAATAAATACGTAACCGCCTCAAGTTGATCACCGAAAATACGATCAAACGCTGAAATACGCCCATTTACAAATTCGTGTTGCTCTGGACGTACTCGATTTGTTTTTATAACATCTACTAACTCTACTGTTGTAATAGAGAATCCTTCTAAAATAGCTTTCACTTGTGCTAATGGCGGAATGATAAGGGAGTCATATCCTATTTTCTCTATTACCTTCTTATGCATGGCATGTGGTACAGCAGTTAGTGAGTTATTCCATAAATCTGGTCTTTTCGCTACCAAATTCAAAAAGTATTTTCCCATACTAATTGGATCTGCTGGATGAAACATATCTAATAAGCATTGTAAATCATTTAACACCACGTCATTTCCATCTTCAACAGCATGTAAAAATGGAGTGAGTTTTTTTGCTGGAATAACAAAATCACCATCAACGAATAAACAAATATCTGCCGTAGCATGCATAGCCCCTATTGCTCGTGCTACATTATGTCCAAGCGCCTTCGTAAATTCAACTACAATAACATTCTCTAGCTTTGCCTGTTTAACAGTCTCAACATCTGCTCCATTTGCGACAACTATAATTTCATCTACACCTGCTTCTTTCACTTCTTGTATAACAGACCTTATAATTATTTTTTCTTCTGATACCGGGATAATGGCACTATATTTCGCTTTTTTCTTTTGTAATAAAACTGGTTTATACTTTCCTACAAACGCTCTATCTCTATTGTCCTCTGAAAAACCACCGCGATTACCGTATGTTTCGATTACGTATTGTAAAGCACGCAAATGATCACCCATAATACGACTAGTCGCTTTCGGATAAGGAGAGCCAGGTGATGTGCCCGTATGGACAGGACGAACTTTATTTGTGTAAATGACATCAACTGAAGCCATATCAGAAATATCTACTCCTCTAGACATCGCCATCGCTTGAAATAATGCTGGATCTGCTAAATTCCACCACCCCAGTTTTTCAATCACTTTACGACTTATCGCATGTGGTATTGCAATTAAAGATCCTACAACAAACTCCTTCTTGTTCAAATAACGATTTAACATATATTTTCCAACCGTCGTATAATGCGGTCTCATCTTCAAATAAACGGACCATGTTAAATTATTTAAAACAATCTCATGTCCTTGCTGTATTCCTTTAATAAAATTGTATAATTCTTCACTTTTCATGACGATATCACCATCTAAAAATAAAACAATTTCACCTTTTGCTTCTCTAGCACCAATTGCCCGTCCCACATCATTACCAAGGGAATATCTATAATAAATCACACGGCAATTATGCTGTAGCGCTATTTCTTTCGTACCATCTGTCGATCCATTATCTACTATGATAATTTCATATGGTTCGAGCTTTCTTACTTCTACTAAAACTTTTGATAAAGTACTTGCTTCATTATGCACTGGAATAACAACTGACACTCTCATACTTGTATCACTCTTACCCTTCCAAGCGAACATAAGCAATAATAGGAATACGCACAACTACATCTTCTGGTGGTCCATAAGAAGGAGAAGTACGAACAATTACTGCCCCATCCGTCACAGATAAAAGAACGCCTGCAATGATTTCTACAGCTGTCACAACTTGCACTAGTTCCCCAACATGGTTACGTAATTCATCAGTAAATAACATATATAACGCTCCTTTCTTACGCTTCTTTAATTGATATAATACTTGTAAATGGTAATAAAACTTCTGTTCCTATTCCTTCTTGCAATGTTAAGAAGTCATCACCAACTGCTACAATAACGCCTGTTAACTGTCCCACTGTCACAGTAATTTCTACGTTTTTACCTAAATACTGCTCTGCAATTTCTTTAAAAGGTGATGTAGTACATTCTTTTAAAATGTTACAAATAATAGATTGAAATCTACTTGATTCAATAACTTCTTCAGTAGCTTGCTTAGAGTTTCTTTGAATAAATCTCGCGAAGTTTTGTGAAAATAAAAGTCTTTCCACAGCAGGTAATAACTTATTATCTAAAAAATAATCTAATTGCCTATTAAACAATCTCGATAATTTATTCCAATATTTTCTGAACAGACACATACACTTCTCCTCCTATTATTTTTAGATTATAAAATTTCACATCCATACATCTTAATGTATACAAAATAGATATTTTTGTGATAGGTAAGACATACATTTTCTAAAAGAAATATTTGGTTCAAGGCATAAAAAAAACTATCCAAAAGGATAGTTTCTTACACTTCAATATTCCGCAATATCGAATAAATATCGTTATTCACTTTACCAAATGATTTAATGTTATTTTGAATGTTAGATAATAAAACAACATATACACTACCATTTTTACTAAATCCGTTTAAGCAATTCCAACCTGGCATTACACCATGATTCGAATAGCTTCCTGGGTCTACGTACCATCCAAACCCGTAATCCTTTTTTCCACCCGTAAACATTTGATCGTAACTCTCTTTGGAAATTAATTTTCCAGAATATAACGCCTCATTAAATAAATACAAATCATGTGCACTCGTATATATATCACCACAACCATATAGTTGTGACATGCTCGGAATATTAGGTGTTGTCATATTATTATTTACTATTTTATAACCCGTTGATGGGAACCTTGTTTGCTCTAACGCTGTGCCAAAGCCAGAATGTTTCATACCCGCAGTAGCAAAAATATGTTGTTTAATATATTCTTCGAGTGACTGTCCACTTACCTTCTCGGCAATGTATGCAAGTATAGAGTAGTTCGAATCAGAATACTTCCACTTCTCTCCTGGACCACCAATACGCTTTTGATTTCCTATCCGCTTTATCAGTTCTTCATGAGAAATATCTTCTTTTCCCTGCTCATATTCGGGAATCCCTGATGTATGTGTTAATAGATGTTTTAGCTGAATACTATTACCTTGAGGAAAATTTGGAATATACTTTGCAACAGTATCTTCTACTTGTAATTTATTTTGATCTTTCAACTGCATAATAGCAGTTGCTACAAATGCCTTTGAAATAGAACCAATATAAAAAGTCGTCTCTGAATTATTCGGTACTTTCTGTTCTTTATTTGCCATACCGTACCCTTTATTCAAAAGAACTTTTCCGTTCTTCACAATAACAGCTGTCCCGCTAAATCCTGCGTTTTGTAAATACTGGTCTAATTGAGCGTTTTCATTAATTTCTTGAGGTGGTCCCTCGGGAAGCTTCTCCACAGCTTGCGCTTGCTTCACTTGTTCTTCCTGCTCTTTTTGTTTTTGCTTCTGTACTTCTTGTTTCTTTTTTTCTTCTTTCTTTTTTAGCTCTTCTTGTTTCTTCATTTCTGCTGCCGCTTTTAAAGTTTCTTCTTTCTTATTATGCGCAACAATTTTTGTATACATAAAATATACAAGTGATAATAGTAAGACGAGAATGATTGTTCTTTTTATGTATACAATCGGCCGACGTACTTTCCCATTCGCATTATTTTTTTCCTGATCCATAATTGCTTTTTTCCCCTTACTCGCCAATAATTTAATTCCTCTATTAAAGATTTATTTTAGTAGATTATGGATAATCCATTCTATATCATCCCTACTTTATCACGCACTGCACATATTACCAACCTATATGTACAAAAAAGAAAAAGAAAATTTACAAAAGTAAGATTCCCGTTAAATTATTAACAAAAAAAAGAGGATATCCTCTAAAAAATTGATTTTATCAATCTTTTTGGACATCCTCTTATCTCATTATTTATACGTGTTTTTTCATATCATCGGCAACAGATTCAACATTTGTACCTACGATAACTTGTACACTTGTATTACTTAATTTCATAACACCTTTTGCACCAGCACGTTTTAATGCTGCTTCATTTACTTGACCAGCATCTTTTACTTGTAAGCGTAGACGTGTTGCACAGTTATCAATAACTGTTAAGTTTTCTTTTCCGCCTAAAGCTGCTACGTAAGTTTCACCGATTGAACCTGCAACTGGTGCCTCACCATCTTCAACTAACTCATCGTCATCTTCACGACCAGGAGTTTTTAAATCGAACTTCTTAATTAAGAAGTAGAATACTATGAAATAAATTGCTGCGTAAATTAAACCGATACCTGCTAGTAAGACTGGTTTTGTTGCAATACCGAAGTTTAAAGCGTAATCGATTGCACCGGCACTAAATGAGAAACCATCATGAATGCCAAGCGATGTTGTAATGAATAAAGAAAGACCTGTTAATACAGCATGAATACCATATAATACTGGTGATAAGAACATGAATGAGAATTCAATAGGCTCTGTAATACCAGTTAAGAATGAAGTTAATGCTAGACCAGCTAACATACCAGTAACTGCTTTACGCTTTTCTGGTTTAGCAGCTGCAATCATTGCGAAACATGCTGCTGGTAAACCGAACATCATAACTGGGAAGAAACCAGTCATAAACATACCTGCTGTTTTGTCACCTGCAAGGAAACGAGCAATATCACCATTAACAACATTACCTGCTGCATTTGTAAAGTCCCCAAATACAAACCAGAAGTATGTGTTCATTACGTGGTGTAAACCAATTGGGATTAATAAACGGTTTAATAAACCAAATAATCCTGAACCAATTGCACCTAAATTAACAATTCCATGAGCTAATGCATCAATACCATTTTGAATTGTTGGCCAAATTTGTGCAAATAGAATTCCTAATATCAGCATCACGACTGATGTAACAATTGGAACGAAACGTTTTCCAGCAAAGAAACCTAACCATTCTGGAAGTTTAATCTTATGGAATTTATTATAAAGAAGTCCTGCTATAACACCAACAATAATACCACCTAAGACTTTCATATCTACTTTAGTCGATAATTCAGCAGCCTTAGATACTTGTGTCATTGTATCCGCAAGCTTAGATGGATCTACATTTGCGCTATTACCTATTAAATCTTGGACTTTACTTAATTTACCTTGTAATTCAGCAGTTGAATACCCTTTGCTAAGTGCATCAATACTATTTTTCATAACAAGATAACCAATTGCACCTGCAAGACCTGCTGCACCACTACCATCCACTGAAAGACCGATTGCAATACCAATTGCAAAAATAAGTGCTAAGTTATCAAAAACTGCTGCGCCGGCCTGTGCCATAACAGGAATATCAAATACATCTGGTTGCCCTAAACGAAGCAATAATCCTGCTGCTGGTAGTACTGCGATCGGAAGCATTAAAGCTTTACCAATACGTTGTAAAAACTGCAACATTTTAATTCCCCCTAATCAAATTTATGAAATCGTTATCATTATAAGTACGCTTTAGAAAACGCTTTCTATTACATAACCATAATAACATATAGTTGTATAGATGTGTAGTTTTTATTTCTGAACTTTTTATGGATAAATCTCCTATTTCCAAACTGTTATATAAAAGGAAAATTCTCCTTTTTAAAATACAGAATACTCGAAACGAAAGACCTATTATAGCACATTGAACTTTCGTTTTATCATTCCACTTTTTCATGTTATTATTTATTTCCGAGCATATCGGGAAAAGTAAACTTAGTTAATTCAAAATAGGAGCGTTGGTACTATGCAGTGCATTGAAACAAACAACCTACAACAGTTGTTAGAACAAGTAAAACCATATACGAAAAAAGGAAAACTTGCTACTTATATCCCCGAACTAGGAAATGCAAATCCAGACGATTTAGGGATTGCCATTTTCCATAAAGAAACAGAATATATCCATGCAGGCAACTCACAAACACTATTTACTCTTCAAAGTATTTCCAAAGTAATTACACTTGCCCTTGCCCTTTTAGACCGTGGTGAAGAATATGTATTTTCTAAAGTTGGAATGGAACCAACGGGTGACCCATTTAATTCTATTATTAAGTTAGAAACGACAAGTCCATCCAAACCCCTTAATCCAATGATAAATGCAGGGGCTTTAGCTATTACAAGCATGCTAGCAGGAAAAGATAACGAGGAAAAAATGGAACGTATTCTTCATTTTGTGCGTGAAATAACAGATAATCCTACTATTAATTATTCCTCTAAAGTTGCCGATTCAGAACTAGAGACAGCTTACCTAAACCGTTCACTTTGTTATTATATGAAACAAAACGGAATTATCGATTGTGATATTGAAGAACTTATGGATTTATATACTCGTCAATGCGCAGTTGAAGTAAACTGCATCGATTTAGCACGTATCGGCTTAATTTTTGCAATGGATGGATATGATCCATATAAGAAAAAACAAATTATCCCTAAGCATATTACAAAAATTTGCAAAACATTTATGGTCACATGTGGTATGTATAACGAATCTGGTGAATTTGCAATTCGTGTTGGTATTCCTGCAAAAAGTGGTGTAGCCGGTGGTATTTTTGGCTGCGTAAAAGGAGACATGGGAATCGGTATTTTCGGACCAGCTTTAGATGCAAACGGAAATAGTATTGCCGGTTTTAAAATTCTTGAACTTCTTTCTGCTCAAGAAGGTTGGAGCATTTTTTAATCGCGAGTTATCCTGCTATACTAGCAGGATTTTTTATTTCGCCAAAACCTCACTTTTGTCAGTTATCAATCCTCTTACAAAAACAGTGCTGAAAGTTTCTCTATATCATGCATATTTGTTCCCCCCTCCTGAATAATATAGTACAACCTAGCGCTATATGTGGAGGTGTGAAAGATGAAACTAATATTTCAAATGGGAAAACAACCTGTTCTTGAAAAAACAATCCTTCTTTTTATATTGAGTATTGTAGAAAGCTTGAAGTTAAAAGTTGTTTCACTCGACGAAGCTCACCGATACATATTCAATTTAGAAGTACTTGAATTATTAATGGATCGGAACATCGATGATCAAGTACTTGAACTTATTCATTTCGGGATGGGACTTGAAGACATTTATCATGTGCTTCCTGAAGAACTTGAGCATACGATTGAGGAATTAAAGTGGCTTTGCATTCAAGTATTAAGTGAGTACAGTATGCATGAAGAATCCGAACAATTAATTGAAGATATACGGTAAAAAAGCACCTATGTAGGTGCTTTTAATGTTTTTTTAAACTATTTTTATACGCCTCAATATTTACTGGTAGCTCTTCCTCTTCCAAAGTATGTTCATTTACATCTTTATGAATGAACGCACCTTTAGGTGGTTGATGATCATGCCCTTTTTTCTTATGATCAAATGCTTTCCCGCGTCCCATACAAATCCCCCTTTCTTAAAAGAAATCCGTATTAGTATGGAGAAAAGTACGTCGATATATGCAATCTCTTGCTGTATTTCCAAGGAAATACTCGAACCTTGTTTTCTACTCTCCTTACAACAACTGATCGATCCCAATAAGAATTAATAATAGTCCTGCGATAACTGTCGCCCATTTCCCTAAGTATTCTGCCAAAAATCGTTTTCCTACATACGCAAAACCACTAATACAAATAAAACTAAACACCCCAGAAATAGTCGCTGTAAGCCAAAGATTTAAATTTGTTACCCCTGCATCAAATCCACCTGCAATATTATTAATAGACAACGCAACTCCTAAAACAATTGCTTCTGAGAAACTAATTGTTTTAGAACCATCAAAATCTGCTTTTTCCGGATCACGTAAAATGCCCATAAGTACATTATCATCTTTAGAACCTGCAGTATTTTTTTGACCCAAGAAAGGCTGGCACAAAATAAACACACCGATTACCCCTAAAACGATTGCTCCAATCAGATTTGCTGTAAACTCTGAAATAAATAACGCAATCCAGTTTCCAAAAAATCCAGCTAGTAAAGTAAATAAAAATCCAAAGAATGCGATGATAAAATTGTTAAACCACGAAATACGAATTTTACGAATGCCATATGCAATTCCAACACCTGCATTATCTAAATTAGAAGCGATCCCGATTAAAAAAATTGAAAATAAGCCTGCCGTACTCATAAATAGTCACCCCTTTTTCTCACTTTTCAATGCATATTATGAAAATGTTGAGCAACTGTGCCTGTCTGTTTCATATACTTGTAATAAATGCTCAATATTTTTTCAATACTAAAAAAGGAGTGCCTACACTATGGCTAATGAAAACCCGAATGATCGGCTTGGCAAATTAATAAAAAAACTTTTAAAAGAACGCGCCTTATCTATGCGCCAACTAGGAATACTTACAAATATTGATCCTGCAACAGTCTCAAGAATTATCAATGGTAAACAACCGCCAAAACAAAAACATCTACAAAAATTTGCAGAATGTCTTCAAGTTCCACCCCAATTGTTATTTGATGAAATGTACCCTGATTCTCCTCACATTAATAAAGAAAAAACAGATATGTACACATCTCTTGATACCATTCAGCAAACGCTGCAATCCTCTAACTTATTCGATTTCGATTACACTACAACTCGCGTAAAACAAGAACTCGAAAATTACGAACGCTATGCCCAGACAACAGAAGGCGAAAAACGTATTCATGACAGTTTCGCAAGCAAATTAGAGCAAATTGATAGTGCTGGTCCTTTTATTGAACAATTAACAGATATGTATCAACAATTTTGCAATGAAACCATTTCAAAAGAAGAACGTGCAGTTCTTGGAAGCGCATTACTGTATTTCATTTTATCGACAGATATTATTCCCGACTATCTCTTTCCAATTGGCTATTTAGATGATGCGATCGCCGTTGAATTAGCAAAAGAGAAATTACTTGAAATAAAACGAAAAACATAGCAAAATAAAGAACTATTTCAGTTGTTTATTTTCACCTCTGAAATAGTTCACTAAAAAATCGTACAAGTATACATACTCGTACGATTTTACTATACAAATCTATTTTTTCGTGTGGCACCATTCATATATAAATGCTGTTATTACTTTTGTAAATTCAATTAACTGTTCAATTTCAACTTTCTCATTTACAGAATGTGCTTCTTCTAATGTACCTGGTCCATATATAATCGCTGGAATATGAAACTCACTAAACCAACCGCCATCAGTTACCGTTGCAGACATATCTAAAATTGCATTTTTTGATAAAATAGACTCGTGTACTGAGCTAAGTTTTTTTACAGCTGCATGTTCCCTATCTACTTCTAATGAAGGGAAAATTTCACCACGATCTACAATCATTGATTCTCCGCCCCACTTAAATTGTGGCGGATTTTCGCTTAACCATGGATCGGCAGCTGCTACCTTTCCAATATATTCTTCAATTTCTTTTATTATTTGTTCATGTGTTTCGTTCGGATAGAAGTGCACGGTTATCCATAACTGGCACTCATCCGCAATAAACGCCGCATGCCTTCCCCCCTCAATAACAGCTGGATTAATTGTTGTTGTTCCAGATGGATAGCCTTCATATGTTTTCATGACTGCCCAGTGACGCTCTAATTCTTGTAAGCTCTGCACAATTTTCATCATTTTTTCAATCGCACTCGCTCCAAATAAACGTCCTCCAGCATGGATCATTTGTCTGCGCGTTGCATCATGAAACGTTTGCGGACTTTTCACTGTAATCCATCCAGTAATTACACCACCTTGCCCTTGCATATGTAAATCACTCGTATCCACTACGACTGCAAAGTCAGCATCGTAACCTCGCCTGCAGCATTGAAGTGTTCCTGCCTCTCCAACTTCTTCCCCTATTACTGATTGAAAGATTAAATCTCCAGGTAATTCAATACCAGCTTCTTGTAAAAGTTGAATGGCAAATAGCGCTCCAGCCAGCCCACCTTTCATATCTGCTGCGCCACGTCCAACTAACCAGCCATCTTTTATAAATGGATCAAATGGATCTGTTTCCCACGCCTCATCTGCTGAAACTTCAGCTACATCCATATGACCATTAATAATAAGACTTTTATATGAGTCACTTTTTATTCCTTTTTTTACCCCAACAACGTTCGGATCATTCGGATATACATCCCATTTATTAATACTAAAATTTCGTTTTCTTAAAAACTCTGCAACAAATTCTTGCGCTTCATTTGTATTTCTCGCTGGCGGTGCTGGTGTTTCAAAACGAATTAATGTTTTTGTAAGTTCTAACAATTCCTCTTTCCTTGAATCTATTTGTTTTAACAACTGCGAAATTTCTCGATTCATCGCTAATTCCCCTTTGCATACATAGTATGTTTCCAGCTTTATTTTCACAAAAAAAGAGACTGTTTACAATTTTACAGTCTCCTAATTGATCACTATTATAAACTCTCTACTTCCGTTGTATTTGTCTTTTCAATATGCTCTACATTACTTCCCTTATTTCTTGTAGCACGATAAAACAGTAAACAAACAATCATAAATGGAATACCACAATACAATGCCATTCTTTGTTCTGGAATAAAGGCCATGCCAACGATTACTGTTACATTTAATACTAACGCAAGCAGTGGTACGAATGGATACAGCGGTGTTTTAAATTTCAGGTCTTTCACATCCCCGCCCTGCTTTATGTATGACCTTCTAGCTAATAAGTTAGATAGAGCAATAGATGCCCAAACTAGTATCGCTCCAAATCCAGCGATAGAAAGCAGCCATAAATAAACTGTATCTTCCGCATAAATACCTGATAATAATGAGAGACAACCTACAATTGTGCTTACAATCAATGCATAAATAGGAACACCGTTTTTAGATAACTTACCAAAAATCGGACTAATCATTCCTTGATTAGACATAGACCATAGCATACGAGAAGTTGCATATAATCCTGAATTCGCAACGGATAGTACTGCTGTAATAATAACGAAATTTATAATATCGGCTGCATAAGGAATACCAATTTTATCAAATACAACTACAAATGGACTTTCTATTACTCCTGCTTGCTGCCAAGGGAATAGTCCAGCAAGAATAAAAATAGATAGTACAAAGAAAACAAGTATACGCCAAACTGTATTGTTAATTGCCTTCGGGATCGTTTTCTCTGGATTTTCACTCTCACCTGCTGCAATACCAACTAGTTCTGTTCCTTGGAAAGAAAAATTAACTGCAATCATCGTAATTAAAATGGCTGATAATCCATTCGGAAACAGTCCCCCGTAATCAGTAAAGCTAGAGAACATCGGTGCTGGTTCATTTCCTTTCATATCTAGAAAACCAAACATTGCCGCCCCGCCTAAAATAATAAATGCAATAATTGTAATTACTTTAATACTTGCAAACCAAAATTCCACTTCCGCAAAACTTCTTGAAGATAACGCATTAATAGCAAAGAGCAGTACCGCGAACACTACACACCAAATCCATGACGGTACATCAGGAAACCAACGTTTCATCAAAATACTAACTGCAATTAATTCAATACCTATCGTAGCAGACCAGTTTAACCATGACATCCATCCCACTACATAACCTGCTGCAGGGGAAATATGCTTTGTCGCATACGTTTGATAAGACCCTGCGTCAGGCATCGCAACAGCTAATTCTCCAAGACAGAGCATCGTTAAATACATTACAAATCCACCGACAAGATACGCTACAATTGCTCCTCCAGGTCCAGCCTCATGAATCGTATAACCTGACCCTAAAAAAAGTCCTGTACCAATAACTCCACCGAGTGCAATCATAAATATGTGCCTACTTTTCAATTCTCTTTTTAATCCTTGGTTTTGATCCATCATATAAATCCCCCCTTTTCACTTTGCCAACCCATTTAATGTAAGCGTTTTTAAAAGTATTCATTGTAAAAATAATGATTGAAAAGAGCAAAAATACACGTCACTTACATTAATCACTGCCTGTTACTAAAAGGTCATCCCTTACTGTTATTAATAATTTTTGATCAGCAATAGCTTGTCCTTCTACTACTTCTAATGATTCAATATAACCACTGATCCCTATCTTAATTTCTACTTTCTGTTTATCTATTGTTTCAATTAACGCTAATTTCTCCCACTCGTATACGTAAGAACTTTCCGTAACAAATAACTTCTCTACTTTTCCATAACAAGGACTATACACACCTTCTATAACTGTCTTCACTTTATAAATTCCTCCCTCTTATTAATTGACACCAAAACGTTGTATATCCTGTAAAAATTCATATTCTCCCCTCTAGAGATTTCGAATATTATTTATGCAAAATACGTACCAAGTCTCTAATTCATATATTAAATGAGAGTTTCATACAAAAAAATGTGCACAACCGCAAAATTTTTCGATCATTTAAAAAGTTTTAAACGAAAAATAGCAAAATTTTTTTGCGATTTTATAAGAATTTTAATAAAATTATAAAAAGTCAGTCTTCATAGGGTGAAATGAGGAGAAGATGTTACATGCATACAGAAGAAATTAATTTCAAACAACTTATTGAAATGAATATGCTATATGAAACTTTAATCAATGAACTCGATATCGGGATTCATATTATTAATGAGGAAAGTAAAACGATTGTCTATAACCGCAAAATGATGGAAATTGAATCAATGGAACGCTCAGATGTATTATATAAAAGTCCTTTAGAGGTATTTGCATTTGAAGAAAATAAAAATAGTACTCTTATAGAGGCATTAAAATTTGGAAAAACAAAGAAAAATATAAAACAAACGTATTTTAACAATAAAGGACAAGAAATTACAACGATTAACGATACTTTCCCTATAATAGAAAATGGAAAAATTAAAGGCGCTATTGAAATATCAAAAGAAATTAGTAACTTAAAACAAACGATAAAAATAAGTCCTTCTCGAAAACAAAGCACTAAATTTACCTTTGATCACATAATTGGTGATTCTGAAGCCATTCAATCAATCATTACAGAAGGAAAAAGAGTAATTCGTACATCTTCCTCCATACTTCTCGTAGGGGAAACAGGCACTGGTAAAGAACTATTTGCACAAAGCATCCATAATGAAAGTCAGCGTTCAACCAAACCCTTTATTTCACAAAACTGTGCCGCTATACCTGATACCTTAATGGAAAGCCTACTATTTGGCACAAATCGAGGTGCCTTTACAGGAGCAATAGATAAATCAGGCTTATTCGAAGAAGCGAACGGAGGAACTTTGTTATTAGATGAAATCAACTCATTAAGTCCAGCACTTCAAGCGAAGTTACTACGAGCTATACAAGAAAAAACAATACGAAGAATCGGAGGCACACACGAAAAAGAAATTGATGTTCGTATTATAGCAACTATCAATGAAGATCCTTTCGAAGCCATCGCACATAATCGATTAAGAGAAGACTTATATTACCGATTAAGCGTCGTTACTTTATGTCTTCCGCCTTTACGTGAAAGAAAAGAAGATATTCCAGATCTTGTTCAGCACTTTATTGAAAAATATAATACTCAATTTGGGCTCAATGTAACCGATGTAGATGTAAATGTAAGAGAATTTTTCTATGCATATGATTGGCCTGGAAACGTACGGGAGTTGGAACATATAATTGAAGGTTCCATGAACTTGATAGAAGATGAAACCATCATTACAGCGTTTCATATGCCTACTCGCTTTCGTGAACGAATAAAAACAGAATTCAATATGCAACATGCACTAACTAATCACAATACTCATGCACCTAAAACTTTAAAACACACAATAGAAAAAATGGAAAAGAACTACATTAATCAAATTCTTAAAGAGAATCATGGCAACATTTCACAAGCTGCAAAATTTTTAGGATTAAGTAGGCAAAACTTACAATATCGAATTAAAAAACTGCATTTACACATATGAAATAAACATGTCTCCAAGTGCAAAAAATAACTTGGAAAAATATGTTATAATAAAAATATAACATGCTAGAAAGGGCTATATATATGAGTAATGATAAAAAATTAAAGTTATTACACTACTTATACCTTCTCCCTGCTGTTCTATGTATAATGTTATTCATTAATGGTGATATGAGTAGCTTTCCTTATGCAAAGCTATTAGGAACAATTAGCGGCTCCTTTGCAGCTATTATGCTTGCTGCTTTTTGGAATTTGAAGCTACGTATAAAAAACGAGAAATCTTCGTAATACTAAAAAAATCGAGCTACTTAGCCCGATTTTTTTATTTGCCATTAAAACTCAACATTCTCTAAATACAACCCACTTGCCTCAGCAAGACAATTAATTTGATTGCGCTGCTTTTCCTCTAAAATGTTTGGAATTGCTTCAGCGTCTAATTGTCCTAATCCAACTTCAATTAATGCCCCGACAATTTTTCTTACCATATTATGAAGGAAGCCGTTACCACTTACTCTAATTTGTACAAACCCTGCCTCTTCCATCACATCAAGTGTATATACTTCTCGAACCATAGATTTTTTCTTTGATTTCGCATTTGAAAAAGCAGTAAAGTCATGTGAACCAACTAAATGTTTCGCAGCTGCTTTCATGCTTTTCACATTTAATTTTTTATTCACATGCATGCTGTATTTACGCATAAATGGATTTGTATGCTCTTCATTCCAAATTTTATACAGATATGTTTTTGCTTTAGAATTGTAACGAGCATGGAAACGATCATGTACTTCTTCCACATTCGTAATGCTAATATCATTAGGTAAATATTGATTTAAATATTTTTTCACTTTATGTTCCACTAACTTCTCATCACTTTGAAAGTTAGCAACTTGATTCAAAGCATGTACACCAGCGTCTGTTCTACTACAACCGATAATTTCAATTTCTTTTCCGACCATTTCAGATATGACACTTTCGATTTTTCCTTGAATTGTATTATCGTTATTACCGAGACGTTGCCATCCTTTAAAACGTGCGCCATCGTACTGAATTGTTAATTTATAATTATGCATAATATTCTCCTTCATAGAAAATATTCCCTCATACCATGAGGGAATATTAATAAACTTTACTTTCTAACAAGCTTCACTACATTTTCTACGTGAGCTGTATGCGGGAACATATCAACTGGTTGCACATACTCCACTTCATAGCTCTTCATTAATGCTTGTACATCACGTGCTAATGAAGAAGGATTACAAGACACGTACACAACTTGTTTCGGCTTCACTTTTAAAATTGTTTCCAGTAATTTATCATCGCAACCTGTACGTGGTGGGTCGACAACAATTACATCTGGACGCCATCCTTCTTTTACCCATTTCGGTAACCATTGTTCAGCTTTACCTGCTTCATATTTCGTATTTGTAAATCCGTGACGCTTTGCATTTTTTCTTGCATCTGCAATCGCTTCTGGAATTACATCCATACCACGTACTTCCGCTGCATCATTTGCAAGCCAAAGACCGATTGTACCAACGCCACAATACGCATCTACAATTTTCTCATCGCCTGTTAACGCAGCGGCTTTTTTTGCTTCATTATATAAAACAACGGTTTGCTCTGGATTCAACTGGAAGAACGCACGTGCTGATAATTCAAATGATAAATCACCAAGTGTTTCTTGAATTACTTCTTTTCCAGCTAATTTAAATGTTTTGTCGCCAAAAATAACAGATGTTTTACGCCAGTTTACATTTTGCATAATTGATTTAACCGCTGGCATCTGTTTTTGTACTTCTGCAATAAATTGTTCTTTATTTGGTAATTCTTCTTTTGTTGTAATAAGTGTAACTTGTACTTCACCTGTTTGAACTGCAGTACGTGTTACAATTGTGCGTACTAAACCTTTTTGTTTTTTCTCATTGTAAATAGAAACATTTAATTTTTCTAAAATACGTCTTACAACTTTTGTCGCTTCATTCGTTGCTTTATGTTGAATCATACAGTGAGCGATATCAATTAACTGATGTGAGTTTTGTTTATATAGCCCTGTAATAACCTTTTCGTCTTTACGCCCCACTTGTAATTGACTCTTATTACGATAATGCCATGGATTTTCCATGCCAAGCGTTGGACGAATTTTCTCTTCCATACTATTTTTCATGTACTTCTCAAATGCTTGTACAACGATATCACGCTTTTGATTCAATTGTTCTTTATAATCTAAATGTTGCAGCTGACAACCGCCACACTCCTCATATACTGGACACGGTGCTTTCACACGATGCGGTGAAGCTTTACGAACTTTTTTCACTTTCGCTTCAGCGAAGCCACGCTGAATTTTCGTTGTTTCTGCAACAACTTCTTCTCCTGGTAATGCCCCTGGAATGAAAACAACTTGTCTCTTAAAATAACCAACGCCTTCTCCGTTAATCCCAAGACGTTTAATTGTCACAGGAAACGTTTGACCAACTTCCAACTTACTCTCATGTTGCTTTTGTATCATTATTACACCTCTACTCTATACTTTTCCATAAATATAACGCTGCATAACTGCAGTATGGTTCACACTCTTGTTTCAATTTTTCTAAAAATGCATCATCAGGTTTATCATCTAATTGAAATATACCTTGCACTGCACGCTGAATCCCAATGTCCGCTTTCGGGAACATATTTTTCCGTCCAAGCCCAAACATTAAAAAGTTTTGCACTGTCCATGCACCAATTCCCCTAATTGGCAACAATTGTGCTGAAATGTCTTCTTCCGTCCCATTTTCTATACTCGCTAAATTTAATGTACCACTGACAATACTTCGACCTAATCCTACTATATATTCAGCCTTTCGCTGACTAAACTTCTGCTCTCTCAATTCTTCTATTGAAATATTTGCTACTATTTCCGGAGTGGGGAAAAAGAATACACCGTTCTTCTCTGTTCCATACCGTTTCACAAATTGTTCTGTTAACACAGTAGCAAATTTCAAATTTATTTGTTGGTGAATGATACAGCGAAGCAGACAAGCAAAATAATCAAATTCTAAAATAATTGGAGTATGAGCATATGTTTCAAATAGTGGACGTAATGATGTATTTAAAAAATGATTTTGTATATCTTGAAACGGTTCATTCCAATGAAAAATGGCTCTCATTCGTTTCATGACTTTCTCTGGATCTCCTGTCTGACTAGAAATCCAAAACTGTGGATTTTGAACAGTACCAATCCCTTGTAAGCGAACAACAACCTGTTCCTCGTCTATACAAAGCGGGATATAAATAACTTTCTCATCTAATTGAATGACGTTAAGAGGATCAAAAGATAAACGTTTTAATACTTCTTCAAAATGATACGGATACTCTAACGTAACATGCTCGCTCCACATACGTTTCCCCATCCTTTTTACACATCATTATAGCATGAGAAAACCGTAAGCATACATGCTTACGGTTGATTGCCTTTTACTAAGTCATCTAGACTTTTAAAATGATACCCTTTCTCGCGCAAATCATCAATGATTTTTGCAAGTGCTTCTGCATTATCTTTTGATATTGCATGAAGTAATAAAATAGATCCTGGATGAATCATCGTCATAACATTATTATGCGCATATTGCCATCCTCTTTGCTGATCCACTTTCCAATCCAAAAATGCAAGTGACCAAAATACATTATAATAGCCCATTTCTTTCGTAAGAGCTAACGTTCTTTCACTAAATACACCGCGCGGAGGACGTACATATTTCACTTCTTTTTGCCCAGTTACTTTTTTAATTTCTTCCGTTACACTCGTTAATTCTTCACGAAGTTTCTCATCATTTACCGCTGTAAAATCAGGATGACTCCAAGAATGGTTTCCAATAATGTGTCCCTCATCCTTCATTCTTAACAATAAATCTTTTTGTGTTTTAATGTAATGTCCCGTTACAAAGAAAGTTGCTGGTACTTTTTTCTCTTTTAATACATCTAATATTTTCCCTGTGTATCCATTCTCATATCCATTATCAAATGTTAAATAAATATCTTTTTTCTTCGTATCTCCTAAATAAAACCCGCCATTTTTTTGTAGTAAATCTGTATATAACTTTCCTGCATCTGGTACTGTTTCATTTTTAGGACGCGGGATTCCCCAGTTATGTGGAGTATTTGTATAAGCCAGTGCTGAAACTGGAACAAGTGCCATCATAATTGAAAAAATGAGACCGATATATAACCATTTATATTTCATAAATAGTCTCCTTTCCATATATAATCGTACTTGTAGTTTCTGTTGCAACGCATTCTTTCATGCTGAACATGTTTTTCTATATATACCAAAAAAATGCATCTCGAATCATTCGAGATGCATTTTTTATTTACTTAAATACTGGCTCTTTAAAGCTAGCTAATTTTTCAAGTGATGTTTTATCAACATCTGCATGTAAGCTATTACCATGAGAGTCCATCGTTACAACTGCTTTAAACCCGTCGATACGTAAATGCCACATTGCTTCTGGAATACCAAATTGTAAGAAATCAACATCTTTCACTTCTTTAATACATTCAGCATAATATTGCGCTGCACCACCGATTGCGTTTAAATATACACCGCCATGTTCTTCTAAAGCCGCTAATGTTTTCGCACCCATACCGCCTTTTCCAATGACAGCGCGAATACCGAATTTCTTCATAATATCGCCTTGGTACGGTTCTTCACGAATACTTGTCGTTGGACCTGCCGCTTTAATTTGCCAATTGTCATTGTCATCTTTCACAACAACTGGACCACAGTGGTAAATAATTTGTCCATTTAAATCTACTGGACAATCATTATCCATTAAATGCTTATGGATTGCGTCACGACCTGTATACATCATGCCATTAATTGTTACAACATCACCAACGCGAAGTTCACGAATTTGCTCTTCTGTAATTGGTGCTTCTAATACAATCTCACGTTGCTCTGTTTTTTCTTGTACTTCATGCTGAAGTGTATCTTCCCCTTCTTGATATAGCCAATCCATAATGTCTCCTGTTTCAGGATGAATTTTCACACCAAGGCGACGATATGCCCAGCAATTATACGCAACAGATACATAGAAACTAGCTGGCAAACGATTATAGACGCCAATTTTACAACCAAGTAAAGTTGTTTCTCCGCCAAATCCCATCGTACCAATGCCAAGCTTGTTCGCATTTTCTAATACGTACTCTTCAAGATGTTGTAACTCTGGTACTGGATTGACATCATCTAATGTACGGAATAATTGATTTTTTGCTAATTCATAACCTGATGTGCGGTCTCCCCCGATACCAACACCAATTACACCAGCGCTACATCCTTGCCCTTGTGCTTGATATACTGCATGAAGAAGGCATTTACGAATCCCTTCTAAATCACGGCCAGCTCGTCCAAGTCCTTCTAGTTCACACGGTAAGCTATATTGAATATTTTTATTCTCACAGCCACCACCTTTTAGGATTAAACGTGCATCAATATAATCTTTTTCCCATTGTTCAAACTTAATCACCGGCGTACCTGGTCCTAAATTATTTCCACTATTATCTCCAAAAAGAGAATCAACAGAATTGGGACGAAGTTTACCATCTTTTGTCGCCCGCTCAAGCGCATTATAGATAGCTTCCTTCAACTTTAATTGATTCACACCAACTGGTGTATAAATTTTAAACGTTGGCATCCCTGTATCTTGGCAAATCGGCGAGATGTTATCATCAGCCATTTTAATATTATTTGTAATTGTGCCAAGTGCCATCGCAGAACGAGTCCCTGCATTTTCTCGCTCTTTCGCTTGTTGAATCGCACGACGAACATCTTTCGGTAAGTTCGTTGACGTTTCAACAATTAGTTGATACATGCTTTCTTGAAGCTTTTCCATTGTTACTTCCCCCTCAATTGTGAACGCTACCAAAACGTTATGAGCTGAAAATTCAATTGTTATGCTCTTTAGCTATTTATTTCACGCTATTAGAGCATAAATGAAATTTTTCACAACTTGATTATACCTCTTTTTCTATCGTCCTTCTATTACCCGAACAGAAAAAGGCTACCAAATTGGAATTGGTAGCCTTTTTAATATATTATTCGTCTTTTTTAAATTGCTCACATTTTAATTCTAATTCATCTAACATTGCAAGAAGACGATCTACATCTTCTAATTCTACTTCTTCGGGTTCAATTGTATCAATTACTTCAATGAACATATTTAAACGTTCTTTTAAATATACTAATTGTGTATCTTTATCTTGAATTGCTTTTCCCATGAAGGCACTCTCCTTTTAATTCGAGTTGCTTTTATTATACCGCAAAAACGATTGCTATGGGCATGAAATTTCATCAATTTTGTCACAGTCATCCACTATAATGTAAGCCCTCTCTCTTTTCATGCTAAAAAGTTTCACTTTATAAAAAGCACATATTCTTCTATTATAGAGAATGGACAAATTGTTATTTCAATAGTCAAAGGAGTATTTCATATGACGATATCACAAAAAATGAAGCCGATTACTCCTTCTTACGATCCATGGGAAGCGTATATGGACCTTGAAGAGTACGGCAAACTACTATTAACAAATGTTGAATTTACAACGACGACGTTATGCAATATGCGCTGTGAGCATTGCGCTGTTGGTTACACGTTACAGCCGAAAGACCCAAATCCGCTTCCGATGGATCTTTTATTAAAACGATTAGATGAGATTCCTCATTTACGTTCTTTAAGTATTACTGGCGGAGAACCTATGCTTTCAAAAAAATCCGTCGACAACTATGTAACACCACTCTTAAAATATGCCCATGAACGAGGCGTTCGCACTCAAATCAACTCTAACTTAACTATAGATTTAGCACGTTACGAACAGATTATTCCTTATTTAGACGTATTGCATATCTCTCATAACTGGGGAACAATTGATGACTTCGTTGAAGGCGGATTTGCAATGATGGAGCGTAAGCCTACTTACGAACAACGTGCAAAATTATTCGAAAGAATGATTACAAATAGTAAGGCTCTATCAGATGCAGGTGTACTTGTATCTGCCGAAACAATGTTAAACAAAAGAACTCTACCACATATTGAACATATTCACCGCCAAATCGTCGAAGAGATGGGCTGTAAACGTCATGAAGTTCATCCAATGTATCCAAGTGACTTCGCGAGTAATCTAGAGATTTTAACAAAAGCTGAAATTCGTGATGCGATTGAGCATTTACTAGAAATTCGCGATGAAAATGTATGGATGTTATTTGGAACTTTACCTTTCTATGCTTGTAGCGATGACGAGCGAGACATTGCCACATTTAAAAAGTTACAAGAGAGCAAAAATGTAACTGTTCGTAACGATCCAGATGGTCGTTCACGCTTAAATGTAAATATTTTTGATGGCAATATTATCGTTACTGATTTTGGTGATGTTCCACTTCTAGGAAACATACAAACAAACACATTACAAGAAGCGTATGAAAAATGGAGCGCTTCAAAAACAGCAAAATCATTAAGCTGTCACTGTCCTGCAGTAAAATGTCTTGGACCAAATGTTCTTGTAAAAAACAGCTACTATCCGACAGAAGATTTCTTATCAAAAACAGCAAACATTACATTATAAAAAAACGTCAGCTTATAAGCTGACGTTTTTTCATGTTATTGCGAGTGGGAAGAAGAAATGAATTTAAAATACAAATGATCATGAATTGGAATAGCAGCTCCAATTCCTTGAGAAGTAATATTTTTCACAACAAGTCTTTTTTGATTTCCCTTTAATACAAGATACACTTCTCCAAATGTTACTTTTCCTTTTTCATTTACTGCTGGTGTATAAGCGTATAAATATCCGAGTTGACTCGGACTAATATTATACACACGCTCATGTCCAGTACCATAACCAATGGTCGTTTTAAACGAAAGGGGTAATTGTACTTTTTCAAGTGCTTTGAGAAGCATCATTTTTTTCACATCTGCAGCATCTTTCATATCTGCTGTTAAATCGCCTTCAACCGTCTTTTGTGTTTCTTGCTTATAGCGAAGTGGATATAAATGGTCTCCTCCGCGATTATCATACACATTTCGATTCACTTGTTTATATTCCCAATTAATCGATGTGTCTACTGATTCATAATGTAAAGCCCATTGACCCAAATAAATTTTTGCCCGATACCCTACTGCAAGCGGCGCATTTGAAATTGTCGTTTCATTAAACATCCGAATTAAGTCTGGATTTTCAATTTTAATATTAGCCGTTTTCAATAGCTCTTGAGCAAATTTACTTGGTTGTAAACGTGGCAAATCTTGCGCATCATTTGGAAATGTATTGTCTTTTGAAATATTTAAAACAGATGAAGGCATTTTTGTTCCTACTGTTGTCTTTGCAAAACTCATGTTAGGAAATAATAAAATAAACGAGACCATAGTTGAAAGACATATGCTGTATACTCGTTTCACCTGTCTGGCTCCTTCCTATGTAGGTATATATACTACTTCGTTTATTGTTTTCTCTGAGCGCAATTGTTATGCCTATTTTTCATAATAAATAAAAACCAATTCCCATAATGACATACGCCGCTAGTAAAGTGCCACCTTCAAACCAGTTTGTATCTCCATCATTGGAAATCGCAATCGTTAAGAAAACGGCTGTAATCATAGACACAAGTTCTGGTATAGTAAATACTAAAGGCATCCTTTGCGCGAAGAACATAGATAGCAATACTAATACAGGAGCAACAAACATGGCGATTTGTAATGTAGAGCCTATTGCAATTTCGACTGCAATATTTACTTTATTTTTATAAGCCATAATAATTGCAGACGCATGTTCCGCTGCATTCCCAACAATTGCAACGATAATAACCCCTATAAATAACTCTGACCAACCAAATGACTTTGCAACAGTTTCAAAAGTATGTACGAGTGCCTCTGACACATAAGCTACTGCCAGTGTTGCTATCGCTAAAATAAGGAGCGCCTTCCCTTTTGACCACTCTGGCTCTTCTTCATGCGCTACTTCGTCACTTTTATGTTGATATACACCACGGTGCGTAACTAACTTAAATAGTAATGCAGCAAGGTACATGATAATCATAATAATAGAAACACCTATACTTAATTGATACGTCTTGCCAGCGTCCATCTTCATTGAAAAGATCTCTGGAATAACAAAGGCCACAACAACAGCAAATATTAATAAAGCTGAATTATGCCTTGCATCATATACATTAAAACTTTGTCTTTTGTATTTAAGACCTCCAACAAAGAAAGATAACCCTCCTACCAATAATAAATTTCCAAGTACAGAACCGGTTAAAGAAGCTAACACCACTTCAATTAACCCTGCTTGAAGTGCAAAAATTGAAATGATAAGTTCAACAGCATTACCGAAAGTAGCATTTAATAATCCGCCTATTCTAGGACCAGAAACAATTGCTAGACTCTCTGTTGCTCTCCCCATAAAACCAGCTAATGCGATAATCGTAATACAATACACAGCGAACATAATTGTTTCTGGCCAATGAAGTGTTTTTCCAAGTACAGATAGTGGTACACCTATAAGCGCTACTATAAGAAATATTTTATTAAACATGCTTTTCATCCTTCCATCGTATGTATTTCTCCTCAATATTATTATTATTCTTCTCCTAACTTGTCCGATTTCATCACAATTACGTTTAAAAAATCGGATTGAAGAAAACAGTATGAAAGATATTTAAATTATCTTGTTTAAACAGACAGAATTATAAATTGTGAAAAGGGGTTAAAATTATGCACTTAAAAGAAAAAATCGCAACTATTATTCAAGGTCAACGTACTGGTGTATTATCTACAGTACGAAATGAGAAACCTCATAGCGCCTTTATGATGTTTTTCCATGAAGATTTTGTACTATATGTTGCAACAGATCGACAATCAAAAAAGATAACAGATATTGAACAAAATCCTAATGTCCATGTACTACTCGGACGAGAAGGAAAAAAATTAGATGAAGATTATATTGAAGTTGAAGGGTTAGCTTCAATCGAGGAAGACTCAACATTAAAAAACAAGTTTTGGAATAATAGCTTAAAACGTTGGTTACTCGGTCCTGAAGACCCTAATTACGTATTGATCAAAATCAATCCCGACACAATTTATTACATTGATGGTGCGGGTACGACGGAGCCTGAGTTTTTACGACTATAAAATAAAACAAGCCCCCCCTTAGGTGGGCTTGTTTTGTCGAAAAGTTCTTTTAAAAAAAATAATAAAATAGGTGGAACTTTCCAAAGATTCTGTTATATAATAGCAGTAACTTAAATAAACTGTATTAAAACAGATTGAGGGGAGAAATAAAATTGATGAAGAGAGAAGAACGCAAAAATATGATTGAGTTTATTGAAAAGAAAAAAGGGATTGAGCGTGACGAATTATTGTTTATGACAGACGATGAAGTAGAACATATTTATAATGTAACGTACTTTTTATATGAGGAAATTGCAGAGTAGTATAATAATCCCCACCTTATTAAAAATATAAGGTGGGGATTATTTCGTTATTTAGCCCACTATTTACAGGCAGTAAAACTCCCACCTTAAAATTCAGGTGGAGCAAGAAGTTAAGTTGAAGTCGCGCTTTCTATAAAGCTCAATTGCTTCAACTTTATACATGAGAATCATTTTCATGTATAATACTGTAAGATTGGAGGAATTTTACTATGAGTTCGTGGCTCTTATTTGCACTATTATCAGCAATTGCTGCTGCCCTTGTATCTATTTTTGGAAAGTTTGGTTTAGACGGCATCGATGCAAACGTTGCAACAACAATTCGATCTATTATTATGGCATTATTTATGATAGGCGTTATTATCATACAAGGTAAATTTCAAAATATCGGCGACGTACTGCTAAATAAAAAAGCACTGCTATTTATCACATTAAGTGGGGTTGCAGGTGCTTCGTCATGGCTATTTTATTTTCTTGCCCTCAAAACAGGAAAGGTTTCACAAGTAGCTCCTGTCGATAAATTAAGCGTCGTATTTTCTATCATTCTCGCTATGATTATCCTCGGTGAAAAGTTAAACTTTATGACCGGTGTTGGTGTAGTCTTTATTACAGCTGGTGTATTATTTATTGCTTTCAGCTAAAAAAACCGCTATTAGCGGTTTTTCTTTTTCTTTATGTACAACCATACAACACATGTAACAACTGCTGAAATTAATAAAATCCATATTCCATAATGATGTAAACTATACTCAACGAAGCGCCACTTCTTGCCTAACTTCCAGCCAAGCCCAATAAAAACACTTATCCAAATGAGCGCACCACCGTAAGCGTACAAACAAAAACGCCAAAGTGTCAAATTTGATACCCCAGCAAAATATGCCGTTAAATGACGTACTCCCGGTATAAAATAACCAATCATTAAAAGAAATGGCCCATATTTTTCAAATAAAATATGTGTTTTTTCAATGTGATGTTCTTTAATTCTAATTTTCGGCCCATATTTCTTTAAAACAGGGAGCCCAAGTTTTAAACCTAATATGTAGCTTAACGTGATCCCTAACATCGCACCAGCCATCCCACTTAAAAAAGCAGCAGTTCCTGACATAACTCCTTTTGAAACATTATAACCAACAAAGGTCAATAAAAACTCGTCTGGTATCGGTAATCCGACAATACCACCAGCCAAAGCTATAACAATTCCAAAATAGCCATAATGCGCGATTAACTCGCCAATATGTTGTTCCATTCGGAAGACACATCCTATGCACGATCGTTATTCCACATTGTACCCTTTCTATCTTTAAGGCAAACATGGTATACATATTCACTATACATTGTTTTTATAATGAACTCTACTTCTATTCTTTCCTTTAACAGAGATAAAGTGAAACTTTAATCAGTGGGAGTTTTGTTCATCCTCTACTAATTATTAACCTATGCCAATCTTGCTTCTACAGACATCCCGACTCCCACATAACTTACTTACATTCAACAATTTTGAGATTAGATTCTTACTGCCCGCAAATAACCCGATAAAAAATAAAAATTCATATGCGTGTTTTTTTGTTACAATAAAGGAAAGTTACTTTTCGCAACGGTTTAACTCTCAAGAAAAATGATATATCTAGCAAAAACATAGTTTGGTCTATATAATGCAACTTCTACCTATTAAAAGAACATACACCCTTTTACATACGACATCATTTTTCTAAATTATACAGGGGGGAACGAACATGACCATTGAAAATCAATTTATTCAAAAAGTTTACTATAAAACATTTTTAACAGAAAAAACTTCTACTCCTGCATCGGAAGTACTCGGTGAAGCATATATAAATGAATCTAAAAATGAATTCTCCAACATTTCTAATATTCGATTTGCTCAAGGTGAATTTTATTATCAAAATAAAGATTTTGAAGCAGCTATATTTAAATGGGAAAAAGTAAATAATGCTCTTGCACTTTGGGCGACAAAAAATATTGCAGATGCTTATTTTGAACTAGGATTCTTACCAAAGGCAGAAGAAATTTATCAATCTATTCAAACGGAAGATACAACTCTTACGATGGAGGTTTCCTTACAACTTCTTTCTCTTTATATCGAACAAGATCGTTTAGGACTCGCTTTTAAGACGATTAGTGAAGCTGTTGCATTCCAACCGGATTATCCAAATATTACTGCAATTGCACGTTCTTTCTATGAAAAACAAGAAGATTGGAACAACGCTATCGAACTAGCTGTTCAAGAAGGTATTCGAACACAATCTTTACACTGGTTTGATACGTTAATAAATTACATAAACAAAGGATTTACAAAAAATATTAAGCCTGAATATTTCTATGAGTCTTTAAAAGCTCTATATGCTGTTGATCAAGCTCAATTTAAAGAGCTTGTTATTGCTCTTTGGAATAGCTATCAACATGAATCCTTATACCTTCCTTGGATTCAAAGTATTAATCATTTATTCTTGCATATTGAAACAGACAATAATGACGATTGGAATGAAATTTCTACTCGCTATCAAGAAACATACTTTGCATTAATTACCGGAAATCATTTTATGCATGAATTAAACGGACTTGTACCAAATTTATTAACAAATTGGTTTAGTTTAACGAAAGCAAAAGATTCTCTAGTTGTCTCTGCAGCAGTGTTAGCATGGAATGAAGTCTCACCTACAACTTTAGAATCATTACTCGTAAAAAGTGCTGGATCCTTACTTTCTAATACATCAGCTGAAGCAGATGTAAATATGGAAACAGTTTCTCATTTATTCGAAACAATCGCTGTATGGGCTGAGAAAAATGATGTAGATTTAAGTCATCAATTTACGCTACTAGTCCATGAACTATGTGATTTAAATGTCACACCACTACTAATAGCTGGAACTAGTGACCATGATAAAACATCATTTGTTAATTCAATATTGGGAGAGAACATCTTAACTGAAACTTTAACAACTCCTATTCTATTTAAAGACGCTAGTCAAACTGAAATAACAGAATTTACCGAGTTAGATATACGAAATATCCCTAACCTTGATGAATTCCATCAAATAACGGCTACATCTGCTCAGTCAGAACTTGAGAAAAAATGTATAGAAATTAAGCTACCAAGTAGGTTTTTAAGAAAAAATAAGTTTACATTTCTTCTTACACCATCCATTCAAGAGCAATTGGATAAAAACAATGCATACTTTGAATACTTACAAGCAGCAGATAGTCTTGTTTACGTATTAAATTCTTCTTCACCATTGCATAGTAAAGAAATTGATACATTAATTTATTTACGTGAACAAGTACCAAACTTACAAATTCACTTCGTATTACACACAAATAATACGACTACTAATGAAAAACTAATTAGTAAACTTAAAGTACATTTTCCAGATGCACAATTCTTCCCATACTCTCCTTCGCAAGAGAGTAGCCAGCAACTTGGAGATGTAACAGAATCTATTCTCTCTAATCTTGCAAAACGCGATATAGAAAAAGAACGTATAGAAAAGCTAATATGGTTTACACAAAAGACAATTGCTTATCTCATAAATGAACGTGTGGAATTAGAAAATACATTAGTAAAATCCGTACGCTGGAATAAACACATCTCAGTGAAACTTACTGGATTTATTAATAACCTTACTGCTCTTGAAAAAGATAAAATTCGCTCTATTACCGAATCCTATCTTTTAACGAAAGAAGAAATTACACGAGATATACATTCTCAAATTCCTGAATTATTACAGAGTTGCTCTGATCTTGTTCAAGAAGATAGTGATTTCAAACTAGTTCATGAAGAATTAAATGCTGCAATGAATGAACGTGTTCAAAAGCATGTACAACAGGTACTTCTTCCTAAATTTACTGGGTCTATTCAAGAATGGATTGAAACAGCACATAATGAATTTATTCAAGCTCAAGCTTATTTAGATGAAATGAGTGAAACGTTTAATAAATTATATAAAGAAGAACGTATGAAACTTCCTTGCGATTTCAAATTATTAGATGATTGGAATCGAGATGTTGCACGAATGACAAATCGAATTACAGTAACGAACATCAATATTTTATTACGCTTTACACCGACACAGTTTTTCTTAAAAAGTGCCGGAAAATTATTTGGTAATATGCAAAAAAACCAATCTATGCTCGCCAACAAATATAAACAATATATTGAAACAGAAGACTATACAGAAATTGCTCACACAATTTCCAAACAATTCTTCCTTCAATTTGAAGTATTTGAAGGTGCATTAGAACGTGATATCATGATGTTCTTCAAAGATCCACTTAATATATTGAAACAAAATGTAGATGCAGCTCAACTTGAGATACAGGAAGACGAGCAAACATTAGCGACGCTAAGAAGCAATCCAGAAACATATCATGATCCTTTGGCGTTATTTAAACTACAATTACTACAACATAAATTTGTTTTAAGTACTACAAAGAAACATGAAGATATCTTTGTATCAAACGAATCTCCTACTGTTTAACAAAAAAACCAAGCAAACTAAAATTTGCTTGGTTTTTTTTACTTTATTATTTTCATATGTTCAAACGGATAATAAATGCCTGCTAACTTTCCTAACACATCTTCTCTATCAATAAAACCTAAACCATTTCTACTATCTTTACTTATTAAGCGATTATCTCCCATAACAAAAATCTTATTTTCAGGAACTGTAATCGGTCCAAAGTCCTCTGTTAAATTCATAAGTTTTTTTTCTGCTTGTTTTTTATTACTATCCAAATACTCTTCATCTTTCACTTCAGAATTTACATATAATTGATCATTTCTCATCTCAATTATATCTCCAGGCAATCCAATCACTCTTTTGACATAAAAATTATCTGTTTTCACAACAATAATATCTTCTCTCCCATAGCTTTCAAATTGTTTTGCTAACTTATTAACAATCACCTTATCTCCATCTTGCAACGTTGGCCTCATAGATGCTCCTTTTACAGTCGTCGGAAAAAACACAAAAATTTTCGCCAAAAACACCAATAAACATGCAATTGCAATAGTTCCAAAGAATTCACGCCAACGTTTTTTCTTTTGCATCATTTCACCAACTCATCATCTTTTTACTTTTATTATAAATAATACGACCGATGATTTTCTACAAAATTCTGAATTATAAAATTATAATATTAGAAATTTTAAAATAAAAATACTGATCAAATTAACAAGCAAAAAAGATACTCTCAAAATAGTCTATCCACTATTTTTGAGAGTATCTTTTTATAATCCCACATATATAATACACATTTGAGCAGCTACATATGTAAACCAAATCCAAAGTGGCTCATACTTCAATTTACACCCTCCGATATCTGTCATGCCAATAATGAAATCAGAAATTACAAACAGTAAGCCACCAAACGCTGGTATCCACCATATCCCTGTATTTTCATAATATAAGGCGAATGCAAAGCAAGCCATTCCTCCAACCCACAATCCGTAAATTAGAGCTCCTATCGTAAACAACTTATCCTGCTTATCATTTCGGATAAAGAAGAACCATCCTACAATTAGAAAGAGCCCATATACGAGTAAGCCAATCCAAAAACCATTCCATGAAATTCCTGTTTGCAAAAATGCTTTTACATAAAAACAATGAGCAAGAGCGAAAGTAACCATCCCTCCAATTAATCGATGACCAATTGGAATCAGCCCAGCCATAAACAAATCTCCCACAGTCGATAAAGTCATACCAAGTGCAACCCACGTACTATACTCTACAGATGGATCTTGTAACCATATGCAAATTGCACTACCTGTTAAAGAAAAACTAAGAATAAGACGAATTGCTAAAGGTAACGGCATATTATCTTTCGTTCTTTTTGTCTGCCCCATTGCATAAATTGCACCAATAAAAAAAAGAAATATTTGCCCAATTAACACCACGTAAAGTAGATTCATAATATTTTCTCCTCAATAAATGCTTTTTGTATCTTTTTTCGTTACACTTAGTCTATTATCCTTTTTCTATAAAAAAAGAAGAACAGTACTGTTCTTCCATTGTAATCGCTTTTCTGCTCTCTATGCTACTTGTTTTTCTTGCTCCATTTTTTGCTTAGCTGGTGTCCTATTTACCACAATGATTCCCGCGGCTACACATGCTAAACCGAGTAGCACAAATGAATGAATTGCTTCACCTAAAATCATGCTCGATAATAACACACCAAATACGGGTATAAAGAACATATACATAGATACTTTTCCAACCTTGTTATACTTCATAATTGTATTCCAAATGTAAAAACCAGCTGCAGATAAGAAAGATAAATAAATTAGCATAAGTAGTGCATGTAGACTAAATGTAAATGGCATGACTCCAACTTGTAAAGCCCCTATACATAATAATCCTATAGAACCAAAAATCATTTGGTATGCTGTCATATAACCAATATCTAATGTTTTACTACCTTCTTTTGCTAATATGTTTCCATATGAATACAGCATTGCTGCACTAAGAAGTAATAAGCTTCCGATCCCAAAATGAAATGATAAGCTACCATCACTCGGCACATTTACTAAAATGACGCCACAAAAACCAATAGATACCCCAATTAATTTTCTCATATTGAGAGCATCATCTTTATATAAAAAATGGGCGAGTAAAATTTGAAAGAATGATGATGTTCCTGAAATGATAGCTCCTTCAATTCCTGAACTATAACTCATTCCAATGTAAAAACAGATATATTGAAGAAACGTTTGGAATAAACCAATTTGTATTAACTGTTTCCCTGTTCCTTTTTTGAAGCTCATATCTTTTCCTAACACTTGAAAGAATAATAAGAGCATGACTCCAGATAAAAAGAAACGATAACCGGCAAATAATATTTGCTCTCCAACTTCTTGTGGTTGAATTCCAAGTTCAACATAACTTAATTTAATAAAAGGAAATGCGCTTCCCCATAAAAAAGTTGCTACTATTGCAGCAATAAATACGCCAATCGGATGGGTAAAAATTTTCTCTGTCTTCACTTGTTGTCTTCCTTTCCGACCTTTTTATGAACAATATTCATATATACCAGAGGAGTTGCGAAAACACAAGTTTTCCGTTTATACTTGAAACAAAACCGTACCATCTCATAAAAACATATGATATACTATAGAATAATTACAACATAAGAACTATTAAAAACAGATTCAACAGAAATGCTGCTATCCATTATGGATGGCAGCTTTCGTCGTTTTATAGGGGTTTCGATTTTGATTATTTTTCTCAATAAGAATGCGGAAGGAGCGGGTAGTAATGAACTCAGAAGTAAAAACGTTACAGTCAAAAGAAACAATTTCCCATCCCTCTTTATGGGACACATTAAAAAAACATTATGAACTTGTATTTGCATTAGCATCTGGTATTTTTATTTTAGTTGGCTGGTTATTCACAAAGAACGATGTAATGAATGTAGGTATTACTTGCTATATCCTTGCTTATATAGTTGGTGGATATGCAAAAGCGAAAGAAGGCATTGAAGATACGATTGAAGAAAAAGAGCTAAATGTTGAAATGCTAATGCTCTTTGCAGCTATTGGTGCTGCAATTATTGGCTACTGGGCAGAAGGGGCTATCTTAATCTTTATCTTCGCGCTCAGCGGTGCTATGGAATCTTATACATTAAGTAAGAGCCAAAAAGAAATTTCCGCTCTTCTTGACTTACAACCCGAAGAAGCATTACGCATTTCCAACGGAACTGAGGAACGTGTTCCTGTTGGAGAGTTACAAATTAACGACATTATTTTAATTAAACCAGGTGAACGTGTTCCTGCTGACGGTACGATTCATAACGGTGAAACAAATATCGATGAAGCAGCAATCACGGGAGAACCTATTCCAAATGAGAAAAGACATGGCGATGAAGTATTTGCAGGTACTGTAAATTTACGTGGTGCTATCGAAATTAAAATTACGAAGCCGAGCGATCAAACATTATTCCAAAAGATTATCCGTCTCGTCCAAAGTGCACAAAGTGAAAAATCACCATCACAACTATTCATCGAAAAGTTTGAAGGAACATACGTAAAAGGTGTACTACTCGTTGTTGCGCTTATGATGTTCGTTCCTCATTTCTTACTTGACTGGAGCTGGAATGAAACGTTTTATCGCGCTATGATCTTACTTGTAGTCGCATCTCCTTGTGCACTCGTTGCTGCCATTACACCAGCAACGTTATCTGCAATTTCTAACGGAGCAAGAAATGGAATTCTCTTTAAAGGTGGCATACATTTAGAACGCCTCGCTTCAGTAAGAGCAATCGCCTTTGATAAAACAGGTACATTAACGGAAGGTAAACCTACCGTAACAGATGTATATGTTCGAGAAAATATAACAGAAAAAGAAGTACTTTCTATTACAGCATCCATTGAAAGTCACTCTACACATCCTTTGGCTGAATCTATTGTTAAATATGCACAACATGCGTACGACATTACATTAAAAAAACCTGAAAAGGTTGAAGATGTAACTGGTTTTGGGCTAAAAGGAATATTCGAAAACAACGCTTATAAAATAGGTAAAGCTGATTTTATCGGTGAAGAAACAAAAACATTTCATAATGGTATTTCTGCCTCACTTGAAAAGGAAGGTAAAACTGTCGTTTATATTAGTGATGAGGGAGGCATTCTTGGACTTATCGCTTTAAAAGATACGCTTCGCCAAGAAACAATAGCTGCTATTCGTGAATTACAAAGCATTGGTGTCGAAGCAATTATGATTACTGGAGATAATGAAGAAACGGCAAAAGCAATTGCCTCTGAAAGTAATATAAAGGAATATTACGCATCATGTTTACCAGAAACAAAAGTTGAAACGATTAAAAAGTTAAAAGAAAAATACGGTACAGTAGCAATGGTCGGAGACGGTATAAATGATGCACCTGCACTAGCTACTGCTAGTATTGGTGTCGCAATGGGAGAAGGAACAGATGTAGCTTTAGAAACTGCGGATGTTGTACTGATGAAGAACGAACTATCTCGTCTTTCCCAAGCAATTCGTTTATCAAAACGAATGAACCGTATTGTGAAGCAAAACGTAATCTTTTCGCTAGCCGTTATTGCCATGCTAATTTGTTCAAACTTCTTGCAATTTTTAGCTCTTCCATTCGGTGTTATTGGCCATGAAGGAAGTACGATTCTTGTCATTTTGAATGGCTTACGATTATTAAAAGGCAGCAAATAAAACGGGTCCCTCATAGAGGACCCGTTTTTTTTAATGATAGCTATTATGACCGTTCGCACTGCTACTCGTTTTATGCTTTGGATGCGAACTGCTCTTTTGTTTATTATTACTTTTATTGTTATGGTTCTTTTTATTATTACTCATGAAATATCCCCCCTGTTCCTTTTTATTATGGAACAAGAGCTCATTATTCATTACGGGAATTATTGTCACCGGTTCTATAATGGTGGAGTAAACCATTAATTTCACCGCCAAGTAAAATTACCCATCCAGTTAAGTAAAACCATAACATTAAAATAATGATACCACCGAGACCACCATATGTATTGGCGTAATTCGCAAACTTATCTACATAATAAGCAAATGAGTACGATACCACAATCCATCCTACAGTAGCAAATAACGCCCCTGAAATAACTTCTCTTCTTTTTAACTTTCGATCTGGGGCAAATGTATATAAGAAACTAAACAAAGCAAATAGCACGAAGAAACTCGCTACTAATCGTGTAATGCTCCACACGAAAGAAAAACTATCTGATAAACCGAGTGCTTTAAACACTGCTGCTCCAATAACTTGTCCGAATACCGGAACAATTAACGCAAAGACAATCATAAAAATAATGGCTAATGTAAACACAATTGATAACGCTCTTGTTGTAATAAAAGAACGTGTTTCCTTCACGTCATAAGCGCGGTTAAAAGCATTCATAACCGCATTAACACCATTTGAGGCAAACCATAACATGGATAATAAACCAAATGATAATAAACCACCATTTTGCTGGTTTACAACTTTATCTACATTTACCTCAATTAAGTTCATTGCATCATCTGGTACATAAACCTCTAATAAACTAAGCACATCCTCTGTTTGAATGGGAATAAATCCAAGAAGCGTAATTAAGAAAACGAGCCCAGGAAAAATTGCAAGCAAGAAGAAATAAGCGAGCTGTGCTGCCAAGCCCGCTACATCATCGCGCATCGTCCGGTCATATAAATCTTTACCAAACGAATAAGTACGATTTCTTCTCACCTTTTCTAAAATTTTTCTCATATATGTTTAAACGCTTTTCTTCTCTTCTTTATCTTGCTTTAACTCAATGTACGCTTCAGTTTTTTTTTCCACTGCATTTGAGTCTTTCATAAATAATTCACGCGCTTCTTTCATACCACCATCTTCAGCAACTACTGGCTCTTCTTCTGCTTTCAGCTCATCTACCTTTGGAGATACAGCTTGAATTTCAATCGTTTCTGGCTTTTCTTCTGGCTCAACTTTTTTCTTACTAAAAATTTCTTTCGTTTCTTTTAACGTCTCTACAACAGATGGCGTTAATTTTTTAATTTCTGCTACTTTCGCTTTTACCACATTGAAATCAGCAAGTTCGCGTCCTTTATCTGTAACAGTTTGCACTTTTTCTTTGATCTTTGCATTTTCACCAATTTCAATCATCTTTGTTTTTGCTTTTTCTGCTGTATTTTTTACTTTTTCACGGTTTTCTTTCTTTAACATGGATACAGCTACACCTGCCGCTACACCAATCGCAATGTTTCGAGCAATATTATTTTTCTTTGCCATATTCCTTCACCCTTTCATTTCTTATGTTAGAAAGTATTTCTTTCTAAGCTTCCTCATATTCCTTGTTCATTTCGAATGAAAGCTAATAGCTTTGCACACCCTTCTGTTACAAGGTCATATACTTCTTGGAAATTCCCTGTATAGTAAGGGTCAGGAACGTCTGTCCAGCCACCGTCTGGAACAAAGTCGGACAGCCTACCAATATAGCCTCCAGTTTTACCTAAACTTTTTAAATCTGCTATATTCTTGTTGTCCATGGCAATAATATAATCAAACTTTGTTAAGTCTTCTTTTTCTACTTGCCTTGCTTTAATTCCTTCAAAAGTGACTGCATTTTCTTTTAAAATTTTTTGTGTTCCTTTATGTGGCGGATGGCCAACATGCCAATCTCCAGTTCCTGCAGAATCAATGACAATTTTCTCTTCAAGTCCCTCTTTTACGACAAGATTTCGAAAAATCGCTTCTGCCATCGGAGAACGGCAAATGTTCCCAAGACAAACAAACAATACTTGAACCATGTTTTTGTTTCTTCCCTTCTTGGTGCATTTCTTCATATATACTTATAGTATAAACAACCAATTATTAAATATAAAGGAAATCCCTACTAATTTAATGGGATTGAAAAGATTCATTAACGAAAATGATAAAAAATGTTAAGATAGCCTTATGTTATTTTAAAGGGGGACACTTCGGTGGATTTATCCGTAAAGTCAGAAGAAAACGTTGAATATATGGTCGAAGCTATTAAAGAAAAATTACGTATGGTTAATGCTGGAGCGATGAGAGCTGCTAGTTTTAACGAAGAAATGTACGAAGATTTACGTGACATTTATGATCATGTTATGAAACGTGAAACATTCAGCATTAGTGAAATGCAAGCTATTACAGAAGAATTAGGTACATTAATTAAAAAGTAAAAAAGCCTCTCTTATATGAGGCTCTTTTTTATTTCCAACAAATTCATGACAACTCATCTCTTTCCCTCAACCAACTGTAAAATATTGTACAATAGAAGTAGAACCTCATCTTAGATTTTTTCTCCATACATACTACTCACAAATAATAGCAACACTACCATTGCTAACTGTTTTTACTGGAGGTGCTTACTTATGAGCAATTGGTACAGTAAGACGAAAGATCAAACATTAATTGACCTAGAAACAAACGAACAACACGGTTTAACAGATGAAATTGTAAGTGAACGTTTAAAGCAATACGGTTCTAATGAATTAGCTACAAAACAAAAACGCACTTTATGGCAGCGTATTTTCGCCCAAATTAATGACGTCCTCGTATATGTCCTTATTATTGCTGCCCTTATTTCTGCCTTTGTAGGTGAATGGGCGGATGCCAGTATTATCGCGCTTGTTGTAGTTTTAAATGCTGTTATCGGTGTTGTCCAAGAATCTAAAGCAGAACAAGCTTTAGAGGCACTAAAAAAGATGGCAACACCTAAAGCTATCGTCAAGAGACATGGTGAACTAAAAGAAATTCCATCTGAACACGTCGTTCCAGGGGATATCGTTATGCTCGATGCCGGACGATATATCCCATGCGATTTACGCCTTATTGAAACCGCAAATTTAAAAGTTGAAGAATCTGCTCTAACTGGTGAATCTGTCCCTGTTGATAAAGAGGCAATCTACCACCCTTCCATGCAAAGTGATGAACAAGTACCACTCGGCGATCAAAAAAACATGGCCTTTATGTCTACTCTTGTAACATACGGAAGAGGCGTCGGTGTTGCTGTTGAAACTGGAATGAACTCACAAATTGGTAAGATTGCTACCCTTTTACATGAAGCAGACGATGATATGACACCACTTCAAAAAAGCTTAGCACAAGTCGGAAAATATTTAGGCTTTGTCGCTGTAGCTATTTGTATCATTATGTTCCTCATCGGTTTTTTACAAGGCCGGGATACGTTAGAAATGTTTATGACTGCTATTAGTTTAGCCGTTGCAGCTATTCCAGAAGGCTTGCCAGCTATCGTTTCCATCGTTCTTGCAATTGGTGTGCAACGTATGATTAAACAAAACGTTATCATTCGCAAACTACCAGCTGTTGAAGCCCTCGGTTCTGTCACAATTATTTGTTCAGATAAAACAGGTACGTTAACGCAAAATAAAATGACCGTTACTCACTTTTATAGTGATAACACATACGATCGCTTAGAAAGTTTAAATGTAAATAATGATGCGCAACGTCTATTGTTAGAAAATATGGTGCTATGTAATGATGCGTCTTATAATAAAGAATCACAAACGGGAGACCCGACTGAAATTGCACTTCTCGTTGCTGGAACCACTTTTAACATGCAAAAAGATTATTTAGAAAAAATACATGAACGTGTTAACGAAGTACCTTTCGATTCAGATCGTAAAATGATGTCAACCGTGCATACATACGATGAAAGCTACTATAGCATGACGAAAGGCGCTATCGATAAGCTCTTACCTAGATGTACCCACATATTTAAAAACGGTAAAATAGAGGATCTAACAGAGGCTGATAAAAATCAAATATTAGAAGCTGCTGGGGCAATGTCTCGAGAAGCTTTAAGAGTGCTTTCATTCGCATTTAAACAATACAATTCAAGCAATGTGGATATAGATCATCTCGAAGAAAACCTCATCTTTATTGGTCTTGTCGGTATGATTGATCCACCGCGAACTGAAGTAAAAGATTCCATTACAGAATGTAAAAAAGCCGGTATTCGCACAGTTATGATTACTGGAGATCATAAAGATACCGCCTTTGCGATTGCCAAAGAACTTGGTATTGCTGAAGAAATATCTGAAATTATGATTGGAACTGAATTAGATAACATTTCAGATACAGAGCTAGCAAGCAAAATTAATCACTTGAATGTATTCGCGAGGGTCTCTCCAGAGCATAAAGTGAAAATTGTAAAGGCATTACGCGCGAAAGGAAATATCGTTTCTATGACTGGTGATGGCGTCAATGACGCTCCATCTTTAAAACAAGCAGATGTTGGCGTAGCGATGGGCATTACAGGAACAGACGTTGCAAAAGGGGCAGCAGATGTCGTGTTAACAGATGATAATTTCTCATCTATTGTGAAAGCCGTTGAAGAAGGTAGAAATATTTATCGTAACATAAAAAAATCAATTCTCTTTCTACTCTCTTGTAACTTCGGAGAAATTATCGCTTTATTTTTAGCGATTTTACTCGGCTGGGCAACACCACTACGACCTATTCATATTTTGTGGGTGAATTTAATTACAGATACACTGCCTGCATTATCACTTGGGGTTGATCCTGAAGATCCAGATGTGATGAAGGAAAAACCACGACATGCGAAAGAAAGCTTATTTAGTGGCAGCGTTCCTTTCCTGATTTTCAATGGAGTTATCATTGGACTTTTAACGCTAATAGCTTTTATCGCCGGAGCAAAATTCTATACTGGAGATACAAATTTATTCCCTCTTTTCCCAGAGCGAATTGATGACGATGCTCTATTACATGCTCAAACGATGGCATTTGTCGTTCTTAGTTTTTCTCAGCTCGTTCATTCATTTAACTTGCGTTCAAGAACGAAATCCATTTTTTCAATTGGGGTATTTACAAATAAATATTTAGTCTTCTCTCTTCTTATCGGTATTTTAATGCAAGTTTGTATCATCTCTATCCCACCTCTTGCAAATATATTCGGTGTACATGCATTAACGATGCGAGATTGGGGATTTGTTCTCTTATTAAGTATCATTCCACTTGTTGTGAATGAGATTATTAAATTAGTGAAGAGAAACTAAAAGGCAATGAGGAATAGTCCTCATTGCCTTTTCATTTACCCTTGTAATTCTTTTTTAATGTTCTCAGTTAATGTAGCCATACGTTTGCGGCTTTCTTCACGCTCACGTTTGTTTTGCTCTTCAATTTGTTGTGTTTCTTGCATACCTCTTGAAATAATGTTCCAAGTTTCCTCAAGCGTTTCCATCTTAATACTAGAAGAACCTGATAATCTTGCTACTTCTACACTTTGCGTTGCGATATTTTGTGCATTTTTCTTAAGTAATTCATTTGTACGGCGATCCAGTTCAGCCATAGAATCTGCAACAAGCTTTTGACGCTTCGCATTTACCGCTTGAATGATACCATTTTTAAAAATAGGAATCGTTGTAATAAATGCTGTATTAATTTTACCAATTAATTTATTATTACCACGTTGAATCATACGAATTTGTGGTGCTGTAAGTAACGCAACCATACGTGCTTTTTCTAAATCATCAATACGTTGCTCTAAAATTTCAACAGAGTTTTTAAGCGACTCTAATTCAATACCTGCTAATTGATCATTATTACGCACACGCTCTTCATACATCGGAACTAATTCTGTATTTAAACGCTCTAATAGCATTTCTCCTGCTACTACGTACTTCTCTAAGTCTAAATAATATTTTAAGTTTTGCTCATACAAGCCATCTAACGTACCAATTGATTTTTTCATCTCATCTTGGTACTTCGTAATTTCCACATATACTTTATCAATTTCACGGCCCATCGTTTGATACTTGCTAAAAATTTGTTCTATCATTTTATCCGCTTTTTTGAACATACGTGAGAAGAAACCACTTTTCTCTTCCGCAAAGTCTTTGCTATCAAATCTGTCCATAATTTTACCAAGCTGTTTTAATAATTCACCAGAATCTTCTATCTTTGATAATGACATTGTATGTAAAATTTGATCAGCAAAACGTGAAATTTCCATAGAAGGTTCTTTTCCAAGTTCAATTAATTCTAATTGATCTTTAATATCTACCGCATTATAAATACGTTGTACATCCGCATCTTTTCTAAGTTGTAAGCGAACATCTTGTGCTGTTTGCTCATTTAATTCTGTTTTCGGATCTAGTACGACTGGGTTATTCATATAGTATTCTCCCTTTCCTTATAAAAATGGACGAAATAGTCCTTTTATTGTTTGTGATAAATTTTTATAAGCTGATGAACCATGAAACTCAAGATCGAAATTAACCTCTTCAAGCCAATGGGAATCAAATGCCCCCGCTTCAATATACGGTTCAATATCGTTTCTTCCCGTTGGATTAAAATGGAATACATCTACTCCAATTTGATTTAAAAATAGTAATAAAACAGCATCAGAACGAGTTAACTCTCCACTCTTCTCATTATTAAATATAACAATTTTCGGTACATCTTGTGAATAATCAAATTTCTCAAGTTGTTCTAAAATATTCGGTGGTATTTGAGAAAGTTGCGCGAAAACATATAGCGCTACATCTTGTTTCGTCTCTTTCGCAATTGGTTTGCACATTTCACTTTCACACGTATGGATAATCGCTTCTGCAATCCCATGTTGTAAACCTTCCGGTAAACGCTTATGCGGCCACCAATGGCTATTCATAATTAGATCAGGATGTAATTTCCCCCCACGGTCTAATGCATCTCGGTAATGATATTGGAAATTTGCTTTTTGTTCTTTCGTAAACGGGAATGTATTAATTAATAAACTATTATCAAATGATGTAACAGCCTTTAATCGTTGAAAATACTCTTTATCATTCTTTGAAACACCTGATATTTTCGCAAATAAAGAAGGGATATAAATGTGTTTATTTTCAACAAAGAATGTCGGACGTACAAACGCCTTTTCTTTCGTAATTAAAAAGAGTTCATCATATGTTGTTTTTAGTGTACGAGCTACAGGCGTATAGGAACGGAATTGCCACGGCTTGTACAGCAGTGAATTATCGTGGTGAAGTACTTGCTCAATTTCTTTTGAAGCTTGATACGCTACTGTTGCCACACGCTCGCGGCGGCGATCTGGAAATGGTTCAAGAGAAATACGGCCTGGATGAGACACAATAAAGGTCCTTCCCTCTTCATCGACATTCTCAAATCCATCTTTTCCTTCTGGATGATAATAAAGCACATCACAACCGAGCATAATAAGAAAGTATAAGAAATATATACGGCTTTCCTGTGCATCACCATACCAAACGATACGCGGCATTTGTTTCTTATAGTTAATTGTAGAGAACCACTTCGCTACGTAATTTTCGCTTAGTTTAATTATGTCGATTAAGAAACGCCGGAAGCCTTCTGTCTTTAACGACTGATTATGTTGTTTCTCATATAATTTCAATAGTGAAATAAACGTCGTATGTATGTAATGCTGTAAATCAGGATTGTCTACTTTCGGTAAAAGTTGTTTCCCAGATAAGTGTGCAACTAACCTATTTACTGTCAGACCATTTGGTGCTTCTTGATGTAATCCGAACACTTCTTGAATATGACGAAGCTTTTCCGAATCAATCACTTTGTTTAAATTTTGTTCGTGTAAAACTTCGATTCCTTTCGCTTCACTATAATCAAACAGTTCATTAAAATATTCATCTACATCATTAGGAACGCCAAGGATTCGACATGCTATATAACTAAATTTCATCTCATTCTCTGTCAGTTCATATTGTGGACGTTTTTCTAAAAGCGTTTCAAATTGCTTTAAATCTGATTCATCTTTTAATGCATATGGTTGAAGTGTAAAACGTGAAAACACAACAGTTCACCTCCAAAAACATTTACGTTTTTTCTAAGTCCTTCTTCTATTATAAACTATTTTTGGTTATAAAAAATGGGCGCTCACAAAACGAGCAAACCCATTTCAATTATTTATTGTCTTCTTTAGTAGCTGCAACTTCTTCTTTAGCTTGTCCAGAATTCTTCATGTAGTGAATTATAAATGTTGCTCCAAATGCTACAACTAAAATAATAAAGAATAGTGTATGACTAATCTCAATCTCGATTAAAGACAGTAACATTTTCGATGCAATAATTAAGATTAAAATGTATGCTGTCGTTTCAAGCTCTGGAATACGCTCTAACAATTTCAAGAATACACCGGCAATACCACGCATCATTAAAATACCTAGCATTCCGCCTAATAATAAAATCCAAACTTCATTAGATACACCAAATGCAGCAAGTACACTATCTACAGAGAATGCGATATCCATTAATTCGACCATTGCAACTGTTCCCCAGAAGACACCGAACATTCTGAAGAAAATACTGTTTTGGTTCATACCATGAGCTTCCTCTTCTTCACCTGCACCTTTACGCTTATCAATAAAGTATTTTACTGATAACCAAGCAAGGTAAAGTGCACCAAGAAGTTTTACCCACCATAATTTAATTAAGAACATTCCAATTCCAATTGCAATAAAACGGAATATATAAGCTCCAATAAGTCCATAGAATAATGCTTTTTTACGTTTCTCTTCAGGAAGGTGTTTTACCATTACTGCTAACACAAGTGCGTTATCAGCAGATAACAACCCTTCAAGTACAACAAGTGTACCAATTAATCCCCAAGATACTGGATCTTGCAACACTTTAATCCACATGTCCAAGTCGAAAAACTGAGCATACGTATCAAGGATTCCTTGCAAAATACTCATCTTACCTTTATCCCCTATTCTTTGCTAGATTTATAGAAAGGTCAAAAAAAGGAAACGAATATCGTTTCCTTTCTATGCATCCAAGCCATACGCTCTTACAAGCGCACCTAAACCACCTTGGAATCCACTTCCTACTGCATTAAACTTCCACTGTCCATTATGACGGTATAATTCACAAAAGACAACTGCTGTTTCGATGGAGAAATCTTCCCCTAAATCAAAACGAAGAACTTCTTCATTCGTCTCTTCATTCGCTAAACGAACAAACGCATTTCCTACTTGTCCAAAGTTTTGACTACGGCCTTCCGCATCATAAATCGTAACTGTAATAGCAATTCTGTGCACATCTGCTGGAACTTTCTTCAAATCTACAACAAGTTGCTCATCGTCACCTTCACCTTCACCTGTACGGTTATCTCCTGTATGTAAAACAGATCCACAAGGAGACTGTAAATTATTATAGAAGATAAAATCAGTTTCCTTCGTACATTTTCCGTTTGCATCTAATAAAAAGGCAGATGCATCTAAATCGAAATCGGCTCCGCCGTCATAAGATTTAATATCCCATCCAAGACCAATTACTGCTTTTGTTAAACCAGGGCTTGTCTTACCTAAATCGATTTTCTGGCCTTTTTGTAATTGAATAACCATCTATATTCACCTCTATATTTTTATCTTTAAAAATATATCCATCAGTAAACATACATTTCACCGATGGATATACAAATCAAATCTATTACTCTACATCTAAACCAAAGTTATTACATAGAGACGCTAATCCACCTTGGAATCCACTTCCGATTGCATTGAATTTCCAGTCACCTGCATGACGATATAATTCACCTACTACTACGGCTGTTTCAATAGAGAAATCTTCTCCTAAATCGTAACGAATTAATTCTGCATTCTTTTCTTCGTCGAGAATACGTACGAAAGAATTAGAAACTTGTCCGAAGTTTTGGCTACGGCCTTCTCCATCATAAATTGTAATTGTGAAACAAATACGTTCGATGTGAGCAGGAACATTTTTCAAATCTACTTTAATCGCTTCGTCATCGCCTTCACCTTCACCAGTGCGGTTATCTCCTAAATGCTCTACAGCACCATTCGCACCTTTTGGATTATTATAGAAAACGAAATCTTCAGCTCCTGAAACTTTACCATTCGCACCTACTAAGAAAATACTAACATCTAAGTCGAAATCGTTTTGTCCGTCATAACGATTCGTGTCCCAACCAAGTCCTACAAGAACTTTCGAAAGACCTGGATTCGTTTTTGTTAAGTCTACCTTTTGTCCCTTTTTCAATGAAATTGATGCCATATACAATTCCTCCTCGGTTATTTTATTGATAACGTGATACAATCTCACTTAAGTTTTTATCTTGCGTGCCTTCTCCAACTGCTGAAAACTTCCATTCACTTCCGTGACGATACATTTCACCTGCAATTAGAGTCGTTTTGCCAGCATAATTATCCGATAAATTATAGCGTGCTAATTCTTCACCAGTTTGCGGGTTTTGAATACGAATATATGCATTACGAATCATCCCGAAATCTTGACGACGATTTACACAGTCATAAATATTTACAACGAATACTAAACGATTAATACGGCTCGGAACTTTATGTAATTCTACGAAAATTGTTTCGTCATCACCAGCGCCTTCACCTGTTAAATTATCTCCTGAATGAATAATACTACCACAAGTAGAAAGTTTATTTCCGAAGTAAACTAAATCATTTTTGTTTAAAAAACGATCTCCTTCTAACATAACAACAGATGCATCACAATCTACATTTGGTTTACTTCCAAATAATGAAGACAGAAATCCACCTGATTGCCCAATTGGATCCCAGCCTAAGCCAACCTGTAGTTTTGCTACTTTTGGTTGTCCTTTCGTTAAATCGATCTTTTGACCTTTTTCTAAAATAATAGGCATGAAGTTTCTCCCTTTCTACAAAGCATTTTCCAAATCGGAAAATATTGTATTCTTCTCTTATATTGTAGCATTATTTACCTAGCGATAAAAAGGATAAATTCTCAGTTATATGAAAACATTCATATAATTTACTTATGATGATGTAAGAAGTGGTAAATAGCACCAATCATTCCTGCACAATTACCGTTTTGTGCAAGTTCAATCTCACAATTATTATAAATCTCTTGATTTAAGTATTTACTGATTTCTTCTTTTACTTCTTTTAAAAACTCATTTCCTCTATCGGTAATTCCTCCACCAATAATAATCGTTTCTGGATTAAAAATATAAGCAAGATTACTAATTCCGATTGCCAAATGTTTAAAGAAGATCCCAACTGCTTGAGCAACTTCCCGATCTCCTTTATCATACAACTCGAAAATTCTTTTCCCATTCCACTCGCCTTTGCCTTTATATTTTCTTACAAGCCGAATTAATCCTGAAATCGAAGCAACCTCTTCAAACGTTTTTCCTTCTATTAGCATATTCCCCCATTCACCAGCACTAAATGAATGTCCTCGGTACAATTCTCCATCTATAAAAATTGCTCCCCCAACTCCTGTTCCAATGGTGAGCATAATAAAGTTCTTTTTCTCTCTTCCACTACCATTCCACTTTTCTCCAAACGCTGCACAATTCACATCATTGTCAATCGATACTGGAACTTTTAATATCTCTTGCAATCTATCAATAATAGGAATAGTACTATATCCTGGAATATGATCGGCACCTCCCATCACAATTCCTTTATTAATATCAACAATTCCCGCAGTGCTAATACCAATTCCTGCAATAGTATGTTCATTCATTATTTCTTTGGATACATATATAAGTTTTTGAATAATTTGTTCTCCGCCTAAATGAATTTCTGTTGCAACTGTTTTATGCTTTAATACTCTCCCTATTTCTGAAACAATACCATACTTAATTTGCGTACCGCCAATATCAAACGCTATATACACTTTCATCTACTGCCACTTCCTCTACCGTTATGAATGTAAATTCTCCACCTCTACTATTTGTAGAAAATCTACATTAACTCTTTTCTGCTTTGACAAATACACCACCTTTTTCTATATATAGTTTTTTTTGCATAAAACTCTTTTTCCTAAGAAATATTACAAAGGGATGTATTGATGGAATATTAATTTCTTAGGAGGAAAACCATGACGAAAATCTTCATTTTAGCATCAACACTCTCTTTATCTTTTTTTAGCGGTTTAAATATCGGTAATGCCGCAACTGAAAACTTCCAACCATTAACAAACGCTATTGTACAAAATAGCGATCATTTTGCAGAAGGAAACTCAAAGGATAATAATAAACCTCCAGGAAATAACGGTTCTCAGGACGATAGTGGTTCTGGTGGCAGTGGTTCCGGTGGTAACGGTTCTGATGGCAGTGGCTCTGGTGGCAATGGTTCTGGTGGCAGCGGCTCTGGTGAAAACGGTTCTGGCGGTAACGGTTCTGGTGGTAACGGTTCTGGCGGCAACGGTTCCGGCGGTAACGGT
>NZ_KV827800.1:0-718 GCF_001836235.1 Bacillus sp. HMSC036E02 | reverse complement strand
GGGGATTTTTAATGAAATTAGGAAAATTAGTATTAGTCGGAGCATTAGCATTAGGTGGTTTCACAGGTTTAGCAACATTAGACACAAAACCTGTGGCAGCAGCTGAAAAGGTACAAGCAACATCTACAAATTGGGGAGACCCATCATCAACATTTGATCTAAATCAAGTTGCTTTAGATTTCCCAGCTTTCTTATCAGATGATGTAAAACCAGCTTATAAAACTGGTGATTACTTCACAGTTAAGATGGGGTGGTATAACGGCGCAGATGGCAATCCAATGAAGATTTATCGCATTATGGATGATTATTCATTAGTTCGCTATCAAACTATTTACCCATTCCCAGCCCATAACGGTACAATCAATGAAGCTGTATGGAATACAACTATTACATCAGCATATGAGCCAGGCCGTTACGTTGCTGTGGTGAAACTTGCTGGCGATGCTTATAAGAGCGAATGGTTCACAATCAATAAGTAATTGCTATGCTGTCCTAAGAAAGACAGTATAGCAATTACTCTCATCTTAAATACTACAGTGATAGTTTCATACATAAAATACAATTATCAAGTCGGAGGAAGGCACCTTGCGGTGTCTTTTTTTTGAATTTATAACTTTTTTTAGAAATTATTTGAAAAAATATACATAATAATATATCATTATATTGTAATTAATTAAATTAAAATATTTAGGGGGATTTTTAATGAAATTAGGAAAAT
>NZ_KV827799.1:0-16037 GCF_001836235.1 Bacillus sp. HMSC036E02 | reverse complement strand
AATTAAGATGGTTCAAGTCGGAGGAAGGCATCTTAGGGTGTCTTTTCTTATTCTTAAATCTATATTTTACAGTACAATTCCCTTATTATTATATAAAGGATAAATTAAAATAAGGAGGATATTTATACATGCAAAAAAGGGCTCTTATAATTACATCTGTATTACTTATAATTGGTTTATTTATAATCGGAAAAGGAATAATAGATCGTTATTTTATTACAGGTGATTCGAAATTAAGAGAAGAAGCCATTATAGGTATAATGTGGCATCTAGAAGAAAAAGGGTACGCAAAGTCAGATGTTTTAGAAATTAAACCTTTTTTTGATAGTAAACAAACTCAATATGGAGCACATGTTATATTTAAAGATGAACCAAACATATGGTACAAATACGTACGTTGGGATAATCCTCATACTGGCAAAATTGAATTTGGACAAGATCATGACGAACAAGGAAAACACGACGAACTAAACTGATTAATATTTAATCCAGTCGGAGGAAGATATCTTAGGATGGCTTTTTTAAAATAAAAAATGTCCTACATTTTATGTAGGACATTTTTATATTTTATATGATAGAGTTATATTTTAACCCCACCACATTCCACCCTTACCAAAGAAATAAGGTCTTAATCCAAGCGCAGCTGGCATTGGACGTAAGAAATCATAAGGATGTACAATATAGAAATTACTTACTGGGAAGAAATCTACTCCTGCTCCATCTCTGAATGATAAGTAAACTAATTTAGAACAATATGTTTTATAATCGTTACTCTTTGCAGAAGTTCCAAAAATATCGTATCGATATTTAGATCCATTCTGATAGAAATGATTATACGCATAATCAGCAGCTCTAAATGCAGCTCCCTTATCTTTTTTATACCTTAAATATACAAAGTTAGAGTATTCCTGATTTCCCTTATGGATAAACTCCCATTTTGATAAAGGCATTATTTTGATTGCAGGCGATGCTGATGTTCCTGGTGCATGTACTAATAGATATTCTCCTTTATTAGCACCCGAGAATCCTTGTGTTTCAGTGAAGTCTTTACCGATAATACCCGAATGTCCTGTAATACCGTAGTTAGAGTCTGGTGTAACAACAATGTCACCTTTTTGCACCCAATCATCTGGTATGTTCCAAGATGAAGTTACTGTTCCAGCACGTGCTACGCCTTGCTTTGGATTCTGTTGTTTTTCTGCTTCTTTTCTTAAAAACTCAGCTTTTTCTTCTTCTGTAGGTATTCTTACAGCCTCAAATTTATCATCAAGTCCTTGTGCTCTTAAAGAAGCTTTTACTTCTGCAACTCTTTGTTGAGGTGTTTTATCTGGTCCAATATCATTTTCATTGTAACCTAATGCCTGACGGAGAGGTTCCCTTTTTTCATTGAACTCTTTTTCAGCATTAAGTGACATCCATTTCTGTCCCAAATATGTACCAACTAGATAAAAATCTCCCTGCTCTGTCTTTTTTCCATCATAGGCAACTAAATTTTTTTGAGGACCAAACACAGAACTTTTTTTAGCTTCTAAATAAGGCTCATCAAAAGTAGTAAAATTAGCATTCACTGGCATTTTGATTCCGTCAGGAGCAATCCATTTATGACCTTCATATGTAATTACTTTCCACCAACCATCAGAACGTTTTTCTAATACTGGTAAGAATTTTTGAGGACCAAATTGACTTCCACCTGCTCCTTTAGTTGCTATAAGCGACGGTTCATTATAGCTATAGAAATTTTTATTAAGTGCTGCCGTCTCTGCAACACCTGGATACATCCATTTGTCGCCTTCCCAAGATTGAAACTTTAACCATCCCGCTGTATTTCCATCAATTACTCTAACAGTAGTAGGGCTATACGGTATTTCCATATTACCTTTTTGAGACGAAAATGAAGGTTCATAGAATGCTAAAAATGGTTTATCAAAGTATTGAAGTTCCCCATCGGCATTAATCCACTTATCACCTTCCCAAGTTCCTATCTTCCACCAACCATTTGAACGCTTCTCTTTTACAGTTAGAGCTTTTTGAGGTCCATATTGAGCTCCACCATTTCCCTTTGCAGATGTAAACTTTGGCTCGTTATATGCAAAGAATGATTTGTTAAATGGTATAACCTCATCAGCAAATGAAATATTGTTCGCTGATAAGATTACAAATACAAATAGTAAAAATGAAAACAACTTCTTCAAGATAAATCTTCCTCCTTTGGAAAAATATTAAATAAAATAGAAATTCATGTTATATAATGTCATATTTTTATATTAAATGCTATATATTTATATGAAATAAAAAGATTTTATTATAATTTGAAAAATGATACGATTTAAAGTTAAAATAATTCAAGTCGGGGGAAGGCACCTTAAGGTGTCTTTTCTTCATAAAAAGTAATTTCAATATTTTAAGAGAAACTCCACCACATTCCACCATTACTGATAGTCTTTTTAGATAAATTTATAGATATTAATCATATTATAAAAATATTATGATTAATATATTGTTATTGTTCTCTTATAATCTTTATCATCCACCATTTAAAGTTTCTTTAAACTATTACCTAACATATGTTTTTTGTACCATGCTTTGTTAATGCATTTAACCTTCTTAGGTGTTGAGAATTTAGCATTATCCCTTGGTATAGCCATATCATTAGAACATCCTGCGATATTTAAACAAAATGTAGCCAATAAAGACAATAATATTAATTTATTCAAATAATCACTTCTAACTCTTTTTTAATTAACATTTTGATATAAAATAAACCTCTCACTAACTTTACATTAGATTAAAAGTTGAAAACTATTCTTATAATCATAAAATGTTAAATTTTTATCCAATGAGATAGTAATACCCCTCCTAAAAACCTACTTATTTCCCTAGATCGGTCTTCTTAAATTCTTCATCTTCAGCATCATGAAATCCTAAATCGAACGAATACAACGTTTCTAATGTCTCTGAAGCTCCAATATATATCAAAATACTCTCTATATCTTTGTAAGATTGAAAATATAAAATTTTTGCTTTTGGTATTTTCCCGTCAGTTTGTAATTTTTTCTTCTTAATGCCTAATTCTTCAAACATAAAATTATTTAAATGCTCCAAGATATCTTCAGACCCATGAATACGAAAGCGTGGTCTAACATAAATTTTATTTTCAGATTGTTTAACTTTTATCGTGCCAAGTTCATGCCTCAATAAAACATATTTTTTAATGAATATTTTTTTATTAAACTCACCTTTAGGAAATAACCTAGATTTTCCTCGTATCGGTGTCCAACCAAATTCTTTTACCTTTGTAATAAATGGATGGTCACTATTCATAGACATATACCATTCCACATACCCTTTATCTTCACAATATCTTGATCTTGTTTCTTTCCCAAAGAAATCAGCAAACTTTTTTACTATCACTTGTGACTTATGAGTGAATTGAAAATAACCTCCTGATTCATAACCATTACGCCATACCATACCTAAAGCCTCTGAAAATACATCTGTTTTAATAAAATCATCTATCCAATTCTTCTCTATAAGATTATTAGTCATAAAATATTCCCCTTAAATTTTATCCTTCTAATCAATTGTAAAATAATACTTAATTTCTATAAACAAGAAATTAACCTTATAAATTTCACGTACTATATCCGATGTGTAAAACCAAATCTTGCAATAAAACCTATTCTACCATCCGTCCCCTTATCCTCTAACCAAAAAAGTAGTAAATCCTATATTTATTCCTCTATCTTAGTGATTCATTCCCCCATGAGTTAAACACTCTCATATTTTTCTGCTTTTCTTCGTAATTAAGCTTGACTGAAGGTCTTGAGGGTTTTTATCATGTGGGAACGATTATGGAACACGGCTGGAAGGCAAATTTATCCCCTACTTTGAAAGATCACAAAAAAGTAATCGATCAAAATAGATGGATAAGCGTCTTGTTTTCGCCATGCGGTCACTTATAAGGTATCCGTATGTATAGACCCTGTTCACTCAGCGATTTTCACCGCATACATCCTTTTTCTATGGCTTGTCCTTGTAATATCGTCCCTACACGACAAACTGAATGTACTCCCTAGCACCGTAATGCTAACGATAACCTCCCGAACCTTTTAGGGAATCGTCCCTGGGCAAGTTCTCGCCCTCCCTCACCAGAAGAACAGGATTCTAATGAGGGGTGCTGTTTTTGTAGGCGCATACTCTGTACCCCCTGCACGACCAACAGCTAGCCACGCACGTAACACGTTCCCTCTATATAGAAGCACGAAATTACGGCTTATCAGTTTTTATTTACGTGGTATCAGGCAATTCCACGCGAACAAAAAACAAAAAGGCATCTCCAATTCCTAAATGGCCTGTAGATTCACAAGACTTCTAGGTTTAGAGATGCCCGCTATATATCTTTTGACTACAAAAAATACAATTCTAGCATTTACTAGTTGAATTTTAGTCAAACAATAGATAAAATGGGTATATCAAAGAAGCCTCGTGAAAAGGCATAGTTGTTTAAGGTTAGTGGTGGTACACTTCTTAAACGTTAACACTGTGGGTTAATACAGCTAATTTCTAGTCAAGTGGTGGTACACTTGCTAGAGCAAGTCATTCCCGCTAAAGGTTGGTAGCCATTAGCATACGGGAGTGGCTTTTTGTTTTGTGTTCATATTCAATTGTCTTTAATTTATCTCGTTCAATCTTCATGATCTTCATTTATGTAAAATATCAAATTATGTTTTGTTTTGTAGAATGGTGCTTGTTGTTTACTACGTTACAACAAGCATTATCCTTTGTAAACAGTGAATTTGCACACTTTCTGAATAATATCCCTATTTCCCTATTTCCCTATTTCCACTTATAGATATAGGGATATTTCCCCTTTTCCCTATATCTATATTTCCCTATTTTTATTATTTTTGCGTCTACTATCTCCTATAAAAAAATTCAGATTTATTACTTAAATTTCTATACTTCATACAACTGAAAAATCTTTTAATATCAACGTTTCTGTTATTAATTACTAACTCTATGATTCTATTGCATAACCCAAATATCATTGTTATAATTTTCATAAAGATATAGAAATATCCCTATTTCTATAGTTAGAAATATCCCTATTTCCCTATTTCTATTTTTCCCTATTTCTATAAAGGGATATAGGGAAATTTCAAAAACTATAACTGGAGTGTTAAAAATGGCCATTACAATTACTGTAGGTAATTACAAAGGTGGAGTCGGTAAAACCACAAATGCTGTATTGAACTCTTATGAATTTGCTAAAAAAGGTAAGCGTACATTACTCGTTGATCTTGATCCACAAAGTAACGCAACAAAATCTTTAATGTTAACAAAATCAATCCTTAACCCTGATGAAATCGTTACTGTTGAAAAAACATTAATGAAAGGGATACAAGAGGGGAACTTGGATGGCTTAGAAGTAGAAATTACGGATAACTTATATTTAATTCCTTCTTACGTTGATTTCCAGGACTTCGCAAAATTCCTTTATAAAAATTGTTCTTCGGAAGCTGAAGAAGATCATTACTTCCGAGGATTGCTTGAAAAGATAAAGCATAAATACGACTACATATTTATCGATGTTCCTCCAATGTCATTAGAAGTTACAAAGAACGCCGTTGTAGCTTCTGATTATGTTCTAATCGCTCTACAAACACAAGAACGTTCTCTTACTGGCGCTGAGAATTATGTTAATGAGCTTATCAAGTTAAAAGAACAATATGATCTTGATATTGAAGTAGTCGGTATTCTTCCTGTTCTATTAAAAAATAACGGTAAGGTTGACGAATATATCATGGAAAATGCACGTGAAATTTTCGGTGAAGAAAACCTATTCAAAAACATCGTTCCTCAAATGGAGCGTATTAAACGATTTGATGTTAATGGTATCACTGAAAAAGATAGACATGATATGAATGTAATTGAACTATACGAAACAATTAGTGATGAATTATTATCTCGTATTGATATGTTTGAAAAAATGAAGGTTGGTGTTTAAAATGGCGAGAACTCCTGGTTTATTAGGTAGAAAGAAAAGTAACTTTGAACCTACTGAGCCTTATGTACCAGAGCAAGGACAAGCTACGGTGGAAAATAACGAGGTTCCAGTTACTCCTTCTCAACCTAAGTCTGAAGAAAAACAAGTAACTCGAAAAGAAAAAAGAAACGAAAAAACTGAATCAAAAAAGAAATTTAAAAATCAGCAAGGCAGCATTAAAATTTCTAATCAATCAAAAGAAGAACTAGAAGTATTAATGAAACTTACAAACACAAAATTCGCTTATGAAATCATCGATTTACTTATAGATCGCTATGTAGAAAATGAGCTAACGCCTGAACAGAAAAGAAAATTCAAGCTATTAACAGAGATTTAAAAATATAGAAATATCCCTATTTAGAAATAGGGATATTTCTATATTTCCACTTTTCTCTCTACATAAGATACGCAAATTAGTTTTAATAGTTTGGGATAATATACTAAATAGGAGTGGTCAATTTGGATAAAAAATACTTAGTGACTGTGACACCTGTTCAAGATAATCCTGCGACAAAGAAAAAGAATTCATTGTCAGCAGCAGACAGAAAAAATATAAAAGTATCGCCTGAAACACTTAATAAAATAAAGACCATTTGCACAATGAAAGACATGAAAAATTATGAGCTTATTGATGAAATATTGGATTACTACATTGCTAATAAATTGAATGCACATGAGCAGAACATTCTAAATGACATAGTTTCTGATAAAAAATAATCCCTACTTTTTGTAGGGCTTATTTTTTATGTAGTTATACTCTTACTACAATCACTATCTTATGTACATAACTTTCGTTATTGGGAGTTGATTAATATTAGCTTATTTGTCTTATAAGTTAAATCGAGAACTATTAGATTCCAAAATACTCCAGTTCTTTTTGTATGTTATTTAAGGCAAACTTCTTTCGTTTTTTAAAGAAGTTCTTTGGTTCGTTTGAAGATAATCTCCAAAGAAGTCGTATATCCTGCAAGTGTTAGAGTAAGGACTTGAACAAATTCCCAACCATCTTCAGCATGTTCTATAATAATACGCTTATAATCTTCTTTGGGTTGCCCTTTCCATCCATCCATTTCGACTTTCACAAATTTGTAATCATACATATTCTTCCACCCCTCTTTCCCTAATTGTACCATTTAGAAGAAGCGATGTATTGTGCTTTTTTGACTGTATACTCTATACATATGCAGTTAACATAACGCATCATTATCAGTAGCAATGAAAAAGGGGAATCCTTACTCTTAGAAGGAATCCACTCTTTCTATTTCTACAACTCTATTTTTATACGTTCCTCTTCTTATCCTTACAGGAACCTCCACCACTAGATCATTAACTTAATTATCTTTAGGGGAAGTTAAAAGTTTTTATTTTCTTGTTCAATTAAAGCGCCAGTTGGTTAAATATTATGAATAATTAATTTGAAAGTCTTTTTATCTAAATACACCTTTTCTTTTTGAAAGCCAATCTTCTAAGGCATCTTCGTGTAGTTTTGTAAATAATTTCGGTATTTGGTCTATTGGGAAGTATTTTAAATCTAAAGTTTCAATACCGTCTGTAGTAAGTTCCCCATCAATTGGCTTGCATTGAAAACAATGAACGATAGTCTGAGCTTTATCTCCGTTCGGAAACTCACCAGAGTATTTAGAGTAGACACCTATAAGATGTTCAACTTCAACATTTAATCCTGTCTCCTCAAGTATTTCTCGTTTAGCGGTTTCTTCAAGAGATTCTCCAAGTTCCATAGCACCACCTGGAAGACCCCACTCATTTCTATCTCCCCTCTTTTGTAAAAGGATTTCATTTCGTTCGTTATAAACAATACCTCCAGCAAAATTAAGAAATATTAAATCGTGCCCTACTTTTTCCCGAATATAACGAATGTAGTCCTTATTTGTAGTCATAAATTTCCTCCCACTTATATATAAAATACAAATTAATTATATATCCAAATAGAAGAAAATGGTATTATTCCTTATTCAACTAACCTGGTCTCCTTACCCTCACCAGAACTTCCACCACTAGTTCATTTAAATAATTATCATTAATAGAAGACATTTAGCGATGGACTACCTATAAAAGAAAAGTTAATCACCTTAAAAATGGAATCTCAGTAACAAAATTGAACAATATTACATTTCTGTTATAATATAATACGACAAAAAGCTTATTACAAAACATCTTGGAGGATCGTGCATTGAAAAGACATTATAAAATTGGCGGAATTATTCTTGCTGCATCGCTCTTCGCTAGCGGCTGTGGGAATGGAGAAAAAGCAGAAGAGAAAAAAAGGGAATCTTGGACAGAACATGAGCAAAGATTAGAAAAAGAACAAGCCGAAAAAGAAGCACAAAAAGAAGCAATTAATTTTGAAGTAGGCGAATACTCTTATAATCCAGAAACTAAAATGTTAACGGTAAATGTAAAAACAAATATGCCGGAAGGATCAAAAGCAAAAGGTGTTATCAAAGAGCCAGAAAAAGAATATATAGCAGTAATGTCAAAAGAGAGCACTGTTCATGATGGGAATTTTCATTTTGAATTTGGTGACCATGTATCCGAAACGTCAGGACGTGAAGTTGTTAAAAATGGAAACTATGATTTTAAAATGACTTTTACTGTTGATGCCGAAAACAAAGCTGCATTAGATGCATTCAAAGACTATGACAATTTCGAAAAAAACTATAAATCTAATGGGGAATTAGAAGAGATAGAAAATGGATTTAAAGTTAGAGGAATTAATGCTGGAAAAGTAAATATTGAAAATGCTCTATCAGCAGAAGAAGCCGAAAAAGTAAAAATTGAAGAAAAAAAGAAACTAGCAAAAGATCTTTCTTATCCTGAATTAAAGAAAAATCCGGATGGACACAAGGACGAATTAGTGAAATATACTGGTGAAATTGTTCAGATCATAGAAAGTGGCGGTTCAACTGATATTAGATTAGCTGTTACAAAAAGGTCATATGGATATAACACCAACGACATTGTCTATGTAACCTTCGATAAACCAACAGAATTTGTTGAAAAAGATATAGTTACAGTAACAGGAAATATTGAAGGAAGTTATTCTTATACATCACAAGCAGGTTGGAATATATCCGTACCACTAATGAAGGCTATTGATATAACGAAATAAGTCATCAAAAAAAGCCCGGTTAATTTAATCGGGCTTTTCCCTTATCGATATAGGAAATAGTTTTAAGCATCAGGTAATACAAATTCCATTTGCCGACTCTGTGTTTTAAATCCAAGTTTTTCATAGAATTGTATAGCCTTCTTGTTAAATTCTAAAACATTTAATTCTACACTTGTTGCTTGTATTTCTTTAGCATACTCAAATGCTTTTTGTACTAATATTTTTCCTATTCCTGTTCCTTGACATATTTCACTTACACCAATATTGCGGATAAAGAGTACTTTTCGCTCAACTAACTTTGGATTTTCGGCTGGTTCTTTAATATCTAAGATTAAATAAGCAAGAATCTCTTTATTATTGGCCTCTACTACAAATATCTCTATGGTTTTATCATTAAGCCACTCTTCGTATGCATTGTGATCCAAAGAAGCTGAAGTATCAGAGTAAATATCTGGTCTTCCCTCTATATGTAACTGTTGAACTTGCTTGTTTATATTTGATATATTCCAAAAATCTTCTGGAGTAGCTAGTCTTACTGTGAAAGGCAAAACTTCATTAGACATAAGTCCATTCCTCCAAATGTTTTATTTAAATTGATTTTAACAAAGCGCATCATTATCCGTAGCGAAGACAAAGAGGAACCCTACTCTCACAAGGGAACCGCCTTGTTTTCACCAGAACTTCCACCACGGCTTCCTCTCTTTCGCTGCAGCAACCTCATTTCGAAATTCTTGCATCACTCTCTTCGTTTCCTGCATTTCTCGTAATGTCTTCATCAAAGTCTCATCACGCGCTTCCAATCGTTTTTCCACTCGTTCATTATGTGCTTCTACGCTTGCTTTGATTTCCTCGTTACTTTGCTTCGCCTGCTCACTTAATCGTTTCTCCATCGCTAACATACTCTGATTCATTTCTTGCGCCATAACGCTGTACTGTTCCTGTAATTGCTGTTTAATGTGGAATGGCACTAAATCCGTTTCTTCAGCCTCTTCTTGAATCAGATCCGGATTAACTTTCTCTATTTGCTGCGCAATCATCTTCGCTGCTTTCTCTAGCGTCATACCGTCATGCTTACTCAGTTCAATTAATTTCTCAATCACCATAATGTCATTGTCTGTGTATTGGCGTCTGCCACGGTTATCTTTCTTTACTGCGAATCCCTCGCGCTGTAATACTTCCATGTACTTTCTAAGGGTGCTATCACTTATTCCTAGTCTTTTGTATACTTCACTAGCAGAATAAACAATTTCGTCCGTCATAACGTCACAACACCTCCTAGTGAGAGTATTCCATGATGAGTAGCAAATTCCTGCAAAGAAAAAAGCCCTGTATAAACAGGACTTTTTCTTAATTATTTAAATTGCCAATTTACCACATAGTTCCACGGACTATTTTGGCTATATGGCATTACACCAATACGTAAATAATAAGTTTTACTAGGGTTAATGCTTACAGTCTTTGGTGTTTCAGACATTGTCCATGAACCTAAAAGTCTACCATACTCGCTATCTTCATAAATAGAAATTTTAGTATCTGAGTGTCCCCATAAATCCACAGAAAGTGATTTTTGACTTAAACTCGAAGCTTTTACTGGAATTAAACGATAAGCACTAATAGAATAAAGTGTTCCGTCAGTTTGCCCATTACCTACATCAACCGATGCTATGGAATTGGATGAAACCTTTTTATCAACTACCTTAGGTTGTTCGGCTGCAAATGCTCCTCCGGCCCCAGATAAAGCAATCCCAGTTGCTAATGCCCCAATTGCTAGTTTCTTTAACATAAAAAATCCCCCTTTAATAGTTTTATAGCTTGCACCTTCATCATACTTTCGATTTTCGTAAATGTAAATATATTACAATTTTAGAAACATAAAACTATTTATTGCGAATGTTGAGTTAAGATATGTTGTCTGATAATAACGATAGATGGTTATTATCATATGAAAAAGTCCTACATTAAGTAGGACTAGATAGCCTTAGCGATCTCAACAAGCAATCTCATAAACAACGGAATCATTTGGACTACTATATATCCGATCCCTGCCCTTGATATAAGAGAGAATCCCCGTTCCTGGCTACCAACCATAATGAATAGACCGCCGCATAACGCTACAACGGATGCTATCGGATATGACACTGCTTTAATTAAGAAAATGACTGGTTCAAATGCATTCACAATACGATTGTACAGTTGGCCATCTATATAATTTTTTATCTTCCCATCGTTTGACTGCACATCTTTAAATACTTCATTCACGTCTGGGTTATTACCGTCAGCAAATACATGCGGAATATCTATAATATTGCTGAATATAATAGCACTACCGATCACAATACTTATTCGCGCCGCCACGGGTACGTATTTTTTTGCTTTCTTTTTGAACAAGCTCCACTTTTTCTTTGCCCCATAGTTGCCATCCATAAAATCTTTGATGCTCATTGTCTCTGCTGCCATATGGACCATCTCCCTATTTTTAATGGAAATCAGTAACTGTAAAGATGTTGCAATCCAATCCCTCACAAAGCTTCTGGAGTTGTTTTCTGCGATATTCCGTTGTGGTGTACCAAATAAATTTAGGTGGCTTCTCAAACACATTGCATTCAATCAATTTACGATACTTCTGCATCTTGATACGGTTTGCGCTCATCTTTTGCTCATGATCCACTTCTACAATGTGATAACGGCCATTATCAGTGAATAGTGCATCTGCAATTATGGAAACGATACCTTTCACATTCATTTTCACTTCCTGCTTCCACGTTTTCGGGCATTCATAAGCGATGTAGATATCATTCCTCATAATGTAATGGCGAAATTGATTCGAACGCTTGAGTATTTTCTTGCTTCCGATACGTTCGCGCCCTTCTTTGTTGAGATAATACACCTTCTCTCCATCCCTAAAGCTAGAAACATATTCTTCAAGAGACTTCATTACACGGGAAGCATTCCTGTCACCACCAAGGTCATGGAGTACTTGGATTTGCTTCCTGCTAAGAAAGCCGAGTTTCTTCAAGCTCAAGAGTATACTTTCCGTTCTCGCTTCCTTCATGGCTAGTTTTTGCATCTTCATGCTCCTTCCTCGCTCTGATGTTAATGTGTGGCTTTATGATGTTATCTATTTGCTTATTATCGATATAAACCGTCTGTAGGACCTTCTTCTCATTTGTTTGGTATATCGCTCTCCCCTTTATGTTAGGAAGCATTTCTGCGCCGCCCTCATCAAGTACAGCACGGCTCCCTGCCTCTGTCTGTAATCTAAAACAAACACGAGCGCCAATGTTTTGTCGTAGCTGCGATGGTAACGCTTCGTTTGTTGGGTACTGTGTCGCATACACCAAGCGAAATCCCGCTGCCCTGCCACGACGCCCTATATCAACAATGATGTCCCTGCACTCCTGATATGGCGCTATGTCGGCTGCTTCATCAACAATTACAAAGTAACGTACTGGATCCCCAGCTTCTTTTATATCTTCGTATCCTTTTTCTAGTAAGTATTCGTTTCTAGCATTCAGTTTATCTTGCAATTCCCTTAGAGTCTCTAGGGCTTCCTCTGGATTCTTCGCAATTGATTCGACCTGGTTTAAGAATCTGTAACGGTTAAAAGAGAGACCACCCTTCAAATCTATAAGGAATAGCTTTGTATTTTCTGGTTGGTTGCGTACCAGGGATGTAATTATAAGTTTTAATACATTTGATTTACCCATATCCGTCATGCCGGCTGATATCATGTGCGCTAGTTGATCAAAATCATGTTTTATCAATCCATCCCTCGTATAACCAATCGGAACCTCCCAACCTCTACATTGCCTCATCATATCCTCTACAAATTTAACGAAATTAGGTATTCCTTTCTCATAAACGCGTATTTTTAATAAACCATCGTAAGACAGCTCAATTTCCTTTCTAACGAGTTTTTTCTTATTTATGATGTTTTGTATTTGTTTTAAGATATCTTTTCGCAGTCGAAGAGATTTGAAGTCTTGTAGTTTGAAATCATAAACCTTGCTCTTGTGATTTAATCCATCCTCTAAATGTTGTATTTTTTGTTCGAAATCGGAGAAGCTAAGACCAAGCGGTATTCTATACGCATATTCAACTCCCCAATTATTCCTCGTTTTGCGAAGCAGCTGTATAGTCCTAGTCTCTTTCCCTTCTTTTACTTTTAATCCGCAGTTCGCGCAGATCCTTTGAATCTTGGATGCATCATTTGTTGCTCCTTTTTGATGCATTTTTGATAGAAAGACTACACCACCGACAGCAGCTGAACTAACTAACTCAAATATCACAAACTCACACCACCGTTCTTTCTGTATTCTGCAAGAATAGTCCCTGAAGATTAGAAGAGATAAAAACAGCTATGAATCATTGAAAATACTAATCTTTCAATGTCTAAAGTATTATTCTGTGACCGTATTCTATTCGGAATAGGTGAAACGAAGTTTTAACAGGCTATCAAATCGGAACTGAGAATCGTAATTTGTTTGGTATGGTAAAGAGTATTGTGTACTGTTTGGTCTTTATGTCAGTTTTTTTCTCGTGTTTAAAAAAATGACGAAAAGGGCAAGCTATTCATGAGGTGGTAAAGGTGTTTGGATTAGGCAAAAAACGTAGTAAATTTGGTAAGTGGTTAGATAAACAAGGAATCACACAAGGGGAATTAGAGAAGGCTGCTAAGTTGAGTAGGGGTACTATTTCAAAAGTTTGTAATGATAAAGAATACACACCTAAATTTTCGACTATATCCCAAATAACAAGGGGATTGAAGAAGTTAGGGAAAAACATAAATGAAAATGAATTTTGGATGTAGCTTCACTAAAACCGGTGGGGCTATTTTTATTTTTTTATAAAAACCTCTTCATAAAAGAACATACATTCGTATATAATAAGAACTAACGTTCTGTTATTTAGGGGGAATAACGGTGTATGACTATTCAATATTGCCAAATCGAATTGTTTTATGTGTAGATCTTCGTTCGTTCTATGCCAGTGTATCGTGCATCAAAATGGGATTAGACCCACTTCATACTAAATTGGCTGTAGTTGGTGATGTGAATAGGAGTGGTTCAATTGTTTTGGCTGCAACTCCACCATTAAAAGCATTAGGCGTTAAGAAAATGGCGAGATTGTATGAGATACCACGTCGTAAAGATATCCTTGTGATAAATCCAATTATGAGTACTTACATAAAATGTTCTAATTTCATTACTAAGTTGGCCCTACAATACGTGCCAATTGAGGATTTTCACCAATATTCCATCGATGAGTTCTTTATGGACATTACGGATAGTATTCATTTATTTGCTAATGATCCATATGAATTTGCATTGAAATTCAAACGAGAGATATATGCTAAGACGCGAATTGAATGCACGATAGGAATTGGTCCAAACCCTTTAATGAGCAAGGTTGCCTTAGATGTAGAAGCGAAGAAAACGAAAGATTGCATAGCATACTGGAAGTACGAAAATGTACCCATAAAATTATGGCCAATACAACCACTTAGTAAGTTTTGGGGGATTTCGGGTAAAACAGAAGCGAAGTTAAACCGAAAAGGAATTCATTCAATCGGAGACTTAGCGCAATACCCACTTAAATACTTAAAACAAAGCTTCGGGGTCATTGGCGAAGAATTGCACTTACATAGCAACGGCATAGATTTTAGCCGTATATCAGAAAAATATGTTCCAGCAACAACTTCTATTGGTAAAAGCCAAATACTTATGCGCGATTACACCATAGAAGAGTTTCCAATTATTCTACTGGAGCATATAGAAGAAGTTTGTTATCGAATGCGAAGGCAAAACAAACTAGCTCAAACTGTTCATTTTTCCATTGGTTATAGCAGAAATTACTCTGGTGGCTTCAGAAAAACTCACACTATGAACCGACCGACCAATTTAACAATGGATATATATAAGATTTGTACATATTTTTTACACAAGTTTTACACTGGGGAGCCCATTAGATCCATAAATGTTTCTTTAACTAACTTAATCCATGAAGGCGAAGAACAAATCTCACTATTCGATAATGTAATACAACGAGAAAAAGAAATGAAACTAACGAAAGTAATGGACGAAATACGCACTAAATTTGGTAAGAACAGCATATTAAGAGGAATTTCGTATACAAATAGTGCAACAGCAAGATACAGAAACACATTGTTAGGGGGACATAAATCATGAACAACGCTAATATGCCAAAAGGAAGAGGAATGGTTAAATGGACTCCATTCGCAGCGATGCCAGAACAATTCGTAGGTATCTGTGAGATTATTAAAAACAAGACAAAAGTAGAACGCCCTACATTAACCCAGGATGAACAAGAACTTATTGAGAATACACTATTATGTTCGCTGCTTTCTGAAGAAGAAATATTGATTACATATTATGAAGATGGATTTTTACTTACTAGCTATATGACCGTCATTGATATTGATCCGTTGAATAAATCTATAATTTGTACGGATGCATTTTATAATAAAATAACGTTGAAATTTATTGATATTATTGATGCTAAATAAAAAAATATTTTTACATTTTCCTCCTTAAATTGGTATGATTTACTTGTTTAAAAAAGGGGGGGGAGATTTTTGAGTTTAAATATGTATTTAGGGGAAGTGCATACACAAACACAAGATATGAATGCTGTATGTACCGCTACCATTCAAGGTATGGAACAAGTTATTCAGTCGATTGATGCTTTTGCAATTGATACTGTTCTACAAGGACAAACATATAGTAGTGCCAAAGCATTTTTTGTACAAACCTTCCGTCCCTTAGCCCAAGGGATTATTTACTTGTGTGAAGAACTAATTCATCAGAATGATGCCTTTCCAAGTCAATTTCAATCACAGGT
>NZ_KV827798.1:0-584 GCF_001836235.1 Bacillus sp. HMSC036E02 | reverse complement strand
TAAGGATAGTATGTATCATTGTAAAAGAATTTATTATGTTCAATGACATTAAATAATTCTTGTAGATGAATTAATCTTGGTTCTGTTGTCAAGTTTCTCAAGAAATAAAAAGAGACATGAATGTAAGAGGAAATATAATGATGTTAAATGTTTTGATACAGAATATATCTTTTGAAATCGAATAAAATATGAATTATCAAAAAGAGATTGGATTCCCTTAAAGAGTAATAACTGGATAAATATGAACTGATTTGAATTACCGGAATATGTTTTCTAACTACAAAATCCTGTATCACTCTTACCTGTCCAGAAAATGATAAATTTTTCAACTGATGATTTCTTTGAGGAAAAGCAATCATGTGCCGACAAGTATTAATATTTTAAGAACATCATAAGAATATATTTTTGGTGTTTTTAAATTAAATGAGAAGTGAATATGATATGCATTGTTTTCTTATTATCTAAATAAGAATTTCTTAAATTACTTATATAAAAGCTAATGGACGAGTTTTAATACTTATGTAATAACTTTTATCTGATAAGAAAGGGGTATCAGATTTATGAACAACCTTAATTTTCTTTGT
>NZ_KV827797.1:0-7301 GCF_001836235.1 Bacillus sp. HMSC036E02 | reverse complement strand
AGACGAGTCAGAATGACTCGTCTTTTTTGTATGCTTTCATACCTCTATCAATTGCATTTTTAACCCCTTCTAAATAAGAAAATCCATATTTTTTATCTGGTTCTAAGTAAGTTCCTTCCGCCCACTCGTTCCATGCGTTAATAAATAAAAACTCGCTGTTATAAAAAGAGTAAGTCCGATGAATTTGCTTGCTTAAATATATGGTGAACTTTTCAGGGGTAGAACCTACAAAGATGCTGCTATTTGCGTTTTTACGTCGTGCAGTATTATCCCAATCAACAAAAGCACCGGGAAAAGTTTTTTTCTTTGGGAGCGATCGTTGTAATATATACATCCATACTTTATCGTAGTCCCAAACATTTAATTGCATATCAAAATCATATATTACCTTATTTATGTCTGAAGAGCTATCATGGGCAATTGTATAGAAAGGTTCAAACTGAATGCTAGCATCGAATCCATTTATATTAGGTAGTGGAAAACTGTTTAATGTTTCAGCAAAGTATATACCTTTTAAACCATTTTCTCGCGCTAATGCATTCCAGTAATTAAGCATTTTTTCACAATCAGGAATATGTCCTGGACGATAAATAATGAATAGGGGTTTATCATCTATATAAATATATCTCTCATCTTGGAAAGCTTGTAATAAATAATCAAAGTGTTCCTTCCAATCAGATATATCTCCGTAGTCTTGAGGCATTAATATATGTTTATCGAGACCATCCCAAGATTTTGTCCATGGTTCATTTGCCCAAGAAAGACAAAAAGGGAAGTCAGGTTCTTTCATCTTTAGTACCTCATTAAAGGGGGTTTCTAATAGTCTTTTTCCCTTAAACCAGTAATGATAATAACAAAAACCATATATACCGTATGCTTTAGCGATTTTTGCTTGCCACTTTCTTACGGAGGGGGTAGTTAAGTCATAATAAAAATCTTGATAAGGTTCCCTAGGTTGATAATGTCCTGAAAATAAAGGTCGTGCACTTTTAGTATTTGTCCATTCAGTAAATCCTTTCCCCCACCATCGATCATTTTCTTTAATTTGATGGAATTGTGGTAAGTAAAAAGCGATTATTTTCAAGTTATATCCCCCTTATGTTATTCGTAGTTCAAGTAGTGGGAAGTTACTAGTGATTTATTAAATCACTGAATTATATAGTATTTAGAAATTTTTTACACATTTTTTACTAATAAAAACATGTAAAAATTCAGCATCTAGCCCTAGTGATCTATCCTTTTGTAAATAAACAGTTGTATACATGTTTGCATGTGTATAAATATATTCAATCATATCCTGCCCCCAATCGAACGTTACTAAAGATCCATTCTCATCAATAGGGTTTCCATGATAAATGGGCTCTTCAATATATTCAATCACCTCTTTATTCATTCTTGCTCTTTGCACAGTTTTTGTGAGTGTATGATACCAAGGGACAGTAAATACATGAGCACCGCCAGGTTTTAATACTCGTTCTATTTCTTTAAAGGCTTTGTTTGGCGTCATTACATGCTCAAAAACGTCTTGAGTAATGAATAAATCAAAAGATTCATTTTCAAAAGTCATGTCTTCTAAGTTCTCACATCTAATACCTTGAAAGTATTGGCCAAGAGGATAATTTTTAAAGTATTGAGAATAAGTATAGTTTTTACAGTTTTTTAATAGTAGCTGAGTCGTAATTCCTCCAGGAGAGGATTCGTGAATATTATAGGAACACCATTTTGGAAAAAATGTATGTAAAGCATGGATTAAAGCTCGCTGCCTTGGTATAGAGTTACATGTAGAACATAAATAATGATCTCTAAGCCAATCATTATGCTCTATAAATGTAGCTTTCTTTTCGCAAATAACGCAGTACCCATTATTGTGTTTCAAATTGATTTCCACACAATATCCCTCCTATGTTAATAAATGCAATCTATGTATGGAAAGTATGATACACGTCAACAATCAGCGAAATCAAAGGAAATGGGTGAAAGTTAGGTATCTCTTAAAATTACGATTAGGGAAAGAGAATAATTAACTCCCACTCGAATTAAAGTTTCACTTTATGCTATGCGATGTATCAGCTTTTATTCGTGGAAAAATGTATAGACTTAAAATATCCCTTTCGTGTATGGGTACATTTCAAAATCCTGTGCGTATATTTCTGTAACTAAGTCCATAGTTTCTTTATCATAAAAGCTTTCGTATGTTGGAAATCGGGGAAAGCCTGGATCTGTAATGCTAAGTTCTGCATAGCTTCCTGCATAAATCATCTTGTGAGCGCGATGATGATCTGAATTTGTAAGAAGTGCTAAATTAGATTTTGTTAAATCGTACATGTGTTCTATCTTAGCGATTTGTGTATTAAAATCTTCTAAAGGAATATAGCATTGAATGAAGTTTTCTTCACCAGGGACGTATTGTTGACTAAAATGTATATCTAATGCTAGGGAATTGGAACCGAATGCCTGAACGTAATATAAAAATTGTTTAAATGATATTCCTTGATTACTATATTTATCATTATAAAAATAATGACGGATGCTCTCCCATTGTGGGCTAGCATATGGATTGTCAGCAAGTAATAAAAATGAGCTGACAGCCCTTGTATAAGGATTTCGTACAAGTTTACAAACATTTTTTTTAGCCTCTAGAAGACTATTTTGTAATTGTTGAATGTAATTTGTACTGTTTTTATACACCCAGAACTCATAGTAATGAATAAAGTCATTGTATTTCTTTGCTTCAGTAAATAATCCAATTTGAAAAAAGAACCAATTAGCTAATGAGGTGCATCCGCTTCTATGACTCCAAAATAGTATAAGGGGAAAGTCTTTATGGTAATGGGGAATTCGATCTTTATGTAGGATTACATGATTTAAAAGTTCTTGATTTATATTTTTCATGAGTTTCGCACTCCTTTTTTGAGAACCTTGTGTATTTAGAAGTTTTTTTATGGGTTAAACAAGTGAGGATTGTTTATTAAATATATTCATGGGGATGAGTAAATATTATGAGTGTTTTTGCAGTCAACCTTAATAAGGAAGCTATTCTAAAATGAAAATAGAAAATAAAGATAATGAAAATTTATAACAAACATACAATGATAAGAGGATGAATAATCAAAATGATCCAGTTTATTTGTGTATATTTTTAAGTTTGACGATAGGAAAAATTTATTACTAGAGAGATGATATTATGAGGAAGAATAATTATTTAATAGTAGGTGGAAATAGTTTCATTGGTATCAACCTCGCATTGGGTTTATTGAAACAGGGGCAAAATGTAAAAGTATTTTCCAGACATATAAATAATTTTCCTCAAAATATTATAAGTGAAGTTGAATTTATTAAAGGTGATTTAGAAAATGTTGAGGATATATATAAGGCTTTAGTGAATATAGATATTATTATTTATTTAGCTGCGACGTCTAACGTAGCAACTTCAATTGAAGACGTTTTTGGCGATATTAATAGCAGTCTATTTTTTCTTAATTTCATGGAAAGTGTTAAAGAATTTCGTATTAAAAAAATTATATTAGCTTCTTCGGGAGGCACAGTTTATGGTGAACCTGAATATTTGCCTATTGATGAGAAACATCCATTAAGACCACTTTCCCCGTATGGAATAACAAAAGTTTCGCTGGAGAATTATTTGTATTTTTATAAGAAAAAATATGGAATAGATTATGTTGTATGTAGATATTCTAATCCGTATGGAAAATACCAAAACCCTTTAAAAAAAGTTGGGGCGATAAATTGTTTTTTGTACCAGCATCTCAGTAATGAAAGGATTCATATATATGGGAATCCAGAGGAGATTATTAGAGATTATATTTATATCGATGATTTAGTTGAAATTACTATACAACTAGCACAATTAAATCAATTGAAATCTTGCGTATACAACATAGGGAGTGGCAAAGGTCTTTCTTTAAAACGAATTATAGTGGAATTAGAGAAAATAACAGAAAGAAAAGTGGATTTTATCTGTTACAAACAAAAACAAGAGAACGTTCAAAGAATCATTTTAAATATTGATAAGGTAAAACAAGAATTGAATTGGGAACCTAAAATAGATTTTAAACATGGGATTAGATTAAATAAGCTATGGATTGAAGAGTTTTTATGTAGTAAAAAATAATAACCCACGCTCTACTTGTATATAAGCAGAGCGTGGGTTATTATTTTATTTCTTTTTCTATAACCCAAAGGTCTTGATGTTCCCACCAAAATCCTTCGGTATACTTTTTAATAATTGGGTTATGGGGTAATAATTTAATTTTGTCACACACGTAAGAGGGGCTAACTATCGTTTGTCCGTATTGATTCACATCTAAATCAAATTGTTCACTAGAAGAGAGAAACCAATAGCCCTTTTCATTTAAATTTGGAAACCCGAAGTATTTTTTGCTTTGATAGCCATGGGTTGTGAAAATGAATAAACCACCAGGTGAAACAGCGTTATACAATGTTTGCAGCCAACGAAACCAAGTTGTATCAGGCATATGAGAGAAAAAGGATAGACAAAAAACGATATCGTATGTAGAGGAGTCCAATTTTAACTGTTCAGGCTCAGGATGAGATAATATAGAAGAATTATTTAATTTGTTTTCAATAAAGGAAATGGCCTCTTCGTGTATATCGCAAGCGGTTATACTCAAACTCGTTTGTAGATTTAATAAATGACGTGTTACGCAGCCGTATCCGGATGCAAATTCTAACAATTGAATTGGATTGCCTGTAGGAGGATAAAGGGAAGTAATTAAGTTTAAGAGTATTTGTGCTGAGTTTTTCCCATCTTTAAAGTAGTAATCTATCGCTTCTTTTTTTGATGGGAAGACAGGATTAGTGACAATGAACTGAAAGATATGATCCTCAGGATGGATACTTGCATTTACATTATAGCTGTGTGCGATTTGAGAAATTAAATCTTTATGTTCCTCTATAAAGTCTTTCAAAGAGTATTCCTCCCTTGAGTAATAGTAGTAACTTACAAGAGATATTGATGGCATAGAAAGCACATGTTTAAATTTTTAAGTATGCTTTAAGATACTTTCTATATGTATACATTTTCATTTTAGAAATGTCGTCGATAGTAAATTTTTCTTTAATGAAATTTTGCATTTGCACAACTTCATTGTAATGGGAGTATGAATCTTCTGTTCTCGTTACGCTACTTAAATGTCGTCTATGATAGTTTAAGGGGGCTGGATTGAAGTAAATATCTCCCTCTGTAAGAAGAGAAACATAGAAGAACCAGTCGCCAGCTATTTTGAACTTCTCTAACTGTTTTTCCGTTTTCTTCATATCTATATTTTTAAAAACTACACTTGAAACATTAGGTATAGTGTTTTTGATAAGTAACGTATCTTGTATTTCTTCGACGCCTTTTCGAAAATAGGGGGCTTTCCATTTTTCTTTATCGATATCATTTGTGTAATTTAAATAATGATTAGCCAATACATTTCCTTGTTCATCTATTTGTTTTGATTGTGTGTAACTTAAGGTAATATTGTTATTTATATAAAACCCCTGTATCACCTCTTGTAAAAATGTCTTATCGCATAGGTCATCGGCCTCTGCGATCCAAATATAATCACCAGTTGCTGCAGAGACTCCTTTTATCCATTGTTTAAATACAGAACCAGAGTTTTTATCATTAATAATCTGTTGAACCTTCAGGTGGGTCTTATTTTCTTTTGAAAGCAGCTTTTTAAAAGTTGATACGCTATGATCAGTGGAGGCATCGTCTAAGAAAATTAGTTCGTAAAGAGGGTAGGTTTGGTTTAATATTGATTCGATTCGATCAGGTAAGTATTTTTCATAATTATAGTTCGGTATGATTACACTTATCTTTTTGTAATTATGTTCGAGAAGATCTAGTAATTGATAAATGTAATTAAGAAAATTGAAGTTTTTTTCGATAAGTTCTTGGCCAAAGCTTCCCTTTTGTAATCGTAATCCCTCATCATGAATAAATTCATATATTTTTTCTAGCATTTTGGGTAAATTTAAAAAGTCTACTAAGGCACCAGTTTTTTCTGTAACAACATCTTCAAAACCTCCAGCATTTTTAAACCCTATAACAGGAAGTTTTGCATCTAATGCTTCTAAAACAACATTTGGAAAAGGATCTTCCCTTGAAGTTAATAAGTATAAGTCAGCCCCAGCGTTATATAATCCGATATCGGGAGTAGGATCGACTAATGTGAAATGTGCTTTATATTTAGGGGGCAGTGTATTCAGGAATTGAACGTTTGTTCTCCCTACCCAAATGAAATGAATATCCTTGTGAGTCTTTCTTACTGAGTAAGAGATAAGTGAGAATAAATCTATCCCTTTCCGATAATCTGCGAAGCCTACACCCAAGATGATTTTGCTATCTAGAGGCAGGTTAAGCTTCTTACGTAACTCATTTCTAGCTTTTGCAATATTGTTCTTATAAGGATTGTGGTTAAACAAACCTTGAGGGAGAATGTGACATTTTTGAGGATCCAATTCAGTGATTGTACGAAATTTTTCATATACGTATTGTGAAGGGAAGACAACTTTGTAAGCAAATTCAGCGATGTTTTTAGCTTTCCCTTCAGCAGAGTACTGTTGTATTAAATGCGGTAATTCATGTATTAATGAAACAACTTTTATATTTTGTCTAGCTAGTAATGCGACGATATCGCCACTTATGACAGTGCTACATATGGCGAGGGTAAAATTCTGTGATAATAAATCCTTTATTAATAATTCGACCTTTTCTTCTGTTTGATAACCTTGCTCGAGACAATAAACAGGACCATACTTTTGAAAATCGGGAATTAAAATACCGGATCCAATAGAAATAATTGCAACAGAGTAATCAAAGTTTTCTTTAAGAGCCTTAATAGTATGTAAAGAAAGTAGCTGTGCTCCGTGGAAATGGGCATCATGGGATACATAAATTATCTTTTTATTAACATGCATTTCATAACGCCTCCTAAGGGTATTAGATTTCTTTCCCTTTTTTAAAGGTAAAGAAGAGAAGTGTTTTATTTATAATCCCCCTAGAGATGAGCAGGAGGGAGAACGTACTAAAAGAAAAAATACTATCCTTAATATATATTTACTTGGTCTCACATTCATTCTTTAGAAAAGTATTAGTATTAAGTTAGAGAGTGTAGGCTGCAGATTGTTAATTTGAATACATAAGTTTAAGAAGTTCTAAGGATGTATTAGAAATTAAGAGAAGGCAAAGCTTTTATGATTTATAAAATAAAAAAGATAAAAGGTATTGACGATTGATCTACAGGGGTGTAATATAGAACAAGTCGCCGATGACA
>NZ_KV827796.1:0-58245 GCF_001836235.1 Bacillus sp. HMSC036E02 | reverse complement strand
CCCAGGAGGCGGAACGGGAACAGACAACGGGACCGGAGGAAATCCAGGAGGCGAAACGGGAACAGATAACGGTAAAGTTACTGAAAGTACAACGAATCAAGTAGTACATCAAAAAGCAGAAGTATTAACAAAAAATATATCTAGTGTATTAATAAAAGAAGCAGTAGATACAGTCGAAAGTTATCAAGGTTTAATGAGCCTTTACGAAATGTATTATGGGATTGATTTAAGAACGAAAGATGTAGGTCCTAAGTTAGAAGAGGGAAGTTTAGATGCAATTGCGACGGATCAATCTTTGTACCACGTATTAAATAAACAAAGTTTAATTGATTTAATTTCAAATCTTGTTTCATCAAGTATTACTACAGAAATAAAGCAAGATATGTCAGGTTTAAAACAAAAAATAAACTCTTATCAACAATCTATTACTAGTGCGGATCAAAATTCTATGCTACTAGCGGAGAAATTAAATGGAACGACGCAACAAGCAACTAGTATGAATGAAAATTTAGGAGAGTATTTAAAAGGTTTAGCGAAATGGCGTGAGAATAGCTTAAAGCTAGTTGAAGAGCAGCAAGTATTAACAACAAATCATGCTGGTGAGCAAACAGCTATTTTATCGTTAGATTCTGGTATTAAATCATTAATGATGCAAAGTCAGTCATTGGTCGAAAGTTCGAAGCATAGTTTAGCAACTTCAGACGATGTATATAAAACATTTGATCAAATTAATGGACAAGCAAAAGAAATTCAAGACAGCGGAACGACAATTGTTTCAAAAGCTGATCTATTATTAAATGACTTTACGAAGAAAATGGAAGATGATAAATCATTCTCCAAAAACTTTACGAAAATTTTAGCGAATAGCCGTATTGGAGATCGTCAAAATGAGATGCTATATGACTTTTTAGCTAGTCCAGTTCAAAAGCAAAATGATGGAGTAATTGTAGCAGGAAATGCTTTTACACCATACTTAATTGTATTAACTTGTTTCATTGTTGCATTATTTACAGCATACGCAATTGCGAATCAAGAAAAGAAACGAATGCAATCAGATCATTTTGAAGAGAAATTCTCATTAATTGATATGAATGTACCAACTACAGTAGTAGCTTTCGGTATATCAATTGTGGAAGGGATTAGTATAGGTATCATTTCTGGGCGTCTTTTAAAGTTCGGTCAGGATCAAAGTTTACTATGGATTGCGTTCATCACATTTATTATGATGGCGTTTGTATTGGTCTCAACCTACTTATTACGACAAATAAAAATGGTAGGTATGTTTATACTATTAGTATTTTTAAGCATGTACCTATTTTTAACTGAGGCAGTTGGAAGTAAAGTAGATCAAATGTCTTCTGTCGGAAAGATACGTCAATTCTCACCGCTTCAGTATATAGAAAGTTTTCTAAATGATTTTATTAGTGGTAAAGATACTGGGAAAGTTATTTTTGTCGTATTGTTTGTAATTGCCATTATTGGATTGGTTAGTAATCTATTTGTATGGCATAAGAAATGGGAGGAAAAAGAAGTAAATGATCAAACAATGGAGCATAGTGGCTAAGTTATCATTTCTCTCTATCCTTTTACTGTTTGTCGCGCTACCGATAAGGAGCGCGGCTGACAGTTATCTTGGTGATGATGGGAAGATTAAGTTTAAAGTGGATCGACTTGAAGAAAGCGACCAAGAAAAAAATAAAAAGGAACATAAGGAAACAGAATTAGATAAAGCATCGATTGAGTTATTTAACAAAGATATAGAAGAAGAAATTGAGAAAAAGAAAAAGAAAGAACAAAAAGATATGGAAGCTTTGCGAGATTCTCTTTTTACAAAACCAAAAGAGAATAATAGTGTTAAAGATACGAAAAATAGTTTGTTTAGCAGTGAATACATTGTCAGAAAAAGTGCAGATGAAGTAGCGAGTAATGAAACAATGAATGAAGAGCCAATTAGTATAACAATAATATTATTATTTGGCGGCGGCATTCTACTTATTTGCATCGGTATTTATACGGTTCTTCGTAAAAGTTGGAGGTAAAGCGATGGCAATACAAACACATATCAATGTGACAGTAGATTTTAGTAAATGGAATGGAAATACATATGATTTGCGTATTCCGAATCATCAATCTATTAAATATTTATTAAAAAACTTATTAGATACGCTAAAGATTGATAATCATGAAGGTTCACATTTTGTAATTAAAGTGAAAAATAAGTCAATTGTTTTAACAGATAATGATCGTTTAATTGATCACCAAATAACAGATGGAGATATTTTGCAAGTTTTATAAAGAATATTTTTTACTTTTAGTTATTTGAAAATAAGTTATTACGGGTTATAAAGAAAAGGAGAAGAGGATAAACATGACGGAAAAAATAATTCAAATTGATGCAATGAACTATCAATTTCAAATAGAAAAAGAAAATTGGAAATTGGAGATGACCAAATCTCAAACACGTATAAAAGACTTCCGTCAATTCGATATAATTACGGGCGAATCATCTGAATTTGTACCATTAACAATAGAAGAAACGGATGATATGTTTACGTTTCTATATCAAGTAGATAAAAAATTATATAAGTGGGACGATCTTAGCCGTTTTGGAAGAAATGAGAAATTAAGACTACTTCGGAATGTTGCGCAGTTTCGTAAATATTTAAATAAACGAATCACGTTCTTTTTACATCCAGACAATATAGTTTTTAATGCTAATTTAATACCAAGTATTATACATAGAGGAATTCGAGATATTGTTCCGCCAACCCCGTTATTAGAAGAGCAATTTTTAACACAATATAAGTGTCTAATTATTGCTTTATTCTCCCAAAAACATAACTTTGATGATTTGTATGCTGGGTTACTAAAAGATGCAAAAGAAACAACATTTGAACAGACCGTTGCTCAAATGGAAAGCTTAGATGCATTACTGCAGTTTCTTGATGACAGCTTTGAGAAGGAACAAACAAAAACAGAAAAAAATATGCAGTTAGTACCTAAAAAAAGCTATAAATCATTTAAATACTTAGCTTTTTCCTTCATAGCGGCGACAGTTATTTTAGCTGCTCCTTTAATATATTTCACTTTTATAAAATTTCCTTATCAAAATAAATTGTTAGAAGCAAATGCAAGTTTCATAGCAACTGATTATGACAAAGTCATTACGCAATTGAATGAAGAGGAGTTTGAATCATTACCGATTGCATCTAAATATGAGTTAGCATTCGCATACATTACAGCTGAAAAACTAGGTGAAGCTCAAAAGAAATCGATTATGAAAAATATTAGTTTGAAAAGTGATGAAAAGTATTTGCTGTATTGGATGTATAACGGAAAAGGTAATTTTGATAAATCATTAGATTTAGCTAAGACACTTGATGATCCTCAGCTTATTATGTACGGCCTTGTTAAACAAATTGAATCACTGAAAAATAATCCAGATTTATCAGGGGAAGAACGTGATCAAAAGTTAAAAACATATGAGCAACAATTAGATGAATATAAAAAGAAATATGGCAATTCATCAAACGATAAAAATTTGTCGGACACAGAGAAAAAAGAGTAAGCACTTGATGAGACAGTTGAAAAGGAGCAGTGAACACGGATGGAGCAACTATTAGTATTGACTTATGGAGACAAAATATATAAGTGCACATTACATCCAAATGAGCAATCAATAGTGTCGATTGGAAAAGAGTGGACAAATGATATTACGAATCCAAGTTTAGAACAAGAAGTAGAGTTAAAGTGGAATAATGAAGTAAATGCTTGGATGGTACAGGATCAATTAATAGAATTCAATAAGGAAATTGAGATTGGGAAAACAAGAGATGTGAGCTTGAAAATCTTTATATCTATTGTTGGCACAACTAAAGTGTTTGATATTGGAACGAAACATTCTCTTACAGTGAGTCAAAACGATTACGATGATATTTCTATTACCGGGACTAGTGTAGATTTAATGCTATCTCGCGAAACGTTGTACGATTCTTTTAAAGTGAACGTGTATGGCGGGGATGTATTTCATAATTATACGAAGTTAAAAGATAGCGTTATGTTGGAATCAGGAGACGTATTATATTTTGATGGTATTTTATTGGAGATTGGTAGTGAAGACATTCAAGTACTTTCTTCAGAAGATAAAGTGAAATCTGCGTTACCTATTTTAGTAGAATCAGAAACGAATTATCAAAGTGGTTATCCAGACTATCATCGTTCACCACGTATTATTTACCGTGAACCAGAAGAGAAAATGACAATTGCAAAGCCTTCAAGTATGCCATCAAAACCAACGGAGCATTTAGCAAGAATCATTGCACCTTCACTTGTCATGATTGTCGTAACTGTATTACTTGCTATTTTCATGAAATATGGAATGTTTATTATCGCATCGATTGCGATGACATTAGTAACAATCATTGTTTCTGTCACATCGTATATTAAAAATTTGAAGCAATATAAAGTCGACATTGTTGAACGAGATAAAAGCTATAGAGAGTATATAAAACAAAAAACGAAAGATTTACATGCAGAAAGTGAAAAACAGCGTCACGCATTACATTATCACAATCCAAATGTAGAAGTAATACGTAATATGGCAGTTCAAGTAAATCCTAGAATTTATGAAAAAACAATGTTACATCATGATTTCTTAACATTTAGCGTTGGAACAGGACAAGCTAATACGAGTTTTGAAATTCAATTTAATGAAGAAGAATTTAGTCAAACGAAAGATGAATTAATCGATATAGCACGTGAACTAAGACAGCGTTATCTATCATTGGAAGATGTACCAGTTGTAACAGATTTAATGAATGGACCAGTCGGTTATATTGGCCAACGCTCTTTAGTGTTAGAGCAATTACAATTATTAGTTGCACAAACGGCTTTATTCCATAGTTATTATGACTTGCAGTTTATTACTATTTTTCCGGAAGAAGAAAAAGAAAAATGGGATTGGATGCGCTGGTTACCTCATGGAAGTGTTCGCGATATAAATGTACGTGGATTTGTATACCATGATCGTAGCCGTGATCAAGTGTTAAATAGTTTGTATCAAATATTGAAAGAACGAAAATTAAAACTAGATGAAAAAAGTTCTACTAATGAAAAAATGTACTTTACACCGCACTATGTCGTTCTCATTACAGATGAAAAACTAATATTAGACCATGTTGTTATGGAATTCTTTAATGATGATCCGAGTCAATTAGGTGTATCACTTGTATTTGTACAAGATGTTATGCAAAGTTTACCGGAGCATGTGAAAACGGTAATAGATATAAGAGATGCAAAACAAGGGAACATCATCTTAGAGCAAGGAGAGCTTGTTAACCGTCAATTTAAACTAAATCACGTACCGAAAGGGTTTAATTTAGAAGATATTTCACGGGCATTAGCACCATTAAATCATTTGCAAAACTTAAAAAATAGTATTCCAGAAAGCGTAACATTTTTAGAAATGTACGGCGTTGAAAAAGTAAAAGAACTGAATATCACAAGTCGCTGGGAGAAAAATGCAGCGCATAAATCTTTAGCCGTACCACTTGGATTACGTGGTAAAGAAGATATCGTAAACTTAAACTTACACGAAAAAGCACACGGACCACACGGATTAATAGCAGGTACAACAGGTTCAGGTAAATCGGAAATTATACAATCGTATATTTTATCTCTAGCAGTCAATTTTCACCCGTACGAAGTAGCCTTTTTACTAATTGACTATAAAGGCGGCGGAATGGCGAATTTATTCAAAAACTTACCGCATTTATTAGGAACAATTACGAACTTAGATGGAGCACAAAGTATGAGAGCGCTCGCATCAATTAAAGCTGAATTACAAAAAAGACAACGATTATTTGGCGAAAATGATGTAAACCATATTAATCAGTATCAAAAACTGTATAAAGAAGGCTTAGTAAGTGAACCGATGCCACATCTATTTTTAATTAGTGATGAATTCGCGGAACTGAAGTCAGAACAACCAGAATTTATGAAAGAGTTAGTTTCAACAGCGCGTATCGGTCGTTCACTCGGAATTCATTTAATATTAGCTACGCAAAAACCAAGTGGTGTTGTAGATGATCAAATTTGGAGTAACTCGAAATTCAAACTAGCACTAAAAGTTCAAAATACGTCAGATAGTAATGAAATCTTAAAAACGCCAGATGCCGCTGAAATTACATTACCAGGACGTGCTTACTTACAAGTTGGGAATAATGAAATTTATGAACTATTCCAATCAGCTTGGAGCGGAGCAGACTATGTAGAAAACAAAGAGGATAAAGAACATTTAGACGCAACAATCTATGCAATAAATGATCTAGGACAATATGAAATATTAAGTGAAGATTTAAGTGGACTTGGTAGCAGTAAAGAAGTAATAAGCGTACCATCTGAACTGGATGCTGTTATTGACTACATTCACGATTACGCAGAAATAAATGAAATTGAAGCATTAGCAAGACCGTGGTTACCACCACTTCCAGAAAGCGTATATTTACAAGACTTACATGCTATTCAGTTCAAAGAAGCATGGACGAAAGAAAAGAAACCATTACAAGCAACAATTGGCCTACTAGATCAGCCTGAATTACAATCACAAACACCATTAACACTAGATATTAGTAAAGACGGACACGTAGCGGTCTTCTCAAGTCCAGGCTACGGAAAATCAACATTCTTACAATCAGTCATTATGGATGTAGCTCGTCAGCATAGTCCGGAGCATTTGCATGTGTATTTAGTGGACCTTGGAACAAATGGTCTTCTACCTTTGAAAGGATTACCTCATGTAGCGGATACGATTACGATTGATGAATCTGAAAAATGTTTAAAGTTTGTTGAAAGATTAACTCAAGAAATGAAAAATCGTAAACGATTATTAAGTGAATATGACGTTGCAAATATTGAAATGTATGAAAAGGCAAGCGGGAAAGAAATACCACATATTATTATTGCAATCGACAATTATGATGCAGTAAAAGAAGCGAAGTTCTATGAAAGCTTTGAAATGCTAATTATGCAAATTGTCCGAGATGGTGCAAGTTTAGGAATTCATACCTTAATTAGTGCAGGGCGACAAAATGCACTTAGAATTCAATTGTACAATAATATTAAAATCCAAACTTGCCTATATATGATTGATCAAAGTGAAGTAGCTAGTATTGTAGGGAGATCTGATATAAAAGTGGAAGAAACAGCAGGAAGAGCGTTAATAAAACTAGAATCTCCTACATTATTCCAGGTTGCACTACCTACGAAAGCAGAAGATGAATTACAGCAAATTCAATTATTACAACAAGAAGCAAATGATATGGATCGAGAATGGGATGGAGAACGTCCGAAGGCAATTCCAATGATGCCAGAAGTGATTGATATTGCTACTTATCGTAAAAATAAAGACGTTACAAAAGCTCTACAAGCAGCAAGAATTCCAATGGGGCTTGATTTTGCAAACGTAGAAGTTGTAGCTCATGATATTGCAGTGAATGATCATTTAATGATTTATAGTGTAGATGATAGTATGAGAAAACAAATTGTATCTAGCATCCTATCTCAATTGAATAAAGATTATTTTGAAAGTGTGACGTTGGTGGATACAGCAGAGTATAGTTTCGTTCAATATAAAGACGATGTGACGCACTACATTGTAGACGAAAATGAAATCAATATGCATGCGAAGTATTGGATGGAAGTAATTCGTGAACGAGCTCTTGAATTAGCACAAGCAAGACAAGAAGGTAGAGAAATTCCTGCATTCACAAAACAACTCATTATCATGACAAATGTTGAAGAGTTTAGTAAATTTGTTTATTTAGAAATGGAGGATGCAGCGACTTTAATTGATTTATCTCGTACAGTAGGTATTTACTTTGTATTAGCAGGTCACCACGACTACATGGACCGAAATCGTGAAGCTCTACCTATGAAAATGAGAAGTAAGCTAACAGCAGCAATTATCGCAATGCCATTAAATGATCAAAGTATCTTCAACATAAAATATATAAGCAACGAAGCACCATTAGGTAAAGATGAAGTGTATTACTATCAAAAAGGGAACATAATGAAACTAAAAATGCCTAGAGTAACTAACGAGGTGACAGTATGAAATTAAAGAAGAAAGCTAAGGTGATGATAGTCGTGTCAATAGTGGCAAGTTTATTAAGTGGGTGTGGTTTTGGAGAGACAAAGATAGAGTATGAGAGATTAGTAAAGGCGTTGGATGAAGGGGATATGAAGACTGTTATGTCTGCTAGTGATGATGGGTATGCGTATGTGAAAGAAGAGGTTAGCGATAGTACTTATGAAGAAAAAGAAGACGGTGAACATAGTAGGATAATATATCAAACAACTCATGGAGTATATAATGTGAAAGATAAAGATTTATATGGGGAAACAACTCAAAAGGTTGCTACTGATATAAAAAATGACAAAAACGTTGGTGACAATCAAAATTACAAAAAAGAAACTGTTTATAGTACAATTTTAAAAAATGAAAAATCCCGTTTAATACCCCAGAATCAAGGCATAGATATTTCATATGTAAAATTAATATTTGGAGGGTTAAACGGACTGAGTAAATTGAAGCCAAGTGAGGATAAAAAAAGATTTAGTGAACCGAGCATAATAAGCTATAATTTAACGGAATTACAGTTTAAAAGCATAATTAATGATAAGTTAAATTTAAAATATGATAAATTTGATTCTGCAGTATTAATGATTGAATTTAATACACCTAATGATGCAAAAGAAAATAATATGAGAATAATGGAAATTACTATTTCGGTAAATTATGAAGAAAAACAAGAGAATAAAATTATAAAGCGAAATCAAGAAATTTCGACATATTATCATGCTAGGGAAGAAAATAATCAAAATTCCAAAAAAGAATATATAGATTATGAAAAGGAGTATATAAATCAGCAATAATTTATATTAGGAGGAGTTTAATGTGGGGAGAGAAATGAAAAATGAAGAGGACTTTAAAATAGATAGCGATGTAGGTAAGCTGAGGTTAGCTGGTAGAGATATTTATCAATATAATGGGAAAGAGAAAATATATAGTAATTCAAATGAAAAGACAAATCAGAGGGAATTAGAGAAAAATTTTAATGCTGAGCTTATAGCTGATGATGATAACCATCCAACATCAGGGTTTGGAGCATATGCCTTACGAAGTAAAGATACGGATGAGATTTTCATAGTATACGTTGGAACTCAACCGAATCAGGTAGGCGATTTAGCAACCGATGGAGCAATTGGGCTACATAATTTAACTAATTCACCTATATTGGGGTCATTAGCGGAATTTCAGTATAGTCAAGCAGAAAAATTTTATGAAAAAGTCAAGGCGAAGAATAAAGGAAAGAAGATAACTTTACTAGGGCACTCCTTAGGTGGCGGAGCAGCGAATACAGTTGCATTAAGACATCAAGAAGATAATATAAACGTATTAGCTTTAAATCCTGCGCCTGTTTTAAATAAAGATGTGGTTAAGTACGGATACGGGACCAATATGAAAAATTGCCGCAGTCTTATAAATGAATATGATCCTTTGTATGGCGCCATTAAGGCCGCAGATTTTGTAATACCTGGACAGGTTTATAAAATGGAAAATGGGGAAGGGCATTCTTTTTTATATGATCCAAAATTTTATTCTAGGAATGGGAATGTAGCAATAGATAAATTGAAAAAGGTTAGCGAAACAGGATTTGATTGGAAATTTGGTTTTTTAGAAATATCAGAATCTGCTGGGGACCTATATAAAGGAATCACTGGAAAAAAAACATTAAGTACAACAGAAGAAGTTGTAGTGGATTTAGTGGTAAATGGAACCCCAGTCAGTGCAATTCTAGTTGCAATAACAGTAGTGGGAGATACTAGTGCTCTAGCAACAAAAATAGCAAGTATAGGTGTAGAAACAGGAAAAAAAGCTTTGAAATTTAGTAAGGAAGTTATACAAGAAGTTAGAAATCAGGTGAATGCGGCTGTGGATTGGATAGAGAATAAATTAGCAAAATGTAAGGAAAAGGTACTTGAAGTGTTAGAATCAGTATTTAACGCAGCTGTAGATTTTTTAGTAGGATGCATCATTCTTTATTTATCCCGTGATGAAATTATAGCAATTGCAAAAGAAGTAGCATCTTCTCTTGTTCAAGATATTTTAGATGTATTTAAAGGTGACTTTGAAATTGATACAAATATTGCTTCAATTGCTGGAGATTATGTAAGAAGCCATCGCCAATCATTATTAAACTATTTTATGAATGATGGTAGTAGAGGATTAAATCGTTCATTATTAGTAGAGATTTCCAGAGATGTGAACGAACTTTCAAATGATTTAAAAGAGTTAAGTCAAGATGTAACAGATGCGGTAATTTCTATGATAGCAAAAGATGAAGAGTTAGCTTCGGTTTCCTATTATTGATAAATGTTAAGGAAGGGGGTATGAGGATGGATTTACATATGATAATGTCGAGGGTTCATAGTACATTTCCGGACAGTGGTGGGCGAGATCAAATTATTAACGTTGTTATGCAACTTGAAAAAGCAGCTGTATCTTTGACAGGAGATATTAGAAGATTAGAAAGTAGTATTGATAATAGTTTGCAAGGTAAAACACGTGATGCTTTTATTGATCGTATCCGCCAATTAGAAAAAAGGCGACAAAAAATAGAAGAGAAAATTATCGTATTAAAAGGATCGGTGAATTAATATGAAAGATTATATGGAGAAAGTTTTGCCTTTAGGAAGTGTAGTGAGGTTGAGTACTGAGGAAGAAAAAGATGTAGAGTATGTAATTACTACAAGAGGAATACTTCTCGATGAAGACACTTTCTATGATTATGGTGGGGTATTACACCCAGTAGGATTGACGGCAGAGACATATAAATTATTCAATGACTTTGATATTTTAGAAGTAAAATTTGAAGGATATAAAAATTCTATTGAAGGAAAATTTGCTCACAATTTTAAAATATGGCGAAATGAATTTGTAAAAACGATAAAGAACAAGGCTGAAAATAATAAGTAACAATTATTAATAAAACAAGGGCTATAATATATTTAGAAATAAATAGACTTTCCTCTTCCAACATGGAAAGAGGAAAGTCTATTTTTGATTGAATAAGAATCTAAATATCTAGTATTACGTGGGAACAACATGAAAAAGAACGTCAAGAATTTATAGCGAATAGAAAAAGAATAAAATAAAAGTTGAAATAACATTTGTAAATAATAGTCATAGACTGTTTTTTATGGTGGAAATCTATTTGTGAAGAAATAAATCATTTTATCCTATACGATGAAAATGGGATATTTCGGTATTTTTATAGTTAGGAAAAAGTTATTCTAAAAGGAGTAAGTTGGGGGAATCATAGACGCAAGAAAAAGAAACCGAAACAAATAAGAAAGGAAGCTGTTCAGATAAAACCGATAGTAGAAGAAAAACCACTAAAGAAGAGTAGCAACAAGTTAGTTGATATTCTCCTAGGTATTCTTCTTTTCCAAATTTTTATATGGGCTGTCTTGGAAGGTTCTACAACACAAGTAAGCAAAGGGAAGACGTTCCTTATTATCGTTTTCTTTCTCTTAATTGCAATAGGGTTATCTATGATAGGAAACAAATAAGGGGGAGTTCAGATGTTTAAGAAGAAGGAGAAAAAAAACATTTACGTTAGACTGGTAAACACACAAGGGGAAATCATTCGAGAGTTTAATTGTACAGAAAAAGACTTGCGAAAAGTAAAAGAAAATGGTGCTGAAATTCGTTTGGTTAGAGATAAGTCATATGAGATGGTAGCAACCGATGAACAATTAGAAAAACTAGCAAGAGCTGAAGCAGAAATCGAAGCGGAAATTAAGGCATGGGAAGATGCTTTAAATGAGAGCTTGGATGAACGCGAAGAAAGAGAAGCGAGACAGAAAGAATTGAAAGAAAAGAATAAATGGAGTACAAAGAAGAAAGTAATCGTATTTGGACTGATATTTTTTGTGTTTATTGGATTACCTATTATCGAAGGGTATCAAAATAGTAAATTAGTTGAAGAAGGTACATCATTAAATGCAGAAATTGTAGGTAGGCACGTAGAGGAGGAATTTATATTTACACACCCCACACTAGTAGTTGAGGTAGATGGTAAAAAGCATAATGTATGGGTAAGTGAAGAGACATATAACGGAGCAGAGTGGTTAGGTAGACTAAAAGTCATCAAAACAAAAGATGGTAAAGTTGAGAAAGACCCTAGATATGAGGGTGAAGACTTAATTACGAGTTATTAAGCAGTATGTTTTTAGTATTCGCTTCTCTCAAATTAAATAACATTATTATTTGCAAAAATCGAATCCATTAAAATAAAAAACAAATTTTAAATAACTGTAATAACCTCCTAGCATATTGTCGATGGGAGGTTATCAACTTTCTGAAGATACAATTGTGATAACAGTAACGTTTTTACTAAGTGAGTGCAATTTCAGAGAAACAAAAATAGAGTATGAGGGATATGGTTAAGTGAAAGAGAGAAGAATATTTAGAGCTTTTGAGGAGAAAGAAGGCTATTTGTACTATCAAAAGCATTCGGATTATGTACGGCAATTAATGTAGTGATGATATACATACAAGATTATCTAAATTTAGTTATACAAAAGATGAAGATACTTAAAAAAGTTACGAATGTAATGGGAATTTAGTGAATGAAAATTATTTAAACTGTATAGAAGGTGAAAAACTGAATGTGGAATATAAGAGAAGGAGATATGGGTCTTTTTGAAATTGAAAATAGAAATCGATTAAGTCCGGATTATATAAGAATTTTTTATGGGGGAGTTTTTGTATATACTTCTATACCAATGCTCATCATGTTTTTAGGTGTTTTGCTGAACGGTGATAAGATTTCTTTAACACCTTTTGAAACATTTTTGGTACGATCTGAGGTAAAGTTATACATTTTGGAGTTGATTTTTTTAATAATTTTCATGTCTTCAAAGGTTGCTTTTAAATTACAGAAACTCCAAGCCATCGTGACTTTATTTTATTCTTTTCAATTAGCAACATTACCATTTATTGTTATGATGGTTGAAGGAATGTTTGATTTTCCAAGTAATAATAAAACGTTAGTTTATATTGGTTTAATAATGTTAGGGGCGCTTTGTACTCACATTGTAACTACAATTGATGTTTTTAAAAAGGCAAAACATGGAGGATATAAATCGGAAGGACCAGCCGTCTCATTTTTTACTAACGCAAAATTATATTTATCGATTGGAATGACAATTGGTGTAATGGTTCTACTTATATTAATTTTTTTAAATCTTAATTATACATTTAGCCAAATGGCAATTTATGTTGTACAAACAATAATATTATATACATTTGCTGTAGTATCAGCAGAATTCGTCCTATTGGTGTATTGTCGCTTTAAAGTTCCATCATTTAATATTACGTGGGAACAACATGAAAAGGAACGCCAAGAATTTATAGCAAATAGAAAAAGAATAAGAGAGAAAGAACAAAAGCGAAACAAAAACTGAAATGAAAGTTATAAATGATACTCGTAAACTTATATTGAAGATAGAATGAATACATTATTCATAAATTAACTAGTAAAGGGAGGAATGTAAGATCTTGAATAAAGATTCTAAAGCCGTAAAAAAAGAAAAAGGTTTTTTTGAAGGTGTAATAGCACCTATTATTGTTGGGATTATATTTATCTTTTTAATTCTATATAAAGTAGCAGAGTTTCTGGGGAAGTGGATTGTTATCTTCGGAATAATATTTTTTATTGGTAGTATATTTCTTTGCATATATCTAGAAGAATATGGAGGGGTGTTGGGCGGTGGGACAGGGTTAATATCGATGTTATTGTTATACTATATGTTTATTAGAAAAAGTAAAAAAGGCTAGTTTAATATGAAATACCAAAACATTTATTTACTCCTAGTTTGTTTACAAATATAGAGTTATTACATGATGTTAGAAAAGATGGTGTAATTATATGTGGAATATAAAAGAAAAAGATTTAGATGAATTTAAAATAACATGTAGAAATCGCTTAAGCCCAGAACGCTCCGTGGTGTTTATACTTGGCGCAACTGTTTATAGTTCATTATTCATGCTTTTTATTTTGGGAGCATTAGTTAAATTTGGCTGGGGTTATTATCAAAATCTCTTTGACAAAATAATTGTTAGTATTGAATTAGTTTTATATACCTTGCAAGTAATCTTTTTAATTCTATATCTATTTCCAAAAGTTCGTTTTAAATGTCAAAAGTTGCAAGCGCTTGTAATATTATTATGTACATTTCAGCTGGGAACTATAGGATTCACATTATTTATACTTCCAGCAATTTCAAATTATTCGATTGATCAAATTACATTATTGTATGTGGATTTATTGTTTCTAGGAGCAGTTTTTGTTCATCTAGTGACAACAATTGATACCTTTAAACAAGCAGAGAGTGGAGTATTTAGTATGGATGAAAGGACAGCTTCATTTTTTAGTAAAACAAAAAACAACGTAATGATTGGTATTACGGTATATGCACCAATCCTTCTTATTTTAATTTATTTTCATAATGATTATGAAATAGAGATATTAGCAGGGTATATAGCAGGAACTCTTGTAATGTACGCGGTAGCCATAGGTGCAGCTGAATTCCAATTATTAGCCTATTGTAGATTTAAGTTTCCGTCATTTTATATTTCGTGGGAAGAGCACGAAAAGGAACGTCAGAAAAGACTAAAGCTTTATGAAGAAAAGGAAAAAAAACAAGCCAAAGAAATAAAATAAGTTTTGATTTCTGAAAATTCGAACGGAATATATAAACAATTAAGGATTGTATAAAAATCGATGCTATTAAAAATTAAAGTATCTTCAATATAATCTGTATGAGTTAATAAATACCGGTAAGTAAAGGTGAACTATATTACTATCAAAATGGGAATGTAATGAACCTAAAAATGCCTAGAGAAATCAAGGGGGTGTCAGTATGAAGTTAAAGAAGAAAGCTAGGATGATGATAGTTCTGTTAATAGTATCAAGTTTATTAAGTGGATGTAGTTTTGGGGAGACGAAGATAGATTATAAGCCATTTGTCAAAGCTTTGGATGAAGGTGACATGAGAAAGGTTATGTCTGCGAGTGATGATGGGTATGCGTATGTGAAACAAAGAGGTATATATAGTACATATGAACAAAAGGAAGATGGAGAGCATAGAAAAACAATCTATCAAACTTCGGAAGGGATATATAATACGAAAGATAAAAGTTTATATGGAAGTACAACACAAGCGGTTACTTCAGCAGTAGACAGCAAAGATAATAAAAAAGAAGGTGTTTATCGTACTAATATTATGTATAAAAATGGACAGGTGAAAAGTCCGGATTCAAATCTGGATGTTTCATACGTAAACTTAATTGTTGATCGTTTAAAAGGAATAGGGAAACTAAAGATGAAGCCCGGAGATGATATAAAAAAGTTTGATCAACCTAGTACAGTTGGATATAAACTAAATGAATCAGAGTTTCAGAGTATTGTTAATGATAAGTTGAAAATACAATATGATGAATATGATGGTGGATCGATTGTACTGCATATAGATTCTAAAGATAGTTCAGAGCAGATATTGGAGGTAAGTATTGTAATAAATTATAAGAAGCGAAATGATGAAGGTAAGTTAGTAGAATATATATCACAAATACACACATCTTTTGATAGTCATCAAGGTAATAACCAAGATGTGAAACAGGAATATATTGATTTTAAAGCAAAGTATAATGAGACGCAGTAATATTTAGAAGGGCATTTGTACGGAAAGATAATAGCGACATAAGTGTGATAAATGTTTCATAAATATTTCTATTTGTAGTGGAAAGAAATTGAGTATAAATATGTAGCCCCAGTTGCTGGAGTAGATGCAACTGGGGCGTTTATCTGTCTAAATTTAGCTTGAATACATGACATGTTTTAGTTAGGGGCACGGCTTTACAAGTAGTTTCTCCATCTTCATAATAACGGTGTGAGTTATTTTGTAATTTGCTTGTATTACTAAGTTACGACTATTTCCTCTTATAGAGTACTTCTTATTATCGATACATCGTCCACATCCCAATGTCTTTAAATCCTAGTCGTTTATAAATTCGTCCAGCAGCTGGATTGTTATAAAATAAACAAAGTGTTCGGCCTTCTTTCGTAAAGTCTTGAATCATTTTTTGTAATATGAGTGAAGCAAATCCATTTCCACGATAATTCGGGTGTGTACATACACCAACTACCATAGCGGATAATGAATTTTCAGCGGAAGTAGAGGCGGATGCGATGATTGCACCGTCTTTTTCAATATAATATGTACGTCCTGTATTTGTTTCAATAGATTGTCGTAAAATTTTTTCTGATTCATGAGCAGTTCGGAATTCAGTGATGCTACTTCTTAATTGCATAATTCGATCTACATCATCTATTGATGCAAGCTTAATCGTTTCATGAATAGGCGTGTCAGGTACGTTGTTGCCATTTAGACATTCACAAAAATACATATCACTTTTGACACCTAGTTGAATAGTAGGAGAAGTTTCAAATTTTTTTACGATAGTTGACTTACCAGATAGTTTAAGCGGCTTATACGCTGAAAGAAGTGCCTCATAATCAGTGGTAACAAAGTCTTCTTTACTATATAGTATAAATGAATCGTGGAATCGGAGTAAAATTGATTTTAATGTTCCATCCTCTTTAAATACTCCCCATAATTCTTGAAAATCTGTGTCATAACCGAAAGCTTCAATATCTCCAATAATAAACAAGTTAAGGGCTGCTTCTTCTTTTAGGTAAGGGAATACTTGTTCATGATCTTTCTTTGTTAATTTTCGCATCATAACGAATCGACCTCTTTTTTATTTTTCTAAATATTACAACTTAAGTTTTTTGAAATCAATATTAAATTTTATGTTTAGTTCACAAACTTTCGGAAAAACTAGGAAAGATATGACAAAGGAGGTTATGAACGGTGGATCATCCAATTCAAGGGTTAATGAAAGCAGCAATGGAAAATTTAAAAGAAATGGTTGATGTAAATACGATTGTTGGAGAGCCTGTTCAAACGGCTGACGGTGGTGTGGTGTTAACGGTTTCTAAAGTAGCGTTCGGTTTTGGAGCAGGAGGTTCTGATTTCCAAACGAATGATGGACAAAGAGCGAACGGTAACGCTGCATTTGGTGGCGGTAGCGCGGGTGGTGTTTCTATTACACCAGTAGCATTTCTTGTGGTGAATAAAGATGGAGTAAATATTCTTCATCTACAAAATGCGACACATTTAGCAGAAAAAATGATTGAATTAGCTCCACAAACAATTGATAAAATTCAATCGATGTTCCAAAAAGAAGAAAAGAAAGAGGGAAATCATCATCCTCAAAACCCTGATGAAATCCTTTAAAAACGCCTGCTCATGAGCAGGCGTTTTTTCTTGTAATCACTATGTAATAAAACACATGAAATTGTAAATAGTTTTTGAAGTTTTTTCTATGTTTCTAAAATTTTTCATGTTAAAATATGCTATAGAATTGAAACATATAAAACGAAGGTGGCTAGGTGCTTTGTCTGGAGGATCTGACCAAGTAAAGAATATGATATATATTAATGGTAATCGTCGAGGTCATTGTTTTATTACATCAGGAATTACGTTTAAAGAGTTTGCGAGTAACATCCCTTCACCGCTTCATCAAGTGTTGCTTTTGAAGCACAACTTTGAATGGACGGATTTTCATTATCATACTTTATTTGAATATGTTGAGGAAGAAAATATACATAAGTTAATTCAAGCAGAGATTGATGAATTTGATGAATTTTGTTGGGTAGATTTTGATGATGCAAGCGATTTAGATGAATTAGAGCCGAAAGAAATTGCAGAATTATTATATTTGGCTCACAAAAAAGAACCACTTGCAAGAACATTCTTTCCGCTGTTGAAAAATCGATTTGTTTATTTTTCACATGATGACGGATGGTACAACAAAGTGTATTATCGTAGAATTGCTGATTTTGTAGGAATGTTAAGTAAAGTCATTCCGTATAAACTCGGTGCTTTCGGTAAGAAACGTTTTTCTTTCTTCCAAAAATCAAAAATTTTCCCAGCAATTTCAAAAGAATTGATCATGGGACTGATTCCACTAATGGAAGATGGTCTTTACATAGATCTAGCAGGGAAGATTGAGTCAAGAAGAGGTCTTGAAATTCCGGTATATGTAGTTGGTTCGTATGAAAGTACGGATGAGGTGTTAGATAATATCGATGAATTGAAAGAGGAAGCAACAGAAACAGGTTGGCTCATTTTTGATAAGAAAGAACAAGAGTGGCAATGGGTTGTTGACTAAGAAAACTTGGCGTATGAAGTCAAGTTTTCTTGTCATTTGAAAGGAGTACAAATGAAGAAATATTATACAATTGTGGGTATTATAAGTATTATTCTCGTGGCAATATTACTTATAACTTGTCCGAAAGAATCAGATTTTAAAGTGTATGTAGAGGATAAGTATGCGTTGAATTGTAATGAGAGTAGTTTTGAATGCACGCAAAATGTAGAGGGTAAAAAAGAAAAACTACAATTTGAAAGTACAGATGCACGAAATGGTGTATTCTTTATGACTGTAAAGCAAACATTTAAAACAGAAGCTGGTGTTTCAAAAGAATATAGCGGAGTAGGAATGTTTGGTACATTTCTTTTTGTTTCAGAGAAGACTTTCTAGTAATAGAAGGTCTTTTTTTTATGCTTATGTTCATATAGATGAAGTAAGACAAGCATAGGAGGGATAGCGATGAAGAACACATGTATCGTTTGCGGTGGTGAGGAGTTTTTTTCCTCAACGTTATATGCACGTACGAAACAAGATTGGGCATATGCACCAAACATGTATCGATTTGAAAAAGTATTTATTGAGCATCGAGATGAAGAAAATTATCCAGTGTTTCAAGAAATTACAGCGAAACATTGTTGTGGATGCGGTCATATTATGTTGTATCACGAATGAACACACCAAGTATAACTTGGTGTGTTTTTTTAAAACGCTGACAAAGCAAGCGGATAAAGTAAAGTAAATAAAACAGAAAAACTACCAAAACCAATTGCTGTATATCCAAGTGTTCTTGCTCCGAAATTGACAGCTAATAAGCCAACTAAAATTGCTAGGGAGCCAAGCGTAACGGGATAAAAAGCAATGGAGAATAACGAAAGAAATAAAGCGACATAGCCTACCATTGCGCCGGTATTTGTACCTTCTATCTCATTTGCAATTTCTTTACGCTTATGTCTAATTGGAATGCCAGCTGGTGATATTTCAGCAGCATACTCTTCGTTTTTTTCACCACTTTTAAAATGATGATTTCTCTTTCTTCGCATGTACATCCCTCTCTTTCAATTGGGTGTATCTATAGTATCTTTCAAAATGAGAAGAGCATGAGTATGAGTTAAACCCAAGTAAAGCAAAAATTGGAGAATACGCATTCCATCGTTAACATATCCATCTCCTAGTGAAGATAAAGTGTGGGATTTTTTCCACTAGGACTGATTATCAGCCAGCAACAATTGGATTTTTATGAGCAGTTCTCTCCCATTAACTGGTCCGCATCCATTGAATTTTGAGGTAGGTATCTTACTGCAAGCGGGATAAAACAGGAATTTTGGAAAATGATGTAGAATGAAATGAATGATAATACGTGAAGGTAGGGGAATGTATGACGAAATTTAATTGGCATGAATCAGCAGAAAAGAAATGGGATAGTAGTGCAGAGTTTTGGAATCAAAATAGTCAAGAGATGTGGGACAGCGGGAGTAGGAGCACAATTATTCCGTTTTTTGAACAATACGTGAAGAAAGAAGCACTAGTGCTCGATGTTGGTTGTGGTGATGGGTACGGTACATATAAATTAAGTCGCGCAGGCTATAAAGCAGTGGGAGTAGATTTATCGGAAGTGATGATTCAAAAAGGTAAGGAACGCGGAGAAGGACCGAATTTATCTTTTATAAAAGGAGATCTTTCTGCATTACCATTTGAAAATGAGCAATTTGAATCAATTATGGCAATTAATTCTTTAGAATGGACGGAAGAGCCATTACGAGCGTTAAATGAAATAAAGCGTGTGTTAAAGAAAGATGGATATGCATGTATTGCAATTTTAGGACCGACAGCAAAGCCACGAGAGAATAGTTATCCTCGCTTGTACGGAAAAGACGTTGTTTGTAATACAATGATGCCTTGGGAATTTGAACAGTTAGCGAAAGAACAAGGTTTTAAAGTTGTAGATGGCATCGGCGTATATAAGCGCGGAGTAAACGAGAAGATGTTAGGTCAACTACCTACAGAGTTGCAACAATCGTTAACATTCTTATGGGTATTTATGTTAAAAAACGTATAAAGAAATGAAAGAATTTTTAGGAGGTAAATAAGTGCAGAAAATACAAAAAACTGATACAATATCATCAGAACCAATTAAAGGGGGACTAGGGTATATGACAACTACTACAACAGTGAAATCCGATATTGAAATCGCACAAGAAGCGAGTATGAAGAAGATTCAAGAAATTGCAGCTGATTTAAATATTTTAGAAGATGAATTAGAGCCATACGGGCATTATAAAGGTAAGTTATCTCTTGATATTTTTAAGCGCTTACAAGATGAGAAAGACGGTAAAGTTGTTTTAGTAACAGCAATTAACCCAACTCCAGCTGGAGAAGGTAAATCAACAGTAACAGTTGGTTTAGGTCAAGCTTTTAACAAAATTGGTAAGAAAACAGTAATTGCACTTCGTGAACCATCTCTTGGACCGACGATGGGATTAAAAGGTGGAGCAGCAGGTGGCGGTTTTTCACAAGTCGTACCAATGGAAGACATTAACCTTCACTTTACTGGAGATATCCATGCGATCACAACTGCCAATAACGCATTAGCAGCGTTTATTGATAATCATATCCAACAAGGAAACACACTTGGAATTGATACGCGTAAAATCGTTTGGAAACGCTGCGTTGACTTAAATGATCGTGCCCTTCGTAACGTAGTAATTGGTCTTGGTGGACCTGTACAAGGTGTACCACGTGAAGACGGTTTTGACATTACAGTAGCATCTGAAATTATGGCCGTGTTCTGCCTTGCAACAGATATTCAAGACTTAAAAGCACGTTTATCTCGCATCGTAGTTGCCTATAACTTTGCAAATCAACCTGTAACGGTTAAAGATTTAGGTGTAGAAGGTGCGTTAACACTATTATTAAAAGACGCATTAAAGCCGAACTTAGTACAAACGTTAGAAAATACACCAGCTATCATTCATGGCGGACCATTTGCGAATATCGCTCACGGTTGTAACAGTGTTATCGCTACAACAATGGCAGCAAAATTAGGTGATTATGTTATTACAGAAGCTGGATTCGGTGCTGATTTAGGCGCTGAGAAGTTTTTAGATATTAAAGCTCGTGCAGCTGGCATTAAACCAGAAGCAGTTGTTATTGTTGCGACGATTCGTGCGCTTAAAATGCATGGCGGCGTTGCAAAAGATCAATTAAAAGAAGAAAATGTAGATGCATTAGCAAAAGGTATGGAAAACTTACAGAAGCATGTTGAAACAATTCAAAGCTTCGGTGTGCCTTTCGTAATTGCAATTAATAAATTCATTACAGATACAGATGCAGAAGTTACATACTTACAAGAGTGGTGTAATGAGCGTGGCTATGCAGTATCCTTAACAGAAGTTTGGGAGAAAGGTGGCCAAGGCGGAGTTGACCTTGCTGAAAAAGTACTAAAAGAAATCGAAAAAGGTGAAAACAACTACGCACCACTTTATGAATTAGAATTACCCTTAGAAGAAAAAATTCGTACAATTGCTCAAAAAGTATATGGCGCAAAAGATATTGAATTTGCTCCGAAAGCACGTAAGCAATTAGCTCAATATGAAGGAGAAGGTTGGAGTAACCTACCAGTTTGTATGGCGAAAACACAATACTCTCTTTCTGACGATGCAACAAAATTAGGTCGTCCATCTGACTTTATTGTTACAATTCGTGAGTTAAAACCATCTATCGGTGCAGGTTTTATCGTTGCGTTAACAGGTACAATGTTAACAATGCCAGGTCTTCCAAAACAACCAGCAGCACTTCAAATGGATGTAAATGAAGATGGAAAAGCAGTAGGTTTATTCTAAAAGGTTGTAATTCATCTCGTTTATCTGTAAACTATATATACATCAAGTGGCGCCTTTCCATCGAAAGGCGCCTGTTTTTTGGAGGAAATTATGTTTGATCCAACTGCTTTTGACAATTTAAAAGTAATCGTAGAAGGTGCTGTGTATGATTTTGATCTACATGGAGATATTCTTGTAACAGATCGAAAAGATATGATGGATCTTGCTTCATTAAGTCGTATATATCATATCTCATTTCAATTAACAGAACCGTTTGAACCATTAGTAGAAGCAACATTTTCATTATCTGTGGATGCAAAGAACTTGTCTGGTGAAATACTAGAAGTGCCTCAGTTTACACCAGGTTGTGAAATGAAGCTAGCATTTTCATTCCCGTTAGAACAACCAGAAGTAAAATGCGAAGAAATTGAAACATTAATGCGTTCTATATGGGGAAAAGAAAGAATGATTATGCAGAAAGTTTCATACGAATATAATAAGCAAGCGATTTCATATCATAATAAGGTAGAGGTTCTATTTCAAAAAGCGATTACAGAAGACCATGTTGATGATTTAATAGCTGTTATTTCACACATGATAGAAACGGTGCGAACAATACAGCATTTTCTTCAAAAATAGAGATAAAGGAGAAAAACAAATGATAAAAGATATGCAACCATTTTTACAACAAGCTTGGGAGAAGGCTGGTTTTAAAGAGTTAACTGAAATTCAAAAACAAGCGATTCCAACTATTTTAGAAGGACAAGACGTTATAGCTGAATCTCCAACTGGAACAGGAAAAACATTAGCGTACTTATTACCACTTTTACATAAAATTAATCCTGAAGTAAAACAGCCACAAGTTGTTGTTTTAGCGCCAACACGTGAACTTGTAATGCAAATTCATGAAGAGGTTCAAAAGTTTACAGCAGGAACTGAAATTTCAGGTGCATCTTTAATTGGTGGTGCAGATATTAAGCGCCAAGTTGAAAAATTAAAGAAACACCCAAGAGTAATTGTCGGTTCACCAGGCCGTATTTTAGAATTAATTCGTATGAAAAAGCTAAAAATGCATGAAGTAAAAACAATTGTATTTGATGAGTTTGATCAAATTGTAAAGCAAAAAATGATGGGCGCAGTGCAAGATGTAATTAAATCAACGATGCGCGATCGTCAATTAGTATTCTTCTCGGCGACAATGACAAAAGCGGCAGAAGATGCGGCACGTGATTTAGCAGTGGAACCACAATTAGTACGTGTAACACGTGCAGAATCAAAAAGCTTAGTTGAGCATACGTATATCATTTGTGAGCGACGCGAAAAAAATGATTACGTAAGAAGAATTATGCATATGGGCGATGTAAAAGCAGTTGCTTTCTTAAACGATCCATTCCGTTTAGATGAAATTACAGAGAAATTGAAATTCCGTAAAATGAAAGCGGCGGCTCTTCATGCAGAAGCAAGTAAACAAGAGCGCGAAGCGACAATGCGTGCTTTCCGCGGAGGGAAATTAGAAATTCTACTTGCTACTGATATTGCAGCGCGCGGTATCGATATTGACGATTTAACACATGTAATTCATCTAGAGTTACCAGACACAGTAGACCAATATATTCACCGCTCAGGACGTACTGGACGTATGGGTAAAGAAGGAACTGTCGTATCTCTTGTAACTCCACAAGAAGAGCGCAAATTACTGCAATTTGCGAAAAAACTAGGCATCGTATTTACGAAGCAAGAAATGTTCAAAGGATCATTCGTAGAAACGAAACCGAAAGCACCAAAGAAAAAGAAACCAGCATTTACTGGGAAGAAAAAGCCTAGATAAATGATGGAGAAGGCGTAACTATTTGTAGTTACGTCTTTTTTGTTTGTAAACAAGTGATAATGGGAATTGTATTAGTGTTTTTAATGTGCCTATCATATATATGCTTCTACTGGGAGTATCGAAAAAAGGGTAGTTTATTTATTTGGTTTATACGAGGAAATAATATAAAAAAGTCGAATATTAAAATGATGCGAAATAATAAAAAGAAGGTACATATATGGATAGGAAATTAGGAATGTTTTTGAATACAAAATATATTGAAGTAAACGAAGGAATAAAAAAGGCGAGAGAATGGGGGTTAGAATATATTCAATTATATGCTATGAATAAAAACTTTAACTTAGCTAATATTCCAATGGCAGAGTGGAATGCTTTAAAGAAAAGCGTATCTTTTAATGGAATAAAGATTCCATCATTAGCAATTAGTTTTGGAGAAAATGGAATTATGGGAATAGAAGCTGAGAGTGCAATAGATCAGTTTAAATATATTACTGACAGAGGTTTGGAGCTTGGGACAAAGAACATAACAGCTCATATTGGGAAAGTTCCAGATGATGAAAAAAGTGCCTACTATGATAAAATGCTACGTGTTTGTAATGAAATAGGGGACTTAGCGTTCAGATTTGGAGGATTCTTCGCCATTGAGACGGGATCTGAAAAAGCAATAGTATTAAAACGATTTTTAGAAACTGCAAACTCGAAAGGACTAGCTGTTAACTTTGACCCAGCAAATTTAATAAGTGATGTAAATGAAAATCCGGGAGAAGGTTTATTACTATTAAAAGATTATATAGTACAAACTCATATTAAAGATTGTAAAGAAGTGAAAAGTGATCGTTCAACTAAGTATATAGAAGTCGCAGCAGGGAATGGTGAAGTAGATTTCGATATATTCTTCAAAGTATTAGATAAAATTGGATTCGACGGATATAACATGATTGAAAGAAATGATTATTTTGATGAACTGGATGGGATGAGTCAGTCGATAAATTTTGCAAAGAAGTACATACCAACTCAAAAGGAATAACGATAGTATTTGTAGAAAGCTACATAGAATATAAAAACCATTAGGGGGAAATGTAATGATCCATAAAGTAGGACAAATTATGTTATATGTAAATAATCAAGATGAGGCAGTAAATTTTTGGACGGAGAAGGTAGGGTTTCATGTAGTTGCAGAGGAAGATAATAAGCAAGGAATGAGATGGATTGAAATCGCTCCGAAAAGCGGTGCGGAAACGAGCATTATATTACATAATAAAGAAGTTATTTCGAAAATGAGCCCAGAATTGAATCTTGGTACACCGTCTTTAATGTTCTTCTCAGAAAATCTTGATCAACTATATACAGATTTAACAAATAAAAATGTTACTGTTGGAGAAATGGTAACTATGCCTTCTGGTAAAGTGTTTAACTTTGCTGATAGCGAAGGGAATTATTTTGCGGTTATGGAGAAGAACCAATAATAATATTGCTATGTGAAAATCCCCCTCAAATATATTTGAGGGGGATTAAATTTTTGAAGTGGATTTTTCATTAGAGAGTTGTTTAATAAAAAATACTCCTTTTTCAATAGCTGTCTCAATATAGCCAACGATTTGATCAAACGTAAATACTTGTAAGTCTTCATGCAAATGTTGCTTTGGATACAACATATCTTCAAAAAGATACTTTCGAAAAGCTAAAACGTTTTCTTTAGAAACCTCTTCAATATCCACAATGTGAGCCTCTTGATTGAGAAGAGAGAAAAGCTGTTGTTCTTGATCGTAATGATGAAGCAACTTTGCATTTAACAATTTAAAATCGTTATAGTACAGGGGTGCGATAGTTTCGTCATTCTCTATTCTATTTTTTAGCCAAGGTAGAAAAAATCCACTTAGCCAATTATCATCGGCAATGAGGTGGGTATAATAGCCTAAAATAAATGGGGAATCTATATGTGATTCATATTTATGAAAAAATGAATCATAATCTATTCTTCTCGTATAGTTCTTCGTTGTACCGGCATAAAAATGTGAGGTTCCTTTTTCTTTTTTTGAATGAACAGCATCAGGGGCTACAGCTCCAAGTAAGAAAGAAGTCTTATCGTGAATTGATAGTTTCTCAGCAATACCACTAGCGATAATAACATGCATAATTCGTGATCCCATGAATGCCACCTCTGTTTCCAGTATTCATTTCAGGAAGAGGACTAAACAGTTAGTATTACTTTCCCTGTACTTTTTCTACTTTCGACCCATTCATGTGCTTTCCCTGCATTTTGAAGTGGAAAAGATTTCGTAGCCTTAATTTGTAAACGTCCGTCACGCAAATAACGGAAAACTTCATTTGCAGTTTCTTGGAGCAGTTTAGGACGCTTTTTTCGTGTGGTTCCAAAGCTAAAACCGAGTATAGAGCGGCAACTTGCATGTAAATCTTTCGTTTGAAAGTTACCAATTTCACCGCTAGCATTACCGAAATGAACGAGGCGACCGTAATAAGCAAGGCAGTTTAAACTTCTTTCAGAAACCGTTCCAGAAATAGAGTCTAAAATTACATCAACCCCTTCACCATTTGTCAGTTCATTGACTTTCTCTACAAAATCTTCATCTTGATGACAAATAACATAATCAGCTCCAGCATCTAAAGCAATTTCTTTTTTTGCTTCACTTCCGACAGTGCCTATAACTGTTCCAGCCTCTAATAGTTTAGCAAGTTGAATAGCAGTAGTGCCAATTCCGCCAGCAGCCGCATGAATGAGTACAGATTCACCTTGTTGAAGCCTTGCAACATTTGCGAGTAAATTATAGCTTGTAAAAGATACGATTGGACAAGCGGCTGCAGTTTGAAAGTCAACTTCATGGGGTAATACGAAAGTAAGATTTTCATTTGCAACAACGTATTCTGCGTAAGATCCATTTTGAGGAAAAGCAATGACACGTTGTCCAGGGTGAATATTTTTCACATGAGAACCGACACGTTCTACAATACCAGTGGCATCTATACCTGGAATAAAAGGTAGTGCTTTATTTCCTTTTTTACCATAACGTGATTTAATATCAGCGAAATTTACACTAGTAGCAACAACGCGAATTAAAACTTGATCTTCTGAAATAGCCGGTATATCCAAATCTGTATATTTCATCACTTCAGGACCACCGAACGACGTTACAACGATAGCTTTCATCATATATCCTCCTAAATTTGACTATATAAATTATTTTAAATCTTTATCAGAAATTGGAAAATTATATAATAGTTATGTGTGGTTATAAGTGAAGCTTATGAACTCAATGAATCATAATATTAATTTATATAAAAAAACTTTAAAAAAATCGAACGAAATATGAATTACCTGCCAATATATAGTGTAAGACAAAGGAGGGCTGGAATATGAAGGGTGAAATAGATTACGCACATTTAATCCAATTAACTTTATCAGGAAATAAAGAAGCATATAGCAAGTTGTATGATAAAACGATTCAAGAAGTATATAAAACAGCACATTTTTTAATAGAGGATAAAACGGATGTAGATGATGTCGTTCAAGAAATATACATACAACTATATGAATCGCTTCGTAAGTATGATAGCGAGAAGCCATTTCGTCCTTGGCTAATTGGACTTGCGATTAAACAAATTCACTCTTATAGAAGAAAGAGGTGGATGCGACTACGAATTATAAAAAAAGCAGAAGAGCAAAGAAAGTCAGTGCAAATTGATTTTTCTAACGATGTTGTAAGTAAAATATCAAACCAAAAACTAATTGAACTCATTCATAAATTACCGTATAAATTGAAACAAGTTATTATCTTAAGATACTTACACGATTATTCACAAGAAGAAGTAGCACAAATATTACATATTCCAATTGGTACTGTGAAATCTAGAATTCACGCAGCATTAAAGAAACTACGTCAAAAAGAGCAAGTAGAAGAAATCTTTTTAGGAGAGGTAGGGAATGTGAAATGAGTTTAGATTGTAGAGTTAGGGAATCTATACAAGAAGAAGCAAAAGGTATTGTTGCCCCGCCGGATTTAAAAGAAAAAGTAATCGTACAAATAAAAATGAAGCACGGGCGGAGTAAGAGGAAGAAACGCCTTATCGCAGGAGTACTTGCAGCAGCTCTTTTAATCCCGACGACTGGTTTTGCGTATCAATCTATTATGGCGGATGGTATATACGGATCTTTCGAGAATTTAAAAAAACATGCCGGAACGATGACATTAGAGGCGTATATGCGTTTTAGTGCAAAATTATCAGAGGCGAAAGATGAAATGGGTACGAAGGAATATGAAGAGTTTACAAAAGAACTAAAAAAATTAACAAATGCAAAACTTACGTACGGAGATTCGAACGGTAATATTGATTATGATCAATTATCACCAGCAAAAAGAGAAGAAATGAAAAAGGTAAGTATGGGTCTTCAGCCATACTTTGATAAATTAAATGGTCATAAGTCTAGTAAAGAAGTATTAACACAAAAAGAGTTTGACCGTTATGTGGAAGCTTTAATGACATATGAAATCGTACAAGTGAAGACAAAATCAACTGGTGGGATGAAAGTAGAAGAAGTACCTGAGGCGTACAAAGAAAGATTTATTAAAGCAGAGCAGTTTATGGAATATGTAAATGAAAAGGTGCAATAATTAGAAAAGCTCATAGCCTTAGCTTTGAGCTTTTTTATTGAAACAAAAAAGAGTGTTCAATTATACTTTTTCATATTTGCATTATCTTTTTGTATAAAACAATCTAAAAGGGAATAACCAGCTATTAAACTAATTATCGTAACAAAAGTTGTATTTATTAGAATAATATTAACTAAATAAGGTAGGTATTCTGCAAGTGGTGAAAAGAGTAGTGCTGGGGAAAAGGAAATGAATAGTGTAGGCACTGTAATAGCAATAAATTTATCCGGTTGAAAGCTCCAGTTTTGTTTACTTGTTTCGCGATTAATAGATTGAAGGAATCGTAATAAAATGCCAACTATAAGAGGGAAGAGTGTAAAGTAGAATAATCTTGGATAAACGTTAAAGTTCACTTGCGTGTCTGTATCTAAATAAAATTGAATTTTTACTCCTACAAATAATAATAAGACGATAAATAATGTAAAGCAGAGGTATAGCATCAATTTTTGCATTATATTCCACCATCCTTTACTCAAAATATATTCAAAAAAAGAAGAGATATACAATAACTACTGTTGTATATCTCTTCTTTTACTGTTAGTTAATAGTGGAGTTTCCTTTTTCTTGCTTCGTGAAATAATCAATAATGCCCATTGCACTAATTTCTATATCTAGATGTAAAATATTATAAACGGAATGATCTGATGGAACGTTTAACTTTGTAAGATGAGAAGAGATTTTATCCATTAACAAAGTTTGTAAAGCTTTAGTCGCTTCATCGAAATCATTATACTTTTCAAAGACTTCCTTACCAGTATGAACGAAAATAGGTAGCCAATGTTCCAGTTGATTGTATACTTCTGTAACATGAGAGGATGCGCCGTAATGACCGAAATAAATAGTATCTACATCCATACTTTGAATATGATTTTTAGAAGCAATCATCGCATCTGGTTGAAATTGTGAAGGGGACGTTGATGGTAGATACAGTTCTACACCAACGTTTGCGAGTTCTCTATAATAAATTCCAATTGTATCACCAGTGAAAATCCCGTTTGTTAATGAATCGTGAATGCTAATATGGTGCTTCGCATGTCCTGGTGTATCGTAAAATGTAAGGGTGCGGTCTTTTGCAATTTTTAACGTATCACCATGTTGTACAATACGAACACGTTCTTCTTCTATAGGAAGAATTGGATCAAATAGTTTATCAAAATCTTCTTTGTATACAGCTTTTGCACCTAAAATGAGTTTTGTTGGGTCAATCATATGACGAGCACCGCGAGAATGCACATATAAAGTAGCATTTGGGCACTTTTCCATCATTAAACCAGCAGCCCCTGCGTGATCTAAATGAACGTGTGTAACGATAATGTTTTTAACTGCGTTTAAATCAATATGTAATTGTTGTAAGCCTTCTAAAATATACGGAAGAGAAGGGGCTGCACAAGTTTCAATTAAAGTAATATCGTCACCTAATAAAACGTACGTACCAGTTCGTTCATTATGTTGTAAATCGAAATCATCAATCAGATATAGGTGAGAAGATAATTGCTCTACTTTTTTCATATTTACCACTCCTTATATACTTCATGTTTCTATTATACGCTAAAATAGAAAAAAGGCAGAAAACGAAGCTCGTCTTCTGCCTTTTTGTAATATTATTATTTCGTTTGTTGTTTATTAATAGACATAATGAACAGTCCAACAATCCCGCCTACTAATGGAAGCATAATCTCTCCTGCTAAATTAAAGTAGGAGCTTAAGAATAAACCATTTACATCGATTACCCAGCCAGTAACATACAATAACATCATATATAGTACGAAATAAAACTCGCGATTTGAAATCGTTTCATGTTGTGCAGTTTTCATAATGGACACCATCCTTTTCTTTTATAATGGAATATAAACTGTCACATTTTGTTCACATTTCAATTGTAAAACTTTCCATCATAAAAGTCTAGTAGTATGTGTCGAATTTTGAACGAAAATAAAGCGCTATCATTATATCTTATAAGTACGTAATAAGAGATGTATATTCACGAATGTAGTATAGTATAAACATAGAATGATAGTGAAGAGAGGGGCAAAGACAATGACAGTTTATGATTTTTCAGCTAAAACAATTACCGGTGAAGAAAAATCGTTAAAAGATTACGAAGGAAAAGCACTTCTTATTGTAAATGTAGCTAGTAAATGTGGTTTCACACCGCAATATAAAGGATTACAAGAGGTGTATGATAAATATAAAGACCAAGGACTTGAAATACTCGGATTCCCTTGTAACCAATTCGGAGGACAAGAACCAGGTACAGAAGCGGACATTACTAGTTTTTGTGAATTAAACTACGGTGTAAACTTCCCAATGTTTGCAAAGGTTGATGTGAAAGGTGATAAGGCTCATCCTTTATATACATACATGACAGAACAAGCACCAGGTTTACTCGGTATGAAAGCAGTGAAATGGAATTTTACGAAGTTTTTAATCGGAAAAGACGGGAAAGTAGTAGGGCGTTTTGCGCCGCAGACGAAGCCGGTAGATTTAGAGGTTGAGATTGAGAAGGTACTTGGAGAATAATTAGGAGTTTCACTTTATTAAAAAACGTCTCAAAGAACAATGTAGTTCTTTGAGACGTTTTCTTTAAACTCACATTTTCAAGATTAAATTACTGTATCAAAGCCATCTGATTTAGGTAGAGAAGCTGCTTTTTTCATAAGCACTTCCCATAAGTGTACGGATTTCTTCCATTCTGCTGCAGCCTGCCCCTGTTTATACATAGCGTTCTCATAACTGGCAGTAAGTTGTTGCATATCGGCCGAGTTGTAAAGTGTATCGATATGGAGAGCGTATTCTCGGAATGTTTGACTTTCACCCCGTGGTATGCCAATTCTTGCAAATTGTTTTAAAAGTGCACCGTAAGCTTTTTGATAAACAGCATCATTTTTTCGGTATTTATAGAAATGAATAATAAGAAATGTCCTCCATATCATTCTAGTGGTGAAGAGAATGTATCCCATAATACTAATTAGTATCGTAGAGAGGAATACGTACCACCAAGAAAAACTAGTTTGAGAATTTGTGACCTTTTTAGTAGAAGCTTCTTCTGTATTTTTTATTAAACTTTTAAGTTTTGCTTCATTATTTCGTTGTTGTATTTGCGTGTTATTAGAATTATTTGCTTCGCTATTTTGTGAAATAGGAGCAGGCGTATTATTTATAAAATTATAGGGATTAGTAAATCCTTTTGTTGGTTCGAATGGAATCCATCCGTATCCTGGGAAATATACTTCGACCCAAGAGTGTGCGTTATCGTTCGTGATTGTATAAACATCCTCACCTTCTGCAGAGGCAAGTGTATTGTCAAGAGTTCCTTCTGTATAGCCTTTTACCCAGCGAGCAGGAATCCCGGCAGAACGAAGTAGTACAATCATAGACGTCGAAAAATTATTACAGTAGCCGCTTTTTGTATCGAAAAGGAATTGATCTACATAATCTTGGCTTTTGGCAGGGAATAAGACATTCGTTGATTCGTATGTAAAAGAGTTGTCTGTAAAGTAATTTTCAATAGCTAATACTTTATCATATCGGTTGTCTTTATCATTTGTAAGATTGACAGCCAAGTCTTTTACGCGCTGTGGTAATGACTTGGGAAGTTGTGTGTACTTTGTCATAAAATAAGGATTTGTTTCTTGACCTTGATTTGTTTTTACAGCTTTCAAGTTTTCTATGGAAAACTCAGGGATCTCATATGTTACTTTATACGAATGTAAAGTAGTAGAAGAGTCTCCATTCATTGTATAAATTTTTTCTGAAAACGGGTCAACACTGTATGATACATCAGAAGCAGCCTCAACTGATACTAATCCTGCTGGATAGGTAAGGTGAGGATAACTTTTTTGCATGGTAATTGTTGCCTCAGTCGTTTTCATTTTTGTATTTTGTTCGTACCAGCTTACGACGTTGTTTTTATTTTTAAAAGAAATCTTTTTCGGATTTTCAGAAATTTCCCAGCCTTTTCCTGTATAAAAATCTTTTGTTTCTACTCTCCAATATTGTTTGTTTTGCGTTCGTGCTGTGAAAACAACTGTAGGATCCGCCTTAAAAGGACCGCCTAATCGCGAGTCATCTAAACCATACCCAATTGTAGAAATTTTTTGTTCTTTACTTGCTTCAGATGTGTTGAATTTTAAAAAATCCATTGGGTTTGGCCATTGAGGGCCAAATTTTGGAGCAAAGTATGCAATGGTTGCTAATAATACGATAAATATTGTAAGTGGTCTAAGTAATTTTGAGATTTCCCTAGCATAATTTTGTAAGTGTTCACGTTCTTTTATTCGTTCTACTTGAAGAAGACTAAGCATAAAAAAGCCGATGACAACAGTACGAATAATAGCGTAGTTTGCATTGTATAAATGTAAGTTATGAAAAGTTGCGATATAAATAATAGTCAATACAAGAAATAGAAACCCACGTTTTTTATGAATAATCCAAAATGAAGTAAAAGAACTCAAAAACCAAAATGAGAGAAAAAATAAAACCGTCGGAAAAACTGGAGAAATATCTAGTAAATTCCCTTGGAAAAACAGGGAGGAATTTCGAAACATATCAGAAAAGAATGCTGTTAGCCAAGATGGATTTATAAAAGCATTTTTATAATATAGGGAATGAATGATAAATAGGACTGTGACAATTTTTATTGGAATCTGCCACCTCGTTTGAAAAAAAGAGAGAGCGAAGCAAATTCCTATAAATGTTACGAAAATATCTAATCTACCTACATTTGTAATACCTATAAGAGGTCTTAGCCATTCTAGTAAAAGAAGAAATACACATGCATGCATGAAGAATCTGTTCGTATCCCACTTGTATTTTGTTTGTAATGTTATCATTTGCTCACCTCAAAAAACACGTTTGTATACCGGTTTTCATAAACCGTGTTTACAAATATTTGTCGTTTTTTTAGAGTTTCTATTATACTGATTTCTCGGTGTGAAAGTTGATTCGCTTTTTCTTTCACGACAAAAACCATACATTTTCTATTTCTTATAGCAGCACAATCAGCCGCCTTTTGAATATCGGGAGAAAGATTACTGGTCACGAGTATAACCGTGACGGGCTCATAAATTTTTCTTAGTTCCATGTCTACACTCTGGGAGAGCGGGAATACACTGTCTGCTTGTACTTTTGCTAAATGACAAAGGATTTGTTGTAACTGCGTATCTCCATTGTCTAAAGGGAAAATAGTTTGTTCTTTTCCGATAGACACGAATGATGCTGGTGAATTTTGTTTCAAGACAGCCCTTACGATAGAGGCAGTAAATGTGACGACTGATTCGAATAGAGGAGACTCGGTTCTGTCTATGAATATCATGATATTATGGCTGCGCTGTTGTTCAAACTCTTTTGTCATAATATTGTTTGTTCGTGCAGTTGCTTTCCAATCGATCCATGAAAAGCGATCGCCAGGTTTATAGTCTCTGACACCGACCGAGATTGTAGAGTCTTTTGCTGAATTTATATTTGCTGAAAGCACTCCTTGTTCGAAATGATTTTCCAATTGTTGATACGCTATATCTACATACTGGGGATAGACTAAAAATGTATTTGGAACTGAAAAAGTTACTTCTTTCTCCATCATGCCGAATAAATCGCCAGTTTTGACACGAACGCTTGAAAAAGTGTGCTCGCCTCTAGGGATTGTGTCAATAACATATTGAAACGAAATATTTCGTTTCAATCCTGGGAAGAGTACTACCTTATTCATCTTTATTTGTTTACAACTTATAAATTGTGGTGGCAGTTCATCTTCTATAACTAAATAAAGTAAGGGAAAAGGAAATTTTCTTTTTATTGTAATCATGCTTACAAATTGTTCTCCTACTACATATCCATTTTGGTTTGTTATTCGCTTTACTTCAGCGTCCCGTAAAGCGTAGAAGGGGAGTAGTAGTGAATAAAGAGCAATGGGAATTATGCTGTAAAATAAAAACCAACTTACAAACCCTCCTTGAAACATAGCGTACACAAATGTTAAGACTAGGCAAAAAGGGAGTAGCAATAACTTCGTAACGTGATATAGCGCTCGCAGTATTCGTTTCATCAAGGGTTCATCGTCCTTTGAGTCGGCACAGTAGTTCGTGCAACGATTTTTGCGATAACTTGTTCGCCAGTTATTCCTTCAAATTTTGCTTCCATTTTTATAATGAGTCTATGTGCTAAAACGTAAGGGGCTAAAAGTTTAACATCGTCTGGAATAACATAATTCCTGCCATGGATAAATGCATAAGCTTGTGAAGCTTTCATTAAAGCAATCGAACCACGTGGACTTGCACCTAACTGTATAGAACTGTACGTACGAGTCTGATTAACAAGCTTTACAATGTAATGCTTAATTGCTTTGTCCATACTTACTACCCGTACGCTTTGTTGTAAATAAATTAATTCTTGTATTGTAGTAATGGTCTGTAATTGAGAGAGTGGATTTGTTTTTTCCATCCGGTTTAAAATTTCAAATTCTTCTTCTGGTGTAGGATATCCCATTTTTAGTTTCAATAAGAAACGATCGAGCTGAGCTTCTGGTAGAGAATATGTTCCTTCATATTCGACCGGATTTTGTGTAGCCATGACAAAGAACGGCTTTGGTAAAGGTCTTGTAATACCATCTATTGTAATATTGCCTTCTTCCATACATTCAAGTAAAGCAGATTGTGTCTTTGGAGATGTACGATTAATTTCATCAGCAAGTACAAAATTCCCCATAATTGGTCCAGGCTTGAACTCAAATTGGAGCTCTTTCGGATTATAAATCGAAACTCCTGTTACATCTGACGGCAATAAATCAGGTGTAAATTGAATTCGCTTATAATCAGCATCAATGGATTTAGAAAGAGCACGTACTAGCATTGTTTTCCCGACACCAGGAACATCTTCTAATAGCACATGACCTTCAGCTAAGAGAGCTGTCAAAGCTAAGGTCGTTTCTTTTCGTTTTCCGACCATTATTTTTTCAATATTATTGATTATTTTTTCTACAGTGGGATGTAATGAATCAAGCTGGGGCATCGTAATCCTCCTAATGTTATTATCGTTTTCTAATCTATTTAGTGGACATATTTCTAATTCTATTTGTAGATAGTAAAACTTCCACCTTTAATTCTTGGAATATTCAGATTATTTTTTCGATTACATCTAGTATAATTGTTTCCGTAACTAAGGGCAATACAGTAAATAATGATTTGTAGTTTTATGTAAAATTAGACTCGATATAAAATAATAACATTGGGAAAAATTTTTTTACATACAATTTATACTCTTTTCCTTATGGCAGTTTTGAAATAATATCAAAACTCTTTTTCTTTTGCAAAATAGTCGATACCTCAAAATAGCATTCTCCTAATAATTAAGATTAACCATAATCTTCACAACGGAACAAAAGATTTTCTCACAAACTTATTTTCTACTGAATTTTTGACAATCTCTTGAACTGTGCGAAATGTCACATCTGTATTTTACAACCTCTCTTATAGTAAGGGTATGTAAGAGAGACGTATTAAAGGAGTGAACAGTATGAAGAAAAAAACTTCAGCACTAATGAGACGTTTAAAATATTTTTCGCCAATAGATCGTTATAACGATAATCATACACAAGAAACATATGAAGATCGCGAATGGGAAAATGTGTACAGAAAGCGTTGGCAGCATGATAAAGTAATTCGTTCTACACACGGCGTGAACTGTACTGGTTCATGTAGCTGGAATATATATGTGAAAGATGGAATTGTAACTTGGGAAGGGCAGGAGCTTAACTATCCGACTACAGGTCCTGATATGCCAGATTTTGAACCGCGAGGATGCCCACGTGGAGCGAGTTTTTCTTGGTACATTTATAGTCCACTTCGTGTGAAATACCCGTATGTACGTGGTGTTCTTTGGAGTATGTGGCAAGAGGAACTACAAAATAACGAGTCACCATTAGAGGCTTGGAAAAGCATTGTGGAAAACCGTGAAAAGGCACGTACGTATAAGCAGGCGCGTGGTAAAGGGGGATTCATTCGTGCGAATTGGGATGAAGTGTTACAACTCGTTTCAGCTTCATTACTGTACACAGTAATGAAATACGGTCCAGACCGAAATGTTGGCTTTTCACCAATTCCAGCTATGTCGATGTTAAGTCATGCTGCTGGTAGTCGCTTTATGCAACTTATGGGTGGACCGATGCTTAGCTTCTATGATTGGTATGCGGATTTACCACCAGCTTCTCCTCAAATTTGGGGTGATCAAACAGATGTACCAGAAAGTAGTGACTGGTATAACTCTGGTTACATTATGACATGGGGTTCAAATGTACCAATGACGAGAACACCAGATGCACACTTTTTAGCAGAGGTTCGATATAAAGGAACGAAAGTCGTTTCTGTCAGTCCTGATTTCGCTGAATCAACAAAGTTTGCGGATGATTGGATTAGTGTGAAACAAGGTACAGACGGTGCACTTGCGATGGCAATGGGACACGTAATCTTACAAGAATTTTACGTGGATAATCAAGTGGAATATTTCACAAAGTATGCGAAGCAATATACTGATTTTCCTTTCTTTGTCACATTGAAACAAAAAGGAGATCAATTCGTTGCTGATCGGTTCTTAAATGCTTCTGATATTGGACGAGAAACGAAGTTAGGGGAATGGAAACCTGTTCTTTGGAACGAGAATACGAATGATTTTGCCACACCTCACGGCACAATGGGGTCACGTTGGGATAATGAAAAGAAATGGAACTTGCGTTTAGAGGATGAAGAAACAGGTGAAAAGATTGATCCACGTCTTTCTTTACTTGGAATGGAAGAAGCGATTGGAACTGTACAAATTCCGTACTTCTCTGATGATGGAAACAAAGTATTAGAACGTACGATTCCAGTGAAAAAGGTTATGACAGAAGAGGGCGAATTGTTCGTTACAACTGTATACGACTTAACGTTAGCAAATTACGGTGTGAACCGAGGGCTTGGCGGACAAGAACCGAAAGACTTCAATGATGACATACCGTTTACACCTGCATGGCAAGAGAAAATGACAGGAGTAAAACGTGAGCTTATTATTCAAATCGCTCGTGAGTTCGCACAAAATGCTGTTGATACGAATGGTCGCTCAATGATAATTGTCGGAGCGGGTATTAACCATTGGTTTAACTCTGATACGATTTATCGCGCCGTTTTAAATCTTGTTCTTCTCGTTGGAGCACAAGGTGTAAACGGCGGTGGTTGGGCTCATTATGTTGGTCAAGAAAAATTAAGACCAGCAGAAGGATGGCAAACAATCGCGATGGCAAAAGATTGGCAAGGTCCACCGAAATTACAAAACGGTACATCCTTCTTCTATTTCGTAACAGATCAATGGCGTTATGAAGATACACCTGTTGGACATTTAGCATCACCAGTTGAAGGTAACTCTCGTTATCAACATCACGGTGATTACAACGTATTAGCTGCACGACTTGGCTGGTTACCTTCTTATCCAACATTCGAGAAAAATGGAATTGAATTATATAAAGAGGCTGTTGCTGCTGGTGCAACAACGCAAGAAGAAATCGGAAAATATGTTGCACAAAAATTAAAAGAAAAAGAACTGAAATTTGCGATTGAAGATCCAGATAACAAAAACAACTTCCCGCGCAACTTATTCGTATGGCGTGCGAATTTAATTTCGAGTTCTGGTAAAGGACATGAATATTTCTTAAAACATTTATTAGGTACAACAAACGGGTTAATGAATGACGACAGTGATTCATTACGACCAGAAGAAATAAAGTGGCATGAAGAAGCGCCAGAAGGGAAGCTTGATTTACTCATTAATTTAGATTTCCGTATGGCTGGAACAGCACTGTATTCTGATATCGTCTTACCTGCTTCAACTTGGTACGAAAAACACGATTTAAGCAGTACAGATATGCATCCATTTGTACATCCATTTAATCCGGCAATCGGTTCACCGTGGGAAGCGCGCTCTGACTGGGATATTTTCACTTCTCTTTCTAAAGCAGTGTCTGATTTAGCGAAGAAAATCGATCTTGAACCAATGAAAGAAGTTGTGGCAACACCGCTTCTTCATGATACACCGCAAGAATTAGCGCAACCACTTGGCAAGATTAAAGATTGGAGTAAAGGTGAATGTGAACCAATCCCAGGTAAAACGATGCCACAAATTCACGTTGTTGAAAGGGATTATAAAACGATTTATGACAAAATGACTGCGCTTGGACCAAATGCCGGAAAACAACCGATTGGTACGAAAGGGATCTCTTGGTCAGCAGAAAAAGAGTATGAGCAATTAAAGAGCAAATTAGGAGTCGTTCGAACGGATTCTATCGCGAAAGGTTGTCCAGACATCAAAGAAGCAATCAATGCTGCTGAAGCGGTATTAACACTATCTTCTACAACAAACGGTCATATGGCAGTAAAAGCATGGGAAGCACTTGAAAAACAAACAGATTTAAAACTACGTGATTTAGCAGAAGAACGTGAAGAAGAATGCTTTACATTCGAACAAATTACAGCACAACCGAAAACAGTAATTACTTCTCCGGCCTTTACAGGTTCAGAAAAAGGTGGACGACGTTACTCACCGTTTACAACAAATGTGGAACGTCTCATCCCTTGGAGAACGATAACTGGTCGACAATCTTTCTACTTAGACCATGACATGATGAAAGAATTTGGTGAAACGATGGCAACATTTAAACCAATTCTGCAACATAAACCGTTCCGTAAATCACGACCTGAAGTAGAAGGGAAAGAAATTACATTAAACTATTTAACACCGCATAATAAGTGGTCGATTCATAGTATGTACTTCGATTCATTACCGATGTTAACGCTATTTAGAGGTGGTCCAACTGTTTGGATGAATAAAGAGGACGCTGCTGAAGCGGGTGTTGCAGATAATGATTGGATTGAGTGCTTTAATCGTAACGGTGTTGTTGTAGCGCGTGCTGTTGTAACGCACCGTATACCGAGAGGAATGGCATTTATGCATCATGCGCAAGATCGTCACATTAACGTACCTGGTACGAAATTAACAAGTAATCGCGGGGGAACGCATAATAGTCCAACTCGAATTCACGTAAAACCGACACATATGATTGGTGGATATGGTCAATTAAGTTATGGATTTAACTATTATGGTCCAACTGGGAACCAGCGTGATTTAAATGTTGTAATCCGTAAACTGAAGGAGGTAGATTGGCTTGAAGATTAAAGCACAAGTCGGAATGGTAATGAACCTAGATAAATGCATCGGCTGTCATACTTGTAGCGTAACATGCAAAAACACCTGGACAAATCGTCCAGGTGCTGAATATATGTATTTCAATAACGTAGAAACGAAACCAGGTATTGGTTATCCGAAACAATGGGAAGATCAGGAGAAATATAAAGGCGGCTGGGAATTGAAAAATGGTGAAATTCAGCTAAAATCCGGTTCGAAAATGAAACGTCTTATGAATATTTTCCACAATCCAGATCAACCAACGATTGATGATTACTTTGAACCTTGGAACTATGATTATGAAACGTTAACAAATAGTCCGCAGCGTAAGCATCAGCCAGTTGCTCGTCCGAAATCAGCAATTACAGGCGAATTTATCGACAAAATTGAATGGGGTCCAAACTGGGAAGATGACTTAGCAGGCGGACATATAACTGGATTGCAAGATCCAAACGTAAAGAAAATGGAAGAAGAAATTAAAACAGATTTTGAAAACGTCTTTATGATGTATTTACCACGCATATGTGAACATTGTATGAATCCATCTTGCGTATCATCTTGTCCATCTGGTGCGATGTATAAACGTGAAGAAGATGGAATTGTTCTTGTAGATCAAAATGCATGTCGCGCATGGAGATTCTGCGTATCATCTTGTCCATATAAAAAAGTGTATTTTAACTGGCAAACGAATAAAGCTGAAAAATGTACAATGTGCTTCCCACGTATTGAAGCTGGTATGCCAACAATTTGTTCAGAAACATGTGTAGGACGTATCAGGTATATTGGAGTAATGCTATATGACGCTGATAAAGTAAAAGAAGCAGCTTCTGTTGAAGACGAAAAAGATTTATATGAATCTCAGCTTACTGTTTTCCTAGATCCAAATGATCCAGAAATAGCAGCTGAAGCGAAAAAACAAGGCATTCCTGAAGAATGGATTAAAGCAGCACAACAGTCACCTATCTATAAAATGATTATCGATTGGAAAATTGCTCTGCCTCTTCACCCGGAGTATCGTACAATGCCGATGGTTTGGTATATCCCTCCGCTTAGCCCAATTATGAACATGGTGGAAGGGAAAGGTAGTAACTGGCAAGCAGAAGAGGTTTTCCCTGCAATTGATAATATGCGTATTCCAATTCAATATTTAGCGAATTTACTCACTGCAGGGGATGAATCACACATTCGTCTTACATTGAAAAAAATGGCTGTTATGCGAACATATATGAGAGCACTGCAAATTAATAAAGAGCCAAATGAAGCTGTATTAAAAGAACTTGGTTTAACGAAACAGGATGTAGAAGATATGTATCGTCTTCTTGCCATTGCGAAATATAAAGATCGCTTCGTTATCCCGACATCTCACCGTGAACAAGTGGCAGATTTATATAGCGAACAAGGAAGCTGTGGTTTATCATTCACAGGTGGTCCAGGCTCTTGTATGACAATTTCTTAAATAAAGGGGGCAGAAAATTATGAGACAAAGTTTACAAACAGCTTTTTCTTGTTCTTCTTTTCTTCTCTCCTATCCTGAACTAGGGTGGAGAGAAGCTGTAACTGAATTGCAAGAAGAGGTTGAAACAATAAAACAGGAAGACGTTAAAGCGTCACTTACAGCCTTTATAAAGCAAGTGCTAAATAAAACGAATGATCAACTCATTGATAGTTACGTATATACATTCGATTTTGGTAAGAAAACAAATATGTATCTTACTTATATGAACACTGGTGAACAAAGAGAAAGAGGTATTGAATTACTGGAGTTAAAACAGCATTATAAAAAATCTGGTTTTGAAGTAACAGATAAAGAATTACCTGATTATTTACCGCTATTGCTTGAGTTCTTTGCAAATGCAAATGAGATAGACAGTGAATCAATTATGAGTAAATACACGGAGAATATACAAGCGTTACACGTTCAATTAAAAGAAGCAGACAGTATGTATGAACCAATTCTTGCGGCTGTTCTACTCGCTATCGAAACATGGGGTGTACAGACAAATTAGAAAGGAGAGTTGTTAAAATGATGGATCAATTTCTATGGGTATTGTTTCCCTATATCATTTTTGCAATCTTTATCGGTGGACATATTTTTAGATACAACTATGATCAATTTGGATGGACATCAAAATCTAGTGAACTATTAGAAAAGAAAATGCTCCGACTCGGAAGTCTATTATTTCACTTTGGGATCATGTTCGTAATTGGCGGTCATGTTATGGGGATTTTAATTCCAGAAGCTGTATACCGTTCAGTAGGTATCTCTGAGCATATGTATCATGTAGTAGCAATTAGTTTTGGGCTTCCGGCAGGTGTTGCTTCTATTAGCGGTTTAATTATATTAACGTACCGCCGCGTAACTGTAAAACGTATCATTGCAACGAGTACAAAGGGAGATTATATTGCGCTTATTTTATTACTTATCGTAATGCTAGCAGGACTTTCCTCAACATTTTTAAATATCGATTCAAAAGGATTTGATTATCGTACAACGATTGGCCCTTGGTTCCGAAGTCTCTTTATTTTCCAACCGAAAGTTGAATATATGATGGAAGTACCAATATGGTTTAAAATTCACATTCTCGCAGGGATGGGGCTTTTCGCAGTGTGGCCATTTACAAGACTTGTACATGTATTTAGTGCCCCAATTAAATATGTAAGCCGTAGTTATGTGATTTACAGAAGACGTATTCCTAATGAGTTGAAAAAATAATACTGCTGTAAACGGATAGGAGCTAATGGTTAAAACGAAACGAGGTCTAATATGGAAGGCCTCGTTTTTGTTTACATAGGGAATAAATGTTAATAAGTAGTTTAAATTGAAAAAAGATTAGCATCTAAATAAGATGCTAATCAATGCTACAAACAGAAGCAGAGCAATCTTCACAAGCAATTTCACATTTTAAAAATTGTAAATCGTGGATTGTAATCTTTCCTTTATGAATTGAAATTGTACCTTGCTTTTTTAATTCATTTAACATTCGATTTACACTTTCACGTGAAGTTGCACAGAAATTAGCGAGTTCTTGATTCGTTAATGGTAAATCGATGAGAATACCATTTTCTTTTAATACACCGTAACTATTTGTCATTCGTATAAGAGTAGAGTACAGGGCACCTTTTTTGCCGTGTAATACTAAATCTCGGAACTTCGTTTGCATTCTTCTTAAATGTTCACTAATCCATTTCATAAATTCAAATACAAGAGCGGGTTTTTGGAGTAATGCTTTTTCTAACGCTTCACGTTTTATTACACCTACTTCAACATCTTCAAGACATTTTGAGTTTAATAAATATTTTGCATTATCCGTGAACAATGTTAATTCTCCAATAATGTCATATTCCGAACAAATTCGAAGTGTTAATTCTTGTCCGTCAGCACTAAGTTTACTAATTTGTACTTTCCCTGAGTGAATGATATAGAGTTCTGTTGCCTCCATACCTTCTTGAAAAATAAAACTACCTTTTTTTATCTGCATTTTATATTCAACAGATGCAAGTAATTCTTTTAAATCTTGAGATAATGTCATACTGTTTGCCACAGTGATCACCTTTCTTCTTATAAGCAATACATTTCCTATTTTGAGTGTAAGTATGATGAAAATGCAAGAGCTATTTAAAAATAAATTGAAATTTCAATGACCGTAAGGAGGAGTGGCTAAAGATGTGAACAAAATGCGAACGGATTTGTGAAAATTTTTTGAATGGGGAAAGTGATGTGAGAAAAGTCACATTGAATATGTAGCTTCTTTTTTATAATGAAGGCAAATAAAAAAATGAAAGCTTACTAAGGATTGCAGCAGAAAAGAAGGGATATAGATGCACGAGAACATGAAAGATTCTTTAAAGCGGCCACTTCAAGATTTACGCATTTCAGTTATTGATCGTTGTAATTTTAGGTGCACATATTGTATGCCTGCTGAAGTGTTCGGACCTGATTATGCTTTTTTACAGAAAGAGTGTTTATTAACATTTAATGAAATAGAAAGGTTAGCTAGATTATTTATAAGTATGGGAGTTAATAAAATTAGGCTTACTGGCGGTGAACCTTTATTGCGTAAAGACTTACCGAAATTAATTGCAAGACTTACAAATCTAGAAGGCTTAAAAGACATTGGACTCACAACAAACGGAATTCATTTAGCAAAACAAGCTAAGGCGCTAAAAGACGCGGGATTAAAACGTGTAAATATTAGTTTAGATGCGATAGAGGACCATGTCTTCAAAAAAATTAACGGAAGAAATGTAAGTACAAAACCTGTACTGAAAGGAATAGAAGCAGCAAATGCTGCTGGATTAGAAGTAAAGGTAAATATGGTCGTAAAAAAAGGGATGAATGATAGTCAAATTCTTCATATGGCTCGTTATTTTAAAGAAAAAGAAATTCAGCTCCGTTTCATTGAGTTTATGGATGTAGGCAGTACAAACGGATGGAATTTTGAAGAAGTCATTACGAAGGAACAATTAATAGAGAAAATTAATCGTGTATATCCAATTGAGCCCGCTCAGCCTCGTTATTTTGGAGAGGTTGCGAAATTGTATCGATATGTAGGGAGTAATGCAGAAGTTGGATTTATTACTTCTGTTTCTGAGTCATTTTGTTCTTCTTGTACGAGAGCTCGTATTTCGGCAGACGGCAAGTTTTTCACGTGCCTATTTGGAGCGAAAGGAACGGATTTGCGAACGCTTCTTCGAGAAAATATTTCTGATGCATCACTATTAAAAATTTTAAATGATACATGGCGATATAGAACAGATCGATATTCAGATGAAAGAACGGTTGAGAATACAAGTAAACGTCCAAAAGTTGAAATGTCTTACATTGGTGGATAGTGAAAGGAGGATTTCTTATGCAAGAGCGTTATTCAAGACAAGTGTTGTTTTCTGGAATTGGTGAAATGGGACAAAGAAAAATAAGAGAAAAGCATGTGCTCCTAATCGGTGCGGGTGCGCTAGGAGCTGCGAATGCAGAAGCACTTGCTAGGATGGGAATTGGGAAATTGACAATTGCTGATCGTGACTACGTCGAATGGAGTAATTTACAGCGGCAGCAGTTATATACAGAAGAAGATGCGCAGCAGTGTAAACCAAAAGCAATTGCAGCAGCAGAACATGTAAGAAAGATTAATTCTGAAGTGGAAATTGTACCAGTTGTAACAGATGTCACAATGCGAGAAATAGAAGAGTTAACAAAAGATGTGGATCTCATATTAGATGCGACTGACAATTTCGATACGCGTCTACTTATAAATGACATTTCACAAAAAGAAAATATACCTTGGATATATGGCGGATGCATTGGGAGTTACGGTGTAACGTATACAATTCTTCCTGGGAAAACACCATGTTTTCGCTGTCTAATGGATCATCCTATGGGCGGTGCAACATGCGATACAGCCGGAATCATTCAGCCAGCTGTACAAATGGTTGTTGCTCACCAAGTTACAGAGGCGATGAAAATATTGGTGGATGATTATGAATCATTAAGAGGGACAATGTTATCATTTGATATTTGGAACAATCAATATCTCTCATTAAAAGTAAATAGACAGAAGAAAAATACATGTCCATCTTGTGGAAATACACGCACGTATCCAAGTTTAACATTTGAAGCACAGATGAAAACGGAAGTGCTATGTGGACGGAATACGGTTCAAATCCGTCCAGGGATAAAACGTGTTCTTCATTTAGAGGAAGTTCAAAAACGATTACAAAAAAGTGTACTTGTCCAAAAAACGCCTTACTTACTATCATTTCTAATTGATGAATATCGTTTCGTTTTATTTACAGACGGTAGGGCATTTATTCATGGAACAAATGATGTGAAAATAGCAAAACGATTATACGCAAAATATATAGGATGAACAGAAAGAGAGTTGCCCCTTATTAAAACGAGGTGAAAAAAGAATGTTAGAAAAACGTATACCAATTCCAGTGGCAGAAGCAGTTGCACGTGTAATGGAATATGCTTACCAAGGTGAAATAGAAAAGGTTTCTCTTATAGAAAGCTACGGTAGAACACTTGGAGAAGATGTTATTGCAGATCATGATGTTCCGCATTTTGATCGCTCTCCGTACGACGGGTTTGCGATTCGAGCGGAAGATACAAAAGAAGCGAGTAGTAGTAACCCCATTCAGTTTGAAGTAATTGGCGAAATTGGAGCAGGCTTTGTTTTTACAGAAGAAGTGAAAGCATTTCAAGCTGTCCGTATTATGACAGGTGCCGCAATTCCGGAAGGGTGTAATGCGGTTGTTATGTTAGAGCTAACGGAAGGATTTGAAGAAAACAAAAAGATTTATATGGTATTAAAACGCTCTTTCTCTTCTGGCGATAACATTTCTCTTAAAGGAGAAGATGTAAACCAAAATAGCATCCTTGTGAAAAAAGGGACTGTTATTAATCCTGGAGTTGCAGCGCTTCTTGCTACGTTTGGTTATAGTACGGTATATGTTGTAAAACAGCCAGTCATTGGAATTGTAACGACAGGAAGTGAACTGCTCGAAGTACATGAACAATTAAAGCCAGGGAAGATTCGAAATAGTAACTCTTATATGGTAGCTGCTCAAATTGAACGAGCAGGTGGAATTGTACAGTATTATGGGCAATTCGCTGACAATTTTGAGACGTGTTATAACACTGTAAAAAAAGCGATAAAAGAAGTTGATATATTAATTACAACTGGTGGCGTTTCAGTAGGAGACTATGATTATTTACCGGCTATTTATGAGAGATTACAAGCTAATGTACTTTTTAACAAAATAGCGATGCGACCAGGAAGTGTGACAACTGTAGCTGAGTTAGAGGGAAAACTATTATTTGGTCTATCTGGTAATCCTTCTGCTTGTTATGTCGGATGTGAATTGTTTGTTCGACCTGTCATTGGAACATACTTGCATAGGAAAGATCCGCACATATATCGTGCAGAGGCAATATTACAGAAAGACATTTCGAAAGCAAATCCGTTTACTCGTTTTGTAAGAGGGAGAGTGGAATTTGTAGATGGTCAATTACAAGTTACACCAGTTGGTTTAGATAAATCTAGTGCAATTTCTTCACTTGCAGAGGCGAACGCATTTATCGTCCTGCCAGGAGGAACGAGAGGATTTGAAGCAGGAATAACTGTTTCGGTACTGTTATTAGAATCAAACGCTGGAAGTGAGTGGCCGTGGGAAGAACCACTTCGATCATACAAATAATAGAAAAATAGATTACTAACTTATACAAAGATAAGAGGTGCAAAATGATACAAACGTATTATGAAGTAATTGATACACCTATTTCAATTGAGGAAGTTACAAACAAAGTAATTCGTCGTGAGTGCGGCGCAGTTACTACTTTCGTTGGTACTGTTAGAGAATTTACGAAAGGGCGTCGTACGCTACATTTAGAGTATGTAGCATATAAAACAATGGCAGAAAAACAACTTGAGAGAATTGGTACTGAAGTAGGAGAGAGGTGGCCTGGGACATTTGTCGCCATTACACATCGCATTGGTACATTACAAATTTCTGACCTTGCTGTTGTTGTCGCTGTTTCTACACCACACCGGAAAGCTGCATATGAGGCGAACGAATATATTATGGAGCGTATTAAACAAATTGTTCCAATTTGGAAGAAAGAGTTTTGGGAAGATGGTGAGTCATGGATAGGTGATCAGTTAGAGAAGGTAACATATGCAAATGGTGAGCCTGGAAAGGGGATGAGTATATGATTGAAGTACTATTATTTGCACATTTACAAGAAGAAGTAAGTAAGCCAGCATTACACATAGATTGTGAAAATATTACAGTTGCGAAGCTGAAGGAAGTTCTGATTAAGGAATATAATGTAGCAATTTCAAACGAGATTATGGTCGCGATAAATGAAGAATACGCAAATGAGGATGACATCATTCAAACTGGCGATATCGTAGCGATGATTCCGCCAGTAAGTGGTGGTTGATTCTTTTCAGCCTAATCATGTAAGAACGTGATTAGGCTGGAGGGAATGAATATAACTACGTATACATAGGAGGGAACAGGATGAAAAGTCCTAATTTTCAATTAAGTTTACAAACTTCTAATCTAATTATAGGTTTTATGGTATGGGTCATTTTATCATCATTAATGCCTTATATTAAAGTGGATATCCCATTAACTGCGGGGCAAATTTCTATGGTCACAGCAGTACCCGTTATTTTAGGTTCTGTTCTTCGCATTCCAATTGGTTATTGGACAAATCGTTTCGGAGCAAGAAAATTATTCTTTATTAGTTTTATTCTATTATTACTTCCTGTCTTTTATATTAGTGTTGCCAATTCTATGATGGATTTAATTATTGGTGGATTATTTGTAGGAATCGGTGGTGCTGTATTCTCTGTAGGAGTAACTTCTTTACCAAAATACTTTCCGAAAGAGAGTCACGGTTTTGTAAATGGTATTTACGGTGTCGGTAACGCCGGAACAGCAATTACTTCATTTTTAGCGCCTGTTATCGCAACTTCAGTTGGCTGGAGAACGACAGTACAATGTTATTTAGTTTTACTTGCAGCATTTGCACTTATGAATTTTTTATTAGGTGATCGTAGGGAGAAAAAGGTGAATACACCATTAATGGAACAAATAAAAGGTGTATATAAAAATGAGAAACTTTGGTTTTTATGTATCTTTTACTTTTTAACATTCGGATCATTTGTCGCATTTACAGTATACTTACCAAACTTTTTAGTATCTCACTTCGGATTAGAGAAAGTAGATGCTGGTATGCGAACTGCAGGATTCATCGTACTCGCAACAATTATGCGTCCGATTGGTGGTTGGCTCGGCGATAAGTTTAATCCATTTAAAATATTAATCTTCGTATTTATCGGTTTAACACTTTCAGGTATTATTTTATCATTCATGCCTAGTATGAACGTGTATACATTTGGTTGCTTACTAGTCGCATTTTGTGCAGGCATTGGTAATGGTACAATCTTTAAACTCGTTCCAATGTACTTCTCAGAACAAGCAGGTATTGTAAATGGACTCGTTTCAGCTTTAGGGGGACTAGGAGGGTTCTTCCCGCCCCTAATTTTAACATTACTATTCCAACTAACAGGCCATTATGCAATTGGATTTATGGCATTATCAGAAGTCGCACTTGCTTGTTTAATCATTACAGTGTGGATGTATAGTCAAGAAAAGCTGTTAGTGATGTTAAAAAATCATTAATAAGGAAAAAGAACCATCCCAAAGTATTTTGGGATGGTTCTTTTAGTAATAGGCTTCAACATGTTTTTATTGATCTCTCAATAAACGCTTGTTTTCTATAAGAATGTGCTTTTAAAATGAAGATGTCAAAAGTTATTCAATTAAAGGGCAGATTAATTAAGGAAATCTTAAATCTATTCTAAAGATCGAACTCATTTTTAGAATGCAAATATTTAATTGAATCGGGATGTTTAGATGAAAAAAATATAAGTCCACTCAAGATAAACAAGTATCAGGTGTGTTAGGTAGTTTAAGCGACAAGTATAGGATTGATGCAAGTATCCTTCGCATAGTAACTGCATTATCAGATTTTTTTAGGGCCAAATTTTTTGGTAAGGTTAATGGATATTGTGAAAAAGTATACTTAAAATAAAGAAGATAGTTTAGGTCAATAAGATAAAATTATGAATTTGTATAAATAATCCATAATTTTCTTTATGAGTTATATTTGGTATGTTAAAGAAAAGAGAGGAGAGGGAAATGAAATAAGAATTTTTGATGCACATTTTCATATTATTGGTTTAAGTTTTTCTGATTATTGAGAATTGAAGGGGTTTTCCGACTGATTAAATGTGATTCATATTTAGTAAAGTGTTTAATCCAACTAAAATATATTTAGAATGAGGTTTTACATGTTTGTTTTTATTATACTAGACGTAATATTACCAATATTAATATTAATGCTAATTGGTGCAATCTTACAAAGAAAGTTCCAATTTAACTTAAAGCAGCTTTCTACACTTATTACTTATTGCTTAATGCCAGCGGCTGTATTTGTGAATATATATGATATTAGTATAGAGACAGGTTTGTTGCTCCAAATAATATACTATTTAATGCTTTATAGTCTGAGTCTGATCATAGTAAGTCATTTCATTTCAAAAACATTAAAGTTAGAAAAAGGAGAAAGTGCAGCTCTAAAAAATAGCATTTCGTTAATGAATTCCGGTAATTATGGGTTACCAGTAAGTCAATTGATTTTCAGTCACAATCCAGTGGGGGGTTTCCATTCAGATTTTTATTGTGATTTTCCAGAATCTTTTAACTTATTCATATGGGATATATAACTTACTATCAGCAACAAAAACAATCGGAGGTATTATTCAATCATTTCTAAGACTGCCTGTATTTCATGCGCTCGTATTAGGGGTTCTCTTTCAATCTTTTAAAATTCAAATACCTAATTCTATCTTGCTACCTCTTAATCAGCTTGCGAATGGTTTTGTTGCAATAGCACTCATATTGCTAGGGGCGCAATTATCCAACATTAAACTTAATTTTTTCCATCGAGTCATAACATGGGCTTTAATTGGAAGGTTACTGATGGGACCATTATTAGCACTTGCTGTAATATACATACTAAACATCGATGGTATTGTTGCACAATCGTTATTTATTGCAAGTTCTTTTCCTACTTCAAGAAATACATCAACCATTGCTATGGAATATCAAATAGAGCCTGAATTACATGCACAAATCGTTTTATTTTCAACAATTTTCAGCATTATTACAGTAACTGTCGTTATTTATTTATCATATATTTTGTTTTGAATATACGTGCAAAAACGAAAAGATTTGAGGCGGTAAATGATGGACAGAAGTCCTATAGATATGAGAAGAAAGCAGTCTTTCATATATTGGGTGTCGTTTACAATTGTACCATGTTTCAAAATCTAGTGATTTAATTCAAAAAAAGAAACTTATTAGGGTTTATTTCGTATGGAAATCTTTAAAGTATTTACATATAGACTTGCGAAAAAAAGACACAATCTCGCTTATAATTAAAGTTATATGAGCTTAGGGTGATAGCGATGGGGTGGGAGTGTCAAGTAAGAATTTTATGCATAATTGCCACTAAGGGAGATGATTAAAAGTTGAGTAAACAGAATATCAGCACAATAGTTTCAGGAGATTTGATTGTTACCCATCTAATTGGCCAGATTAATACAGAAGATGTGTATGAATGGTTTAATGATTTTGAGCAGGTTTGTCAGCAATTTATTTCTGAGGGTCGGAAATACAAAGTGTTGGTGGATAGAAAAGGGTATACCCCAAATCATTTTTCTGTTCAAAAAGTATGGAAAGATAAGTTCTTCAATGAAACCATTTTGAATCATAGTAAGGCAATTGCATTTCTTCTTGAAGAAGGAGAGATACTGAAGTATTTACAACAATCCAATACAAAAGAATCCGTGGAGTTTTTTGATGATTATGAACAAGCGCTAATTTGGTTGAATGAATATCCAATATAAAAACTGAATAGAAAGAGTTGCTCGTAATGTTACACTTGTCATGAAATTTATTTGTTTACAAGTTGCAAACACCATTTATTTTCTTCATAGATTGCTTGTGAAATAAAAGAACGGAACTACAACAAAAAGAACAAACGTCCCCTAAAAAACGTTTGTCCAAAGGTAATTACTATTTTAACTAAGAAATAGATTACAATTTATGTGTACGAGAAATCTTTTTTATAAGTTTAGGCAATATAGATGTTAGTTCTTGCTTCAAACGCTTCGTAAATGATGGATCTTTACCAGAAGTTGAAATAGTGACAACATATTCATTATTTCTTATAACGCCAGGTGTGTGAAAAGATGATTCTGTACCATCACTTACAACGTTAACCCACTGGAAATCATGAGCGGCCTGTTTGACCATCATATTTACAGCGTGTTGATTTGTAGCTGCATAAATAAGGTGAGCATCTTTAATATCATCATTACTAAAAGCTTTTTGCTTCCAAGTAATATAAGAAAGTTCCTTCATTTCCTCGCAAATTTCTGGGCTGACAACAGTGACGAAAGCGCCTGTATCTTTTAATCCAGACGCTTTTCGATATGCAATTTTACCTCCACCAATGATAACAACGACTTTATTTTGTAGATTAAACATAAGAGGGTACATGTTATACATATATGCATTCCTCCATTCGTTCTAACAATGTTAGTTTCATATATGTATCAAACTGAAGACAGTTACAAGTCGTAACATGATTATATTTTTTTGTATGCAATTCAATTTTTTGAAGTAATAATCCGGTAAAGAGAAGGTATGGCATGACATATACATGGGACGCAGTCGATGTTATATCCTTGAGCTCGGCAGTAAAAGAGGGAGTTCCTTTCGTTAAAAAGGAACAGGATACTGGCATACCAAGTTTTCGTTCGACAGCTGCTCCGATTAGTTGTAACTCATGTATCGGTTGTGTATCACTACTGCCTCGTCCTACGAGTAAAATACTACTATTTTGCATTGGCATAGCATCACGTATTCTTTTCACTACAAGTTCCACCATATGTGGATGTGTACTAAAAGGAGGTACAACTGAAAATGTTATTTGTGGATATTTCTTTTGTAGTTGTTCTATTTCAAAAGGAATATCACGTTTATAGTGAGCTGCTGCAAATAATAAAACAGGTACAATCATTATTTCAGTTACTCCCTCTATTATCGTTTCTGTAACTGCATCCGAAATAGTAGGTGTCGTTAGTTCTAGAAAAGCTATTTTTTGAATTCTTTCGTTTCGCTCTTTCATAACAGATTGAATAAATTGAATGAATTGTTCATTACCTTCTTGTAGCCGGCTCCCATGTCCAACATATACAATTCCTTTCATTGTCTCACCATGTCTTTCTTCATAAGAGTTTCTTGTAATTGATGATCTACGTTATGAAACCCAACTTTATTTGCATAGTATAAAGTTGGAACGTCGGTATACGAGAATGGGAGAGTAAGAATATTGATAAAGCCAAGGCGTTTTATTTCTGCTAGAAACGTATCAATAGAAGCACGACCTTCAAATACAATGCTATCCCATGAGAATTCAGAAAGCATACGTGAATGAATTTCATCGAAGCGATGATCAATTGTGTACTCATGAGTCATCATATAGGAACCAGCACCAATTTTTTCTTGTATAAAAGCAATTCGGTTAATGTTTCGTCCTAAATAAACTGTTGTATTGGAAGAGAACTCTGCTTGTTTACTTAGTAGCCCATATTGCATAAGTTTTTCTTGAGTGGCAACGTTCATATGTTGTAGTTGCGCTTGTAAAGAACGAATATCTTTTTGGTGTTTACTACATGATTGCATCAATATTTCTACACTTTCAGCTGAACAAAAAACAAGACGATTAACGTTAAAAATTTCATTGATTTGTTCAAGTGTTAATGTGTATTCTACCTTTTTGAAAGTAGGAATTTGATATATTTCTGCACCGGCTTCTTGTAACTTTTGCTTCATTGAACTTGTTTTATTCGTTGCAGATGCAAATAAAACTTTTTTCTCGTGTAATGGTTTACGTTCTTTCCAAGCGATCTGATCCCGTAAGGAAACGACATCACCAATAATTGTCATAGAAGGATTAGAAATATTTTCGTTTTTGACAATAGAAACAATGGTAGACAGTGTCCCTGTGACAACGCGCTGTTTACCAGTTGTACCCCATTCAATGACTGCTACTGGCGTATCTTCTTTTTTTTCTGCTTGTAGTAAGTTTTCACAAATTGTAGGTAAGTTTTCTATACCCATGTAGTAGGCAATTGTGTCGCTATTGTGAGATGAATTATATTTTCCATGGTCGGTTAAAGGACCTTTTGCATGTCCGGTTAATAAAGTGACGCTATTACTGTAGTCACGGTGGGTGAGGGGAATACCTGCATAGATACTAGCGGCGATGCTAGATGTAATACCTGGTACAATTTCATATGGAATATTTGCTGATGCTAAAGTCTCTGCTTCTTCACCAACACGGCCAAAAATAGATGGATCTCCGCCTTTTAAGCGGACTACGATTTTTCCCTCTTTCGCAAATTGAAGGAGGTGTGCGTTAATCATTTCTTGACGCATAGTATGATTCTTTGGCATTTTTCCGCAATAAATAAGTTCACATGTTTCTTTTGTATAATTAAGAAAGGAAGGGTTTAATAAGCGGTCATATAAGACGATATCTGCACGATTTAAGCACTCTATCGCTTTTTTTGTAATAAGCCCTTCATCACCTGGTCCTGCACCAACTAAATATACATATCCGTTCATATTCGCACCTCGTCTATTTTTATTTAAAAGGAAGCCAGGGGAGGCTTCCTTTTGTAAATTACATGTATATATAAATATCTCCGTCAATAACTTCTACTTCATACGTTTGAATACAACCATCATCAGGTTTTTGAACTTCACCTGTTAGTAGTGAAATTTTCCAATCATGTAGTGGACAAAAGACGAATTCTCCAGATACAATACCTTCCGCTAATGGCCCGTTTTTATGAGGACAACGATTTTCTACAGCTTGAATATCGCCATTTGAAAGGCGGAATAGGGCGATAGACATACCTTTCATTTGTACCTCTTTACCGATTTGAATAGGAAGGTCTTCTGCACGCATAACTTTTATTTTTTCTTTCGTTTGTATCATATAGATCACAGCTCCTTATTTCACAGTTTCTACTTCATACATCGCTTTTAATGATTTCGTTTCTAGTGCTTGTCCCCATGCTTCTTTATATGTGCCACGAGCTTTTTGGAAACGTTCATTTAACTTAGTGACCATATTTGCATCTTGCAGTATTTCCTTTATGTGATCGAAGCCTAATCGTTCTGTCCAGTAGGCAGTACGCTCTCCATAAATACCAGTTTCACGATAATATTGCATGTAAGCTGTAGCGATGCGAAGGACATCATCTTCAGTAGGGACAATCATTACAAAATCAGCTTCGCGTACTTCCGTACCACCATTTCCGCCAATATAAAGTTGGTATCCATTTTCGACACAAACAACGCCAAAATCTTTCGTCAGTACTTCCGCACAGTTACGCGGACAGCCCGTTACACCCATCTTCATTTTATGAGGTGTATCTACCATTTCTAATGATTGTTCAAGCAACATACCAAGTCCTAATGAATCTTTCGTACCGAAACGGCAGAAACGAGAGCCAACACATGATTTTACATTACGAAGAGATTTTGAATACGCATATCCAGAAGCCATATTTAATTCAGCCCATACGTTAGGTAAATCTTGTTTCTTAACACCGTATAAGCCAATTCGGCTCGCACCTGTAATTTTCACAAGTGGAACATCGTACTTTTTCGCAACTTCAGCAATTTTCATTAAATCATCTGCTGTTGTAACGCCTCCGTACATACGTGGAATAACAGAGAAGGTACCATCGTGCTGGATGTTACCATTCATTCTTTCATTCACGAAACGGGATGATTTATCATCTTCATATTCTTCTGGAATCGCCATACGTAAATAGTAGTTTAAAGCAGGACGACATTTCGAACATCCATCTTCATGTACAAAACCAAGAACGTTTCGTACTTCTTTTGGAGATTTTAAACCTTTCTCATGAATGGCCGCTACGACTTCATCACGTGATAAAGGTGTACATCCGCACATACCGGTAGACTGTGCAGAAGCATCAAAAGCATCTCCAAGTGTATGAGATAAAACTTGTTCTACAAGCGGACGACATTTACCACAAGACCCTGCGGCTTTCGTACAGGCTTTAACTTCTTCAAAAGTCTTTAACTCCTGTTCTAAAATGGCGTGAACGATTGTGCCTTTCGTAACACCATTACATCCGCAAATTGTGTCATCCGCACTCATAGTAGCAACGTCAAGTTCACATTCTTCACCAGCTTTGTGAAGAATGGAAGCTGGTGTATATTCTTGTATATCTTCTTCTTTCTTTAACATGCTAAAGAGGCGGGTACCGTCAGCTGTATCACCGTATAAAACGATACCGACGACTTTATTATCACGAATTAATACTTTTTTATAGGAACGTTTACATTCATTAAAGATGGATATTGCTTTCGTTTGATCATCTTCATAAATTTGGCCAGCAGAGAATAAATCACAACCAGCAACTTTTAATTGTGTACCGACGATACTGCCCGAATATCCATCAGTTTGTAAATTTGTTATATGTTTTGCTAATATCGCACCTTGTTCATAAAGAGGAGCAACAAGTCCATATGCGATACCGTCATGTTCTGCACATTCTCCAACTGCATAAATGGACTCATCATTTGTTAGCATATAGTCATTGACTACAATACCGCGATTTACAATTAGACCAGCATCTTTTGCTATTTGCGTATTTGGGCGTATTCCGACAGCCATTACGATTAAATCACAATCTACAACTTCACCGTCTTCAAATTGAATGCCCTCAACATGGTCTGTACCAAGAATTTTTACAGTTTTCTTTTCCATTAAAAACTTCATGCCTTGTGCTTCTAAATCTTCACGCAGAAGAGCAGCTGCTTTCGTATCTAGTTGTTGCTCCATTAAGCTAGGCATTAAATGAACAACATGTACGTCCATTCCTAAATCAATTAGACCTCTTGCGGCTTCTAAACCGAGTAACCCGCCACCAATGACAACGGCCTTTTTCTTTTCTTTAGCGGTATCTATCATAAATTGTGTATCTTCAATAGTTCGAAATCCTGTTACACCAGAAAGTGCGGAACCTTCAACAGGTAAAATAAAAGCACTAGAACCTGTTGCGATAATGAGCTTGTCGTATGTAAGAGTACGCTTCTTTTCTGTAATAATAATTTTTTCTTCTCGGTTAATACTTTGAACTCTTTCATTCGTATACAAAGTTATTTCGTTTTCTTCATACCAACTGTATTCATTCATAATGATATCTTGCATATTTGTTTTGCCTTGTAAAACATGAGAAAGCATAATGCGGTTGTAGTTTGGATGCGGTTCATCTCCAAAAATAGTAATCTCATATGAATCACTATCATGTTTTAAGATTTCTTCCATACAGCGAATGCCAGCCATACCATTTCCGATCATAACTAAACGTTTTTTCATTTTCGTTTCCCCTTTTTATGTGAAATATTGAACAAAGGATTATATTTTTATTATAGAAAATCAAATAAGGGGAAGATGTGATATTTATCACATTTTTATAATGATTCACAAATTGTTAAAATTCGGTTTTATGTGAAGGGGATGTGAATATTTTTCGCAAAACGAAAAAGCAGGCCATAAGTATTTACACTCATGTCCTGCACTTGATTTATGCTTTCGTAATGGCACGCGGAAATAAAATATTATTTTCTAAATGAATATGCTCAAATAAATCAGACTCTAGAGCTTCAAGACGTTGGTAGACAAGTCGATAAGTACCGCAAGCGCCTTCTGGAGGAGTAAAGTCATTTGTCACTTTACGAAGTTCTTTTATAATATTTCCGGCATGATTGTGCTCATTTTCTAGTTCATCCACTACTTTACGTAACTTTGTATAATTTTCATCAGTTGGATTTTGTTCAAATTCTAAAATTAATGGGAAATCTTCCATTTCTTCTTTAATTAAATGCTGTTCTAATTCCATTTTAAGTTCATGAAATAGCTTATGAATTTGAGCTAAATGAGGCTGACTTGCCCCATGAACACGTAATACTTTTGTCACATATGGGCTTAACTGTGGTAATTCTTCATTTAAATAGCGATGATGCTTATTTATAACATAATCAATCAATTCACGATAAGAAGCATTTTTCCAATCAATTTCCGATTCATTTAATCGTTTCGTATTATGATAAAGCGTATTTAACTCTGTAAGCACTTCAGTAGCTGATAAATTTCTTTCATGAATTGCATCAATAAGTGGCTTATTACCGCCACAACAAAAATCTATTCTATATGATTTAAAAAGATCACTAGCTTTCGGAAATTGTGTAACAATCTCACCAACAATTGAAGTTTCAGTAAATGTATGTTCCATATGAATGCCTCCATAAAGTTTTAATGTAATATCTAAATTAAGAATAGCGATAAATTAAAATCTATGTAGTGATTGAAATCACTTATTCTGTGTCGTTTTTGAGAATAATAAGAAGAATGTTATTAAAATAAGGGGGAAAGTAATAAGTGGTAATATTTTACGTTAATAAAAAAGAAGCTTAGTAAAAGCTTCTTTTTTATTACTATTTTTCACATGCAATTCCATCGCCATCACGATCAAGATGAGAGCTATAACCTGGTTGCCCTTTATGTAAAGGAGCTTTCCCAGCTGCTCTAACTGCAGCACAATTTTTGTAGTATGCACTATCAGTATTACCATTAGCTGGTTGTGTTTGAGCTTGCTGTGCTTTTTGTTCTTCTTGTTGTTTACGAGCTTG
>NZ_KV827795.1:0-2189 GCF_001836235.1 Bacillus sp. HMSC036E02 | reverse complement strand
CCTTCCTCCGACTTGAACCATCTTAATTTTATTATGTTGTTATTATATAAGAAAAGAAGACATCGATTAAGATGTCTTCTTTTACTGGTAAACTTGGTGTTAAGAAGGTATTGTATTGCTTGAAAACCATAAAAAATATAACAATCATCGAGTAAACCTATTATAGCATCAATAAATAGAGTTTTTACTTATATATAGATTTATTTATATTTTATCTATATAGTTAAATTGTCTGTTTCTTGTTTTAATTCGTTTATTTATTTTGAGTGCTCCATTACTGGAGCCTTTTTTTATGCAATAAAACATTTTCTTACCATTACTTAGTTGGTCTATATTAACTTTATCCTCTTAAATTATATCTATATTTTACCAAATACTTATATAGATAACCAGTTTTTTCTAATAATCTAATCAATTGATAATTTTAATGTTATTTGTTAATCCTTATAGGAAAATTTATCATGCAATGAAAATTTAGAAATTAAGAATTATAAAAACTCATAGTACCTTTGGGAAAAACATATTTATAATTTGTATATTAATATGTTATAATTTAATTTCTAAAACTACCCAAAAAGGACTGCCAGTAATGGTGGTCTTTTTTATATTGGTGAGATTGTACTAGTATGATAGAATAGGATTAACTGTATATTGTGAGGGTGATTGGTTATCCCTTCTTTCCATTTGGAAGGAAAGGGGGTGATATACCTATGGAGTTTTTGTTTGAGCTTCTAAAAGAATTTGTGAAAGCCATTGTACGTGAAGTTTCTGCGTATGTTTTTAGGAAACAAATTTTAGAAAAAGATAACAAAAAACCCACTCCTCGTCGCCGTCCAAAGCAAAAGGGTGGGTTTCGTAAAAAATAAATGATATAACCACCACCCTGACGGTAGCAGTTATTAGAAGAGATGTTAGCGCATCTCTTCTTTTATTATATACACAAGCTATTACTGTAATACTACTACAGCAATTATATCAAATGTACATAAAAAATCAATGAGCACGTAATAGATATAATGTACAAAAGAAAAGATACGCAAAGGTGCCTTTTTTCAATTTATTACATCCCTAATTGATTGTAAATAGATTTGAATACGTGAATTCACCACGATATTTAATTGCAGCCACATAAGTACCACTTGTATAGCTATCTGTGATAGGGGTTTGCCAAATTTCTGTTCCAGGAATAAATTCCGGTTCTATTGTTTGGAATCGTTCTAGGGTACCATTTGTGTGGATTTTAAAAATTTTCATTTGCGCACCAAAATGTTCTCTACCAAAGTGCTGTGTTAAGTAAAATGTATCACCAGTTATTAAATTCTTAATCTTCCAATCTGGTTGATATGTACTTTCCTCTGAATTTTGTAAATCCACAATGGTTTTAAATCCCCAATCATCATTAAGTGGATCTGAGTAAGCTGCAGCTGCTTGTGAGGTAGGCTTACTCATTTCTATTGCAGTAAAACCGCTAAAAGTTAACGCACCAATTAATGCTAATTTTCCTAACTTCATTATTGTTTCCCCCTATTAATTTTTGTAAGTTTTAAAACCAGAAATCATACACACATAATAATATAATCCACTGTATTATATTTCAAATATTTTCTAAAAAAATCCATAAATAAAAAGGCACCCCAAAGGTGCCTTCCTGTGACTTGAACCACTATATCATTACAATAAAGATGGTGTTTACAAGGATAATTGTTATTATTTATTAATTGTAAACCAATCACTTACGCCGTAACCTATTGAATCATTGACATGTTTTATAACAGCAATATAGCTACCAGGAGTATATACATCTGTAATCACAGTTGACCAAGTAGGGTTTTGGTAATTAGCATCAAATTGAGGATAAATTGTTCTATAGCGTACAGGTTTTTTCCCAGCTTCAACTTTAAAAATCTTCATAACAGCTCCTGAGTCATCTTTTATTGAGCTAAGAGAGTAATTTAAGATATCTCCAGTTCTATATGATTTTTTAACCATGTGTGCATTTGGAAATTTGGATAGATATTCAAAATTATTTGGTGATGAAAATCCCCAACTATCATTATATGGATCAGAATATGGTTCTTCATAAGCTGCTGCGGCTTGTGAAGTAGGTTTAATCATTTCTACTGCAGTAAATCCACCAAATGTTAATACTCCAACTAATGCTAATTTTCCTAATTTCATTAAAAATCCCC
>NZ_KV827794.1:0-28120 GCF_001836235.1 Bacillus sp. HMSC036E02 | reverse complement strand
TTCGTAAATGTATCAAAAAAGTGAACAAAATAGTTATTTTATGATGAATAAATAAAAGAACCCGTTTGTTATAAACGGATTCTTCCCACAAGATTTGCAAGAAATTCAAGGTAACTAGACCGGAGCACTTATTGAATTTATTGTGATAATACTGTATGTAAAGGAATCAATAAGGTTAATGAAATTTAAACAAAATAGTTATTTGAATAAAAGGAGCCCCATTTGTCTGGGGAGCCCCTAAGGGTAATCGTCAAGTAATGACGTACTCGACTAATTAACAATATCATGAATTTTTTGGTAAAAACACTGGTAAATGTGCCCAAATAAGCAGGGCATCAATTTGAATAAAAAACGCTATTTTAGTAGAAAACGTTGAAAAAGGACCCGGAAAAGGGGTAGGGGTCCTTTTTAATGGAACAATAGAACTTTATGGGATTACCAATATGTTGCCATAAAAGGTAATTTATTTCCATGTTGTAGATATTGAGAAAACTTTATATAAAAACTTCATTTTGTATTAGGTTGGAATATAAAAAGAGCACTTAGTAAAGTGCTCTCGTGACGAGTCTCATTTTATAACGACTATTTTATAGAGAAAGGAAATCAGAATATTATATGTGATTCCAGTTAATTGAGTGCTTCTTACAAATTAAAAGCAGCTAGCAAAAGCTAACTGCTCGGTTCTCCAAGGGGGAACAAGGAGAAAATCTGATGTCATATACATTATTGACGGAATATTTAATTTTATTCACGAGAAATTATATTCTAAAATTTTGATTATGATAGTTGATATTCTCCACGTTGACCAGAAAAGAATTAAAAGTTCTAGTGAAATTCCAAGGGTTCTTTTCTTAGTTTTTTGAGATTCTTTTATCAAATAGCCAACAGCACTAATTGCTATAAGAATGAAAAGAATAAGTTCGAGTGTAACTGGCATTCTATCTACTCCTAAAAATAAGTTTGCATATAACGATTATAAGATATTTTTGGTGATTGGTAGTAAAAAATTCAACAAAATAATCTTTTTAATAGAAAGTGAGGAATAACAATGGGACAAGGTAACCGTGGAATGGCATTTGAAATGCTTATCAATCTAGCGAATGAAATGTATCAAAGAGGGGGAGTGGCACTTATCAACAAACGTCCGACTCCTGTAAAGGTGTTGAAGAGTAAGAATGGCCGTGTACTAAATGGATTCTATGAAGCTAAAAGCACAGTAGACTATGATGGTGTGTATAAAGGACGAGCTATCGCATTTGAAGCGAAGTCTACAGAGAAAGATACACGTTTTGATTTAAAGAACATTGCACAGCATCAATTGGATTACCTGGAGAAAGCGGAGAAGATGGGAGCGATATGCTTCTTCCTTATAGAATTCAGTAAGGATAAGTCAGTATTCGCAGTGCCACTATCGGTCATTCAATCTTATGTAAGGATGTCTCATCAACCAAAAGGCAAGAAGTCTATACCAAGAGCAGACTTTGATATTTATGGATACTTAGTAGAGCAGACGGAACGAGCGCCGGTGGATTATTTACAATATGTTGATGAAGCAGTAGCACCAGCTATATTTGATGGAATGATTCAATTTGATCTGGACCATAAGAAAGTAGCAAATAACATTGAAGCAACAAAAGAGAAAATGGCCAACAAGAAACATAGATTATTAAAGGCCTAGTGGATAAAGGAACCATGCAGAGTGTATAGTGGAAGCTACTCGTTATGCATGTTTCTCTTATTTAACAAAGAGATAGTAAAATTTCACGTACCTGATGTGATGTTAAAAAGACAAATTCAGAAATAGGGGGATTCCTTCATGGAGAGACAATTAACTTTATTACCAGCTATTGATAGAGAGACAGAAAAACAGGTTCAGAAAGAAGTAGTGAAAATACTAAAGGAATACCGCGCATTGAAAACGCGTTTTGAGAATGAAGTGGAGTTAAAACACGAAGGAATCAGTTTGTTCCCGGAGATTAGAGACACGAGATATATTAGCAATATCAAGTTCAAGCAGATCGATAAGGCTTTAGGGTACGTTTTAGACTATGACGAGGCAGAAATCATCAAGAAGAAATACTTAAATGCAGATAAGCCGAAAGACAGCTTTATTTACACTGAATTATCGATGAAGAAAGATCACTTCTATTATAAGAAGAAAAATGCAATTCGATTGATCGCTACATCTTTAGGGATGATTTAATAATAAAAAAAGCCAAATTAACAGTTTTTAATTAACTATCCATTTGGCTTTTTATGTTTTATTTTTTAGGCATCCATGTATGTCCGCAATTCATGCAACCATTAACAATATTTTTTCTACCAACAAATCCACTGAATAAAATTATCGGTGGTCCTAGAAGTACAATAAGAAGACCAACAATTGCAGAAAGTCCAACAACTCCATCCATAGAATTTTCAGGAACTATAACATATAAAAAATTAGAAACTATTCCAATAGTTATAAGTGTACCTAACAGAAGAAACAGAATAAAAAACGCCCTTTTGAAATTATAACCACGCTTATTACCGACTATTTGATCTGATTTGCATTTCCTACAAACCACGCGCTTTGTTACTTTTTCTTGTTGTACCGTCATGTCTAACCATCCTTGCTTTTATAAAATTATAATAGTTTAATTATATGATATTATTACCTGAACTGGATACATATATTATCAAAAAAAGAAAAAATATAATAAATTGGAATGTTTATGTTTTTAAAAACTTCGACAAAATACCGACAAAAATGGGGACTAAATAGGGGGAATTTTGATAATGAAATCAACGGTATTCTTAATGTACAAGCCCTTTGACAACCGCATATCGAAGAGGATTAGTACACCTATAAGTGAAACGTTCTTATGCGAGAATGTCACGGTAACGTATACCGCATAGTAGGGCGGGCAAGGCGGTAAGAACCCGTGTTATGACGAAAAGACCAATTAAAACAAATGAAGACATATTCCAGTGTGACGGGTGTGAGATAACTCGCATTCGTCATGCTGTTTCTATTGTATTTATCAATCAGCTCGGAATGCGTCCTCTGGGTTGATAATAAATATAAGTCTATTTCCCTCTAATATGTCGGTTCTTGAAAGTGAAATGGGGGTGGTTGCTCATGATTGAGTGACACTTGCATTCTAAAAAGCTAAAAAGTATATGTATCTCGTACATTAGTAATTACTCAAGATTCTTATTAATGACCAAAACGAGGGCAAAGAGTTCCACTCTTTGTTTGAGCCAATACAGCGGAAACATTCCCCTTCCGTCCCTCTAGTGTATTGGTTCAAACAAGGCGTCGGAAGAAACATATACGTCTTGGATATAAATCCTTTATAATTCGATATTGGTCAGCTAAGGGCCGCGCCCCCCGATATATTGACCAGCTCTACGGAGTATAAACGAGAAGATTCTTAGTCTTCTCTTAGCCACCGAACGTAAGGCGTGTAGCTAATAAGGGCTAAAAAATTACATGATGCGGTGGCTTGGAGAAGGTTGAGAGCACTCAGCCTTGATCTAAGAGAAACCTTGCCATTTGTTTTCTCTCTTTTCTCCCATCCCCTTGGAAGCTGTCACTTCGGTGATGGCTTTTTATTTTTTCTCTATTGGAAAATAGTGCTACAATGTATAAATATGGAGAATTAAACTTAAAAGGGGAATTACAAATGAAAAGAGATATGGAGTTAGTTAGAAAACTATTGGTACTTATTGAGGAACAAGATGATAATAGCAAGGAATTGAATATTCCGTCTGAAATTGATAGAAAGGTAGCAGTTTATCACTTGAATTTATTAGAACAAGCTGGTTTTACAGAGAATAAAATATTCTATGCTGATAACGCTCCTATGTGGATTCATAGTACATTAACATGGGATGGACATGAGTTCTTAGATGCAATAAAAAATGATACAGTATGGAAAAAATTAAAACAAACTATTGCAGAAAAAGGTGGGAATATCCCATTTGAAATAATGAAGGCACTCGCTATAAAAACTGCAACAACTGTCTTTTTAGGCTAATCAAGCATCCATAACGGGTACTTTTTTCTTTGTTATATAGAAATTACACATTAAACAACTTTAATAGATGTCTTAGGTATAGTTAGGGAGAGATCATATAATGAAACTGAAAGGTTTCAAACATGTTACCCATATTTTTAAGAAGAGAGCACTTACTGGGGAAGTACTCTCTTTCATTTGCACCTTTTGGTAAGGACAAGCATATATTGAAGTGTAGGACAGGCTCACTCGCTTGTATCTATCTTATTTCAATACTCATTGGAAACCCTTATCACGTTAAGAGCATCTACTGGCGCAGGTGCTCTCTTTTTATTGAACAAAATGGACATTTGGATTAAAGGATTCTATGCAAATAGGTAGAATGTAATTATTTGGTTTATATTTTAATCCAAGGGGTACAAATTCGATGCGACGTGAAAAGGATTTATTGAAACAATGGAAGGCGGATTTACAAGCTGTTCAAGAAGAGAAGAGATTGAAGAAGAAGGCTAAGAAAAAGAATAAGAAATATAGCATTCCAGGTAATACAGCTGACTTCATGGATGGAAAGAATACTTACCGTAAAGAGAATGGGGTATGGAAACAAAGAAATAAATAATGTGAGGATAAATAAATTTGATTAAGTTTATAGCAATTATCGTAGGCGCTGCCGTGATCTGGGTGGCGTCTTGTTTGTTGTTAAGGAAAGATAAGACGTGAGATAGATTTGCAAATTGAAATATTATTAGTTTGAAACATAGACTAGTAAACAAACTATTTCTATCTTTTAATCATAGAATATGATGAATTCTATTTTAGAGGAGGGAATCATATCTATGGGATGGGATAATAATTTTGGACATTCCCGAGATTGTAATAGATTTTGGGATGATTTAGTATTTTGCGGTTGCGGACGTAGACGAAGAAGAAACGATTTTAACGACTGTCATTGTAGACGTGATTGCGATTGTGATGAGTGTCGTCGTAGACGTAATCATGACCGCGATCGTGAGCATGAACATGGACATGGTGAGCATCGAGATTGGTAAAGCCTTTTGAAAGAGTGCGATGAAAAAACGCACTCTTTTTTATTATGTTTTTAATTAGTACTTATTAACCCGAAGGACGCAGTTTCAATTGGATTTAACATTTTACAAAACAAGCGAACACAACGAACGAAAATAAATGTCCTACTTAACTGTCTAAAAGTTGACCCTTTTGTACAGTTGAAATATATAGGGTAAAAACTTTGTAAACAGATAGTTGTTAATGTCTAAAAGATAGTCTAAAATAAAAGTATATAATTCTTAAGACTTTTAGACTATTTTGAGGTGATTTGGATGGCTATCGTTGGTTATGCAAGGGTGAGTACAAAAGATCAAAACTTAGATGCACAAATTGAAAGGTTAACAGAATATGGATGTGAAAAGATATATTCTGAAAAGTACAGTGGAGCTAATAGTGATCGGGAAGAATTGCAAAAGGCATTAGAGTATATGAGAGAAGGGGATAAATTTGTTGTTTGTAAAATAGATCGTTTAGCTAGATCGATATTTGATTTGCATAAGATTGTAAATCAATTAGCTGATCGAGGAATAGCGGTGGTATTTCTTAAAGAACAAATTGATTTCTCTACACCAGCAGGTAAATTGATGTTTACTATGTTAGGGGCTATTGCTGAGTTTGAAAGGGATTTAATTAACGAAAGAACAGCTGAAGGAAGAGAAAGAGCTAAAGCAATGGGCAAACATATGGGGCGTAAGGGGCAGGATGAAAAACAGGTGAAGCAGGCTATGAACTTATTCTTTAATAGGAAAGAGAATGGTTTGAGTGTAAATGATATTTCAAAAATGACGGGAGTTCCGCGTTCTACTATTTATGCTAAAGCGAAAGAATTAAAAGAGGAGGAATTATGATGGAGGAATATGAACAGCTACGGCAGGAATTTTGAAATATAAGTAATCAGTTAAAGTAGCGAATCCGCTGCTTTTTTATTTTATAAAGAATTCACTTTAAACATTTCTTATAACTAAGAATACTTATGTAAATATGGGAAACAGATTTGATTCTTGGAATGAGGGGATCGATGTGGATATAACGAAAAGTATGGCAAGAATAGTTGTTAATGGGATAAATCTTCCGTTTACTTCAGTTAGTACAACTGCATGGATTAATGGACCTGCAAATGATTTAATTGTTACGACTAGGCAAAGAGTGAATGAGCTTTATCGTGTTATGTGGTCGCGGGTGCCAGTCATGCTAACAATGTATTTCATTCAGGGGGCGGACATGGTGAGATTTGCTAGGGTTGCAGGAGTTGATGAAAGTATAACGGGAGAATATATATATCATTTTATTTGGTGATAAGAAGAACTTTAAGTAGCCTAACAGCTGCTTTTTTATTTTATAAAGAAAAAGGAACCATAGGCCCCTTAATTCGATTCAGAAGTTCTGTAGTTTTTCTTGATGATATCTCGCATGTTTAAGATAAAGAATAGAAGGAAAACCAAGGCTATGATACCGTTAATCCAGTAGTATGTATGTCCTGTTGTGAATCCAGTATAGAAAGAAAGGGAATTCCAAATTAAAAGGATTGTTGAACAGATAGTAGAGATCAATAATGCACTAAAACTTCTCATGATTTTCACCTCGATTCAAAATGTTAGAACTTATTTATAATTCTACATTTATATAAACGGATTTACAAGAAGAGGAATAAAAAAAGAACCTGCAAACCTGCAGATTCTCCTGATAATGATTTATGGAGCAAGACCCGAAAATATAATACAATAATTCGAAAATGAGTTCAAGTAAATAAAAAGAACCCGCTGGAGTTCGGGTCCTTTCGAAGTGATGATGTTTTCTCGGCTTAGGAACTGAGAAAATACAAAAATATAATACATCGAGTTTTAGAGAATTTCAATACTTATAGAAAAAAGGAATCCCGAAAGATCCCTTTTTCTAATTCCGATATATCTTAATCGCATATAAGTAAAGACATAAAATATTATATAACAATAAATAAATTCAAACAATAAGTAATTTAATGTTCAACATAAGGAGTAGCTAGACAAGTTACTTCCTATTATATAGAAGGTGGTGGGTGATATGAAGTGAAACAAAAACACGAGTTAGCTCAAGAAGATTACATGCAAGGTATGAAGTACAAGGAACTGGCTGAAAAATATGAGGTCAGTGTTAATACAATTAAGTCCTGGAGAAAAAGGCATGGTTGGAATCGAAAGAGGGTGCACCAAAAAGATGAAAAAGGGTGCGCCCAAACCAAGAAAACAGGTGCACCCTTTGGCAATAAGAATGCGGTGGGTAATTCGGGTAACAAGAACCCTAAATGGGGTAATAAGAATGCTGTGGGTCATGGCGCTCCAAAAGGGAATCATAACGCTATGACGCATGGATTTTTCCGCAAACACTTTCCAGAAGATGTGGCGGATTTAGCTGCTGAAATCATGGAGAAGCATCCAATTGATATGTTATGGGAAAACATAACGATTCAATACACAGCTATTATTAGAGCACAACGCTTGATGTTTGTTAGATACCAAGAAGATACGACGAAGGAACTACGCAAGAATAAAGTTACAGAGGGTGGATTTGAAGAAGAATGGGAAATCCAATTCGCTTGGGACAAACATGCCACATTCCTAAACGCTCAATCCAGAGCAATGAGCACTTTGTCTTCGCTTATTCGAGACTTTGATAAGTTAGCTAATATTGATGATGAAAGACGTGCTAAATTGAGCCTGATGAATGCTCAAATAGACAAGATTAGAAATGAATTAAAAGACGAAAATCCAGCGGAAGACAAAATCGGTCAATACTTGGATAAGTTAGAAGGTGCGTTTAAGAAATGAGCATGAACGAGCTATATAACAAAAAGCAACAACAAGTATTGAATTACGTTTATAACAATGACTACTTCATGTTAATACAGCATGGAGCTAAACGTACTGGTAAAACAATCTTAAACAATGATTTGTTCCTTGCTGAGTTAAGACGAGTAAGAAGAATTGCTGATAATGAAGGTGTAGATTTACCACAGTATATATTGGCTGGCGCTTCATTAGGTACATTAGCAAAGAACGTATTGATTGAACTCACAAATAAGTATGGCCTGGATTTTCAAATGGATAAATATAATCGTTTTAAACTATTTGGAGTGCTTGTTTGTTGTACTGGTCATTCTAAGATAAGTCATTTAGATACTATTCGCGGTATGACTGCTTATGGCGCTTATGTGAATGAAGGCTCTCTTGCTAATAAAGATGTATTCGATGAAATTAAATCACGCTGCAGTGGTGAAGGTGCTCGTATATTAGTCGATACAAACCCAGACCATCCGGAACATTGGTTGAAAATAGATTACATTGATAAAGACGACAACGTAACAATCAAAGCATTTCAATACGAATTAGATGATAATACATTCTTAAACGAAAGATACAGAGAGCGTATTAAAGCTTCTACTCCTGAAGGAATGTTTTATGACCGTAACATAAAGGGATTATGGTGCAGTGCTGATGGAGTTGTATATAAAGACTTTAATAAGGATGTACATTATATAGAAGAAACTGATCTAAAAGATATTAAATTCACGAAATACTTCGCTGGTGTCGATTGGGGTTACGAGCATTTTGGCTCCATTGTTGTTATTGGTGAAGATGATGAAGAGAATCTATACCTTTTAGAAGAACATGCAAAACAACATGAAGAAATAGATTTCTGGGTAGGTGTCGCTAAAGACGTAAAATCACGCTATGGTAACATCTTTTTTTATTGTGACAGTGCAAGGCCTGAACATATAAAACGATTCAAACGAGAGGGATTACGAGCAAGAAACGCTGATAAATCTGTCTTATCTGGTATAGAAATGGTTGCAAAGTACATCAAAACAGAAAGCTTCAAGGCTGTATCTGAGCGTGTGGAGCGATTTAAGAAAGAAGTATTCATGTATGTTTGGAATGAGAAAACAGGTGAACCAGTGAAGGAATGGGACGATGTATTAGATGCTGTACGATATGCTATTTATACAGAGAAAAGTGAAAATAGAAAAGCAAGAGCTGTTAAATCAATTTATTAAGGAGGTGAGACGATGTTTGAACACTATATTCCGTTGCTGGATGAACAGAATGGCGAGCCTACCTCAAAGTTACTAAAAAAAATTATTGATGAGTTTGAACCATTAAAACAACGTATGATTAACAGGTACGAGCGATACAAAGCAAGTGAAAAGGGAGTGCCTATCTTTACTCGCGAGTTTAAAGGTGATGGTAATAAAGACAAGGTTAACAATAAGCTAAACAATGACTTCTTCTCTGAAATTATTGATACAAAGATAGGGTATATGTTTGGGTTGCCTATCTCATACAGCTTAGATCATGAAGATGATGAGGTATTGAAACGTATTCAGGACTTTTTAAAAGCGAATCATACTGAGGATGCTGACGCAGAAACAGGGAAGTTCGCTTCTATTTGTGGATACGGAGCGAGACTACTGTATCACGATAAAGAAGGCATCGAAAAGGTTATGAATATCAAACCTTATGAAGCTATATTTCTTACGAATTCAAGCATTGCAGAACCTAAATACGCTATACGCTGCTATCCAATCAAAGTAATTGATGGTGATGATTTCAAGGATGGTTACAAAGTAGAGTTTTACAATGAAACAAACATTATTGAGTACACTGGTGAAGATTTAGATAAGTTAACAGAGACTGAGCGTATTCCTAACTTATTTAAAGGTGTGCCACTTATTGGGTTTCCTAACAATGAAGAATTACAAGGAGATGTAGATAAAGCTATATCACTTATTGAAGGTTACGACCGTTCGTTTTCCGATGTAAACAGTGAAATTGAACAGTTTCGTCTGGCTTATATGATCTTTAAAGGCGTTGATATAGATGATGATACTATCGAGAAGCTAAAACAAACAGGAGCTCTTGATGTAGGTGAGAATGGTGAGGCTTCTTTTTTAACTAAGGACCTTAATGACAACATACTTGAACACCATCTCGACAGATTAGAAAAGAATATATGCCGTTTCACAAAGCATGTGAACCTTTCTGATGAATCATTTGGTGGTAACCTTACTGGTGTTGCTATTCGTTACAAGTTATTAGCTTTAGAAACTAAATCAGGAACATTAGAAATGAAGTTTACTAAGTCATTGCGACAACAATTTAAGTTATTGTTTGACGCTTGGAACTTACGCTCAAATAAAGGAGGGCTAGACTACCTTTGTATGACGTTCCAATTCACGCGAAACCTTCCAGCTAACTTAGCTGATGAAGCTGATGTGCAGTCTAAACTCCAAGGTTTAGTAAGCGAAGAAACACGATTATCTATGTTATCTGTTGTTTCTGATCCGAAAGCGGAGATACAGAAGATGCAGGAAGAAGAGGCTGATTCCATGAATCTCGACAAGGTAGGTGAGCCTAATGGAATGGGACAAGAAGCAGAAACACCTCCAAAAGATAGAGGACAAACTGGAAAAGGCAATTCTCTACCTGTATAAAGATGCTTTAGGAGAAGTCAGAGGAATACTGGCTTTTTATTATGCCAAATATGCCGTAAATGAGCAGTTGAGTATGCAGGAAATGCGCCGATTCAATCGATATAAGAGCATGCAAAGTGAACTGCAACAAGTAATTAATGAAATTACATATGAGAAAAAGAAAACTCTCAATGAAACGCTCTCCAATCAGTATGGAGAGTCTTTTTATTATACGAGTTATCTCATCGAGAAAGAAGTCGGCGTGGCTCTTTCGTATGGTCTTCTTGACCCGAACGTCATTAAACGAGCGGTACAAATGCCAATCGATAAAATGACACTTAATCAAAGGTTAAGTACACATCGAGTACAGATAGTTAACCGAATACGCAGAGAGTTATCTATCGGTCTTAGAAAAGGCGAAGGATATGCAACAATGGCAAATCGGATTAAGCCGATACTTGATGGTGATGCGAAGAAAGCCCAAATGGTCGCTTGGACAGAAAGTGCTAGGGTGCAAAACTTAGGTACTTATGACAGTGCTTCTCACGCTTTTGATAAAGGTGTATCAATGAAGAAGATTTGGATTTCTACATTAGATAAACGTACGCGTCCTACTCACCAAGCAGCAGATCATCAAAAAGTACCGTTTAAAGGATTATTTAAAGTCGGTGGTTATAGTTGCGAATACCCACATGATAGTAATTTACCTGCTAAAGAAGTTGTACGATGCCGCTGTACTTTCATTACTGAGGTAGCGGATGCTAGCCCATTTGTTGAGAGAAGGGCCAGAAACCCAACTACAGGTAAGAATGAGGTTATTACCGCAGTTAGTTATGAAGAATGGAAAGACTCTCTTGAATAATAAAAAACACTTGAGGGCTTATAGATTACGAACTTAATAGGGCGCAATTATAGGAACTCAGAGGAGGAATAATAATGAAACAATTACAAAAGCAAGCGGAAGTACAGTTTTTAAAAGAAAGAGAACTAACAAAGTTACCGTTTCGGTTATCAAATCTGCAATTCTTTTCTGATCCTGCAATACCTGCAGATGAGACACTACAGAATGAACAAACATCACCTGCGGATGATATAAAAGATTCACTAGTTGAAGAGCAAAAAGAACCGCCAGTTGGTGAACAAAAAGAACCGAAATTAGATGATGCAACAAAAACATTTATTGAGAAGATGGTACAATCAGCGGAAGATAGAGTGCGCTCTAAATATTCGAAAGAACTGAATGCAACAAAGAAGGAATTAGAGAACTATAAAACCGCGTCTATGACTGCCCAAGAGAAAGCTGAATATGAGATGAAGCAACTTCAGGAACAACTAGAAGAGCGAGAAAGAGTACTTCATCAGAAAGAAATGCAGAGTGTTGCATCAGATGGTTTATCAGCGTTTGGATTGGATCTTAAATTTGTAGATTTTGTTATTGGTTCAGATGTAGAAGATACAAAAGTTAGGGTGTCAAAGTTTAATGATTTATTCTCTACTGCATTAGAAGTAAAAGTGGCTGAAAAGTTTAAAGCTGCTGGCCGAGAAATCCATGTTAGTGGCGGAACTGGAGGGGGATTTACGAGAGAACAGGTAAATTCAATGAGTCAAGCTGAAATTAATGCGAACTGGGCACAAATTCAGAAGGATATGCGTAATTGGGGTAAGTAGCACTAGGAAAGTTAAGTGATTTGAATGGTACAGTCAAAAAATATAAAACGAACAAAAGAGATTGCTATTTTAGTAATCTCTTTTGTTATGGAAAAACATTAAGGAGGAATTAATATATGTCAGTATCAACTTTTATTCCAACAATTTGGGAAGCGCGCTTGATGGCGAACTTCCACAAGCGTTCTATTGCGGATTTAATTACAACAACGCCAACGAAAATCGAGGGTAATAAGATTATCTTTAATCGTGTAGGTGCAGTAAATGTAAAAGATTATAATGGTACAATCGAATGGGATGATACTAACCCTTCTAAAGTAGAAATTAATATGGATCAACAAAAGTATTTTGCTTTCAAAGTTGATGATGTAGATGCAGTTCAGGCTGCTGGAGATTTAATCGACCCACATACACAAGAGGCAGGAGCGGTACTTCAGGAAACCGTTGATACATTCGTATTAGGGCTTTATAAAGGCGCTCATAAAACTCATACAATTGGGAGTGACTCTAGTCCAATTGAGTTATCACCTAAAAATGCATATGATTACATTGTAGACTTAAATACGATTTTAAATATTAAAAAGGTTCCTAAAACTGAACGATTCACAATCATCAATTCTCAGGTTTTAGGTTTATTATCTAAAGATGATCGCTTTACTAAGCAACCTGTTGTTTTAGAAAATGGTATTGTTGAAGGACAGATTATTAATGGATCACAAATCGTTGTATCAGAAGAAATTCACGGTACTGGTGGTAAGTATAAAATTTTAGGTCTTCATAAGTCTGCCATTGGATACGGGACACAGTTAACTGAAACAGAGGCACAACGTCTGCAAAATTCCTTTGCAGATGGTATTCGTGGTCTTATGGTTTATGGTGGAGATATCCTTCGTCAAGAGTCAATAGCGGTACTTACAGCTACAGTTACATCAATTACTCCGGAAAAACCAGGTGGAGGGGCTTAATAAGCCTTCTCCATTTTTTTCTTTTACGTAAGTAGGTGATTAGATGGAAGATATGAAAGCAGAAATTTTAAAACGTGTAAAACTGCAAGTACCTAATATAAGTGATGAAAATTTATTAATAAGCATTGAAGATACAATGTTAATGGTTGCTGGGTATACCAATAGAACCATTCCTGAATTCCCTCCTGCTTATCCTGGTATCATCGCTAAAATGGTGGTTCATCAGCATAAGGAGCGGGAGAGAGAAGGGAAGAAAAGCGAATCATTAGGTAACTATTCTGTTACTTATGATGACGTGGGAGATTATCCAGCAAGTATTACAAAAGGACTGAAAGTGAGGTTGCGTGTCTTATGATTCAATCAATGATTCGTAAATTCGGAAAAGATGCTTCAGTGCTTCGTAATGCTAGTTCTGACGATGGTCCATATCCAACAGAAGAGTGGAACGAAATTAACAATGTAAAAGGTGTATTAGATGCCATTCAAGGAACAAAGGATGCACGTAACAAGAAAGTAGAAGAGAAAAGCACGCATTTCTTTTATTGCCTACCATTCGATGTAACAATTCAAGATAGATTAGTTATCGACAAGAAGGTATACAGTGTTACTCACTCGGGCGATCCAATGAATGCAGGTAGATTCTTTCAAATAGAATTGGAGATGTTGCCATATGAGCATGAAATTCCAATCAAATAGAGCCGCTGTTATGGCGAGACATTTGGCTGCAAAGAAAGCAGCTCATACTGCTATTGGTAAATTTGTATCTTCTAAAGCTAAATTACTTGCTGCTGTCGACACTGGCAATTTAAGAAGAAGCATTAGTTCTAAAGCAGAGCAAGAAAAAGTTGTTATCGGTACTTCTGCTGATCATGGTATTTATGTTGAGAAGGGAACAGGAATCTATGCTGTAGACGGTGATGGGCGTAAAACTCCTTGGATGTACCGTGACCCTAAAACAGGGAAGATGGTTAAAACTCAAGGGCAACATGCACAGCCTTTTCTTAGACCAGCAGCAGAGAGCAATAAACCGCAAATTACACAAGTTGGCACGCGAACCTATTCGTCGTTAATGAGGTAGATAGCATGAATGACTTTATAAATATATTACACAGTGAATTAAAACAGATTCATAAAGAAACGTATTATGAAATCGCTAAAACAACCGCTGTAATGCCTTATTTGGTGTACATGGTTAATGATGATAAAGAACCATGGGGAAGAAAAAATATCATGCTTACAATTGATATTTACGGTACTTCTGCTCATCTTGCTCAAATAGATGAACTGATTACGAAACTAGAAAGCAATCTTCATAGAAAAAGATTAAGCAGCGCTGAATTTGGTGCTGCTATTTCTTATCTTTCGAGTCAGAAAGTACCTGATTCAGACCCAAATATCATACGCAAAGAAGTGCGGTTCATTTTAAGAACTTATTTTAAACAATAGAAAGGGTTGATTATATGGCAGCTCCACAACCAAAACCAGAAAATGTTCTCTTCGGAGACTGGGGGGCATTCTTCTTTAATTACGGGGAAAAAGATGAACTACCAGTAGGTGCCACACAAGGTGGCGGTTCTTTTAAGTATGAACCAGAGTTTAAAGAAATTGAATATGATGGTTCTCCTGGTGACACTATGGGGATGAAACGTATTACGAAATCAAAAACTCAAATCAGTTTTAAAACACTTGAATTCCTTGATAAAGATAAAATTAAAAACTTTATTGCTGGATTAAAAGTATCAGAAGAGACTGTTACGAAAGATGGAAAAACCCTCAAATACGATGTAATTGAAGCAACGGAACGTCTTACGAAAGAAAGCTATCTTAAAAATGTAGCATGGGTTGGCGAAACTTTAGGTGGCGATATTGTTGAAATTATCGTATATAACGCATTATCTGACGGTTCATTAGAACTAGGATTTGAAAATGAGAGTGAAGTTGTTCCAGAAGTAACATTCACAGGACATCGTGATCCAGAAAACATTCGAAAAGTACCATGGAAAAAACGTATTTTAACAGCGACAGAAGCAGCAAAATTAATACCGGCAGGTTAAAAAGTAGGGGAAATCCCTGCTCTTTTTATTTTAAGGAGGAATAAATGTGACTATTGCAATTCAAGAAAAAGAATACAAAGTGAGACAAATTCATGGCGGAGATTTATTTTCCGTAGTTCGTATTTTGAAGAAATCAAAATTCAAGGTTGATATTAACTTGCTTAAAGATTTAATGATGGGTGTACGAAGTAAAGAAGGTGCAACACAAGCAGATGTATTAGCTGCACAAGAGATGTTCGGTTACGACATCATTATGAAGTTTATCTTTGGATTAGAAGAAGCTGAGCAAGAATTTTTCGAGTTTATTTCTGATCTATTAGTGTGTGAAGATGAAAACGGTAAAAAAACATCCCCAGATTGGGAAACAATACGAACTTTAAATCTAGAAGAGTTAGCGAAGTTGTTTACTGCAATTAAAAACTCAGAAGTTGGACTGGTTAAGCTTTTTTCCAATGCGGTGAACTTGATGAAATAGACTTCATCGATACGTTAGCTTCTCGTTATCCGAACATGGAGTACATACGTGGTTTGGATGCCGAGATAGTTATTAATTTGTATCTCACCGCAAAGAAAAAAGAGATGGACCTCATGTTATGGGAAGAATGGTGCGCCCTACAACCATACTGCGATGAAACATTTCCTCAATTTAAACATAAGCGTGAAAATCCAACGCAAGAACAGGTACAACAATACAATGATTTAATCGAACAACTACCGAAACAGAAACTCACGAAAAAAGAAGTGTTCGCTCGAGTTGCGAAAATCCGCGGAAAGGCGGGTGAATAGATGGAATTATTTAAGATGTTTGGATCAATCTTCTTAAAGGACGATCAGCTACAAAGAGGATTGGCTAACGCTGAAAGAAGTGGACAACGAACAACTGGTATTTTAGGTCGTGGATTCGGACAAGTCGGGCAAGCAGCAGTAGGATTAGGTTCTTCTGTTGGCGGTGCTGCTATAGCTATGGGTGGATTAGTCGGTGTTACAGTAGGGGTAGGAGCTGCGATTGCTGGTGTAGTAAAAGTCGGTTCTGAATATACCCAACAGATGTCAAAAGTAGAAGCTCTCTCTGGTTCTAATGCTTTACAAATGGCTGAACTGGGAGCGAACGCACGTAAATTAGGTGCTGAAACACGTTGGTCAGCTACAAACGTAGCTCAAGCCTATGAATATATGGCCCTTGCAGGTTGGGACTCCAACCAAATGATTGCAGCTAGTAAACCGCTACTTGACTTAGCGACAGCTGGTGCATTAGACCTTGCAAAAGCTTCAGATATAGTAACCGATACAATGACTCCATTTGGTATGAAAGCTTCAGAAGCAGGAAGAGCTGCTGACGTATTCGCGCTGGCCCAAGCGACTGCCAATTTAAACGTTGAGCAGCTGGGCGAAACCATGAAATACGCTGCTCCAGTAGCGGCTACATTTGGTTTGAATATTGAAGAAACTGCCGCAATTGCTCAGATATTTGCAAATAACGGTATTAAAGCTTCAATGGCTGGTACGGCATTACGTGCTGGTTTATCTCGGTTAGCAGCACCACCAAAAGAGGCTGCTAAATCATTATCTGCATTAAATGTAACTGTTAAAGATTCTGAAGGTAACATGAAACCAATGAATGAAATCATCGGACAGTTACATGACGGATTTGGAAAGTTATCTGAATCTCAACAAATTGCCGCTGCAAAAGCAATATTCGGTGAGGAAGCCTATGCAGGGTGGATTCAAGTTATCAAGGGTGGACAACCTGCATTTGATGATATGGTAAATACACTAGAAACTTCTGAAGGTTCTGCCAAAGTTATGGCTGAAACAATGGCCAACAACTTATCGGGTGCAGTTGACGGAGTTAAATCTAGATTAGAGAATTTGGGACTTGTTGTATTTTCTCATGTTGAACCTGCACTTGTTGCTATGACTAATGGAACAAATAGCGCAGTGAAATCTCTTACTGACTGGCTTGATCCATCTGGTAAAGCGGTCGAAGCAGCTAAATTAATGCAACAAACTGATCAGCAGTTAGCTCAATCTAAAGCTGTTCTTGATATGAATCTCAAAAAGGGGAAAATAACGCAAGAAGAGTATAACGAAAAGTTAGCTCTATCTAAGAAGCATGCCGAAGATATGATGAACGCTGATGGTATGTTAGCTCAGAAAAAAGAAGAGTTAAAAATGAAGGTTGAAGAAGGGAAAATGACTCAGGAAGAAGCTAATAAAATTCTTGATGAGTCTGAGGTTGAATATCAAAAACTTCAACAAGGTATTGAACAAACACGTCAACGGCAAGAAGCTATGAATAAGGTATTCGAACCACTTCGTAATGCCATTGGTATCATCCAACAAGTAGGCGCTGCGATTGAGCAGTTCTGGATTGCTGCAACTGGAGATAGAGATGCGCTAGTTGAAGGGTATGACATCCTTACTAAACTAGGTTTTTCATCTAATGCAATTCAGTTTATACAAGAAACTACCGCCGCTGTACAGTATGGTATAGAAACGATGAAAGCTCTCGTATCTGGCGATTGGGGATCTGCTAGTAACTTCTTAGATAAGTTAGGTTTTTCACCTGAACAAAAAGCAGATATTATTATGTTCGTTCAGGATGTGCACGCTCAATTGAGTAGTTTCATAGAAAATGTACAAGCTTTGATAGCAGCGCAAGCACCAGTAATTATGGGAATAATCGGCGCTACTTGGGACTTTATTAAAGGTGTATTCAATACAATAGCTCCTTACTTAATGCCTTTACTGACAGATGTAATGTCGTTTGTAAATGGGATTATATCTCAAATCACTTCGTTTTGGAAAGAAAACGGAAATCAAATTGTACAAGCTGTAAAAAATGCCTTCTCAATCATTCAATCTATTATAGCTTTTGTAATGCCAGCTGTAATGATGATTGTAAAAAGTGCATGGGACGCTATAAAAGATATTATCCAGGGTGCTGTTAATCTCATTATGGGAATTATTAAATTTTTCGCATCTGTTTTAACTGGTGATTTCTCTGGAATGTGGGCAGGGATAAAACAAATCTTCAGCGGTGCAATCCAGTTAATCTGGGGGCTTATCCAATTTTCGTTTGTTAAACAAATTTTTGGTGCAGTGAAAGGGCTCGCATCTTCTTTTGGCTCTACGATTAGTAGCATGTGGTCTACTGTTGTTGGATATTTCAAGACATTTATTAAGGAACCAATCGCTTCTGTAGTTCGTATGGCAATTGATATAGGTGAAGCTGCTATGAAAATTAAAGACAAACTGATTAATCCTATTAAAGAAGCTTGGAGTGGAATTATGGGCTGGATTGATAAAATTAAAAACGGTGTAGCGAATATGTTTAGTGGCGTTCACATTCCTGTTCCGAAGATTAGTGTAAATGGATCATTAAACCCGATAAATTGGGCAAGTGAGGGGCTTCCTTCATTTAGTGTCAAATGGGCAGCAAACGGCGCTTTAATCAAGCCTGGTAATCCTACATTGATTGGTGTCGGCGACGCGAGAGGATATGACGAAACTGTTTTGCCTCTCCGTAAACAAACATTCGATGCGATTGCCAATGGAATAATGGGATCGCTACCATTAGTACAACAAGCTGGGGCACAACAATACGCATCACAAAGCCCAACTGTTTTGCAAATCAATCTAAACGGACGAGAAATAGCGAAGGAAATTTACTCAGATGTTAATGAATTTCAAGAACAAGAAAAAGAAAGACGTAAAGTATTTTAGGCAGGTGATGGTATGACGGGAATTAGTTTCTTTAGTTTTAATGGGGAGAGGAATCCGAATGTAATACCATTGCAGGGTAAAAAACGCCCTGCATGGGCTCCTTTGGAACGTACATTTCTTGAAGTTCCCCACTATCCAGGTGGGCGTTTGATAAGAACACAAACAAAAATGAGGAAAATAATTGTACCAGTTTCATTATTTTATGAATCTATGGAAGAAGCCGAAAAGTTAAAGGAAGAAATAGCTAATTGGCTTATTACAGACCAACCTCAAGAACTGATCTTTGATGATGAAAAAGATCGTACGTATTTGGCCGTTATTGATGAATCTTTTGACCCACAGCAATTAGTGAATTTAGGAGAAGGAGTACTTACTTTTATTTGTGAAATGCCATATAAATTAGGTCCTACAAGAATCGTAGAATTTCAAGCTAATGAGCGTGGGCTAGTGGCGAATATTCAAAACAAAGGAAGTCTTGAATCTAACCCAATTATTAAAATTGAGGTAACGAAACCCTCAACTTTTCTTGATGTATGGAATGGAGATAATTACTTTCGTATTGGATGGCCGCTTAGAATGGATCAGGTACCTGTTGAGAGAAATCAGCGTGTTATGTGGGATGAAATGTCTACCACTATAGGATGGACGGATGTTCCGAATGCAGAAGATATGGTAGGGGGAGGAGCTTTCAAAGTGGATGCAGGCTCACGCCTAGTTCCGGTTTATTTAGGTGAAACAAACATAAAAGGATGGCATGGTTGCATAGCCAAAAAGAACATTCCGCAAGGGCCACTGCAAGACTTTATTATGCAGGCGTATGTTGGGGTAAGAAGCTCGCATCCAGATCAAATGGGACGCGTTGAAATAGGTTTATTGGATGAAAACAGCGACTATGTAGCGCGTATTTCTATGAATGATGTCCATTGGCAAGCTGAACAAAATACAGGGTTCGCTAAGCTTGGCAACAAAAAGAAACCAGCTGGTGAGCAAGTACTTATAAATGAACCAGGGGACCATCCTACTACATGGAATCAATATCGTGGTCGCTTGTGGTTAGCACGTACCGGTAATAGGTGGGAAGCGTATATTTCTAAGTTTTTATGGAATACCGAAAAGGATGACTCGGAACGCTTTGTTGTGTGGGAAGATGAAAACAATGTGAATATGGACAAAGTGGCACAAGTTCAAATTAGCATCAGTCAATTTTCGGATAACATGTTCTGTACAGACATGAGCATTGATGATTTGAAAATCTGGAAGGTCAATATGAATACACAAGATAATCCACCTTACATTTTTGATGTTGGAGATAAGGTAGTTATTGACACCGAGCGAAGCCTTGTATCGATTAATGGTAAAAAAGTTATAAATTTAAAAGATATATTCAGTGATTATCCAGTTGTTAGCAAAGGATCAAACAAGCTTGAAATTATGCCTTCCGATGTGGGAATAGCCAAAGTAACATATAGGGAGAGATATCGATGAGAGCACCTAGCGGCACACTTCATGTCATTGATTTTAAAACGGACCAAATTGTTGCTAATATCCAGCCACAAAATTATTGGGATGATATACGTCATTGGGAGATTAAGAACAATATCGATACTTTAGAGTTTAAAGTGTTTGATAATACAGAGCATGCAGTGACACTTATGCAGCAAAATTTAGTATTAAAAGAAGTACGTGATGGACGGATTGTTCCTTATGTTATAAATAATGAAGTTGAAAAGGATTCAAGAGATAGATCACTTACTGTACGTACTTCGGGTGCATGGGTTCAGATAGCAAAAGACGGTTATATCATGCCGCAACGTATAGAAGGTAAAACAGTAAATCAATTCATGGATATGGCTCTTGTAGGTACGAAGTGGAAACGCGGAAAAACTGAGTATGCAGGTTTCCATACAATGACCATCGATACCATTATAGATCCTCTTACCTTTTTAAAGAAGATAGCTGCTTTATTCGATTTAGAGGTTCAATACCGTGTGGAAGTAGTCGGTTCACAGATTGTAGGTTGGTACGTGGATATGGTGAAAAAACGTGGTAGAGACACTGGTAAGGAAGTCACTTTAGGTAAAGATTTAGTCGGTGTTAGACGTATTGAGCACTCTCGGGATGTCTGTACTGCCTTAGTCGGATTCGTCCAGGGCGAAGGGGATACCATTATTACAGTTGAAAGCATTAATGATGGTTTACCTTATATTACTGATAGCGATGCCTATCAACGCTGGAATGAGAACGGTAAACATAAATTTGGTTTCTATTCTCCGGAGACAGAAGAACAAAATATGACACCAAAGCGTCTCCTTACTCTTATGAAAACAGAGTTCGCAAAACGCGTTAATACTTCTGTTGTTTACGATGTAGAAGCAGCGGCTATAGGGCGTGTATTCGGATTATCTCACGAGCTAATTAATGAAGGCGATACAATTCGAATTAAAGATACTGGATTTACACCGAAACTTTATTTAGAAGCACGGGTAATCGGTGGTGATGAATCATTTACAGACCCTTCACAAGATAAATATGTATTTGGTGATTATCGCGAAATTACCGATCCGAATGAAGAAATGCGGAAATTATACAATAGGCTTCTTGGGCAATTAACTGGTAAGGCAAACAAAGAATTGTTGGATCAGCTAGAAAAATTGGTAGAAGAGAACGGAAAAACAATTGAAACCATACGAGAAGAGTCTAAAGCCGTTAAAGAGTTAGCACAAAAAGTTCAAGAAAATTTGAAGAATAATACCGTTAATATCATTGAATCTAAGCAGCCACCCACAGAGAATCTTCAAATTGGTAAAACGATATGGCGAGATATTAGTACCGGTAAGCCTGGTTTTTTAAAAGTGTGGAACGGTAAGGATTGGGAACTTCTTATTCCTGATGTAGAGTCAGTAAAGGAAGAAACACTGAAACAAGTTAATAAAGATATTCAGCTTACAAAAGAAGAATTAAACAAAAAAGTAGAAGAAGCGCAAAGTGAAACCAATGGACAATTTAAGGAAGTTAAAAACAGTCTCCAAGGAGTTTCACAAACTATTAAAAATGTACAAAACTCTCAAGGTGAAATTAATAAAACTGTTTCTGAAATGAAACAAACTAACGAGGGTTTTACTAAATCTATTGAATCGTTAACAAAAAAAGATGGTGAAATCGCTGAAAAATTAAATAAAGTGGTAGAGACTGCTGAAGTTACGAAAAAGACCATCTCTGAGGTGCAGCAAACAACTAATAATCTAAAGAAAACCACAACTGAAATTACAGAAAAAGCTGGCCAGGTTAGTGAGAAGTTGGAGAGCGTAGAAAAGAAAGTTAATAATGATAAAGCTGGAGGACGTAATCTTTTATTAGATTCAAATGTTAAATACGAAAAAACAGATTATCTAATCAATCCATATTCTTTAACTGAAAATTTTGTTGCAGGCGAGGAATACACTTTTGTAATTAAAGGAAGTGTCCCGCAAGGCCAACAATTTGGAATTTGGCAGAATGGTGGTTCAAATAATGTTGGATATGCAACAAGTGCCTATGCTAACGGAATAACTTATGTAACTTTCAAAGCTGTTGCAACTACAAGTGGGAATGAACGGAGATTAAACTTATATAATTATCCAAATAATGCTACAAAGGCAATTGTAGAATGGGTTGCTTTATATAAAGGGAATAAGCCGCAGGATTGGACACCAGCTCCAGAAAATCAAGTAACGAATGATGAATTCACTAAAAAAACAACCGAGATTGAAAAAAGTGTGAATGGTATTAAAGAAAGTATTAAAACGGTAGAAAAAACACAAGTCGATTTTAGCGAGCGTGTGACTACTGTAGAGAAAACAGCAGACGGTATTAAAGAAAAAGTTACTAGTTTACAAGAGATACAAACTAAACAAGGTACGCAGTTACAGGAGGCTAAAGCAGGTTGGGAAACTACTGCAAAAGCTTTGGAAGGAAAAGTTGAAATAAAAGATGTTGAAGATTATGTTGGTGGGATCGGTAATCAAACTGTATTACGGAATGTTCTTTGGAAGAATGACACAAAATATTGGGTTCTTCAATCAGGTGCAACAAGAGATACACAAGTCACTTATAAGGGATGCAATTCACTTAGTGTTATTACTGCAGGTAATGCGAGCAATTTGTATAAAGGTGCATCGCACGAGTATATAAATGCGGGGCCTGGATGGAATTATGTTTTCTCTGCTTACTTTTATACAGATAACAAAGCTAGTATAGATGCCGGAGCTGCTATCGAGCTCCAATGTTACGATGTAAACAATAAAATGATTAAAAGTTACTTGCAAGAAATAACTATTTCACAAGGAACATGGATTCGTACACATGTGGCAGGGCTATTAATCGAAGGCACAAAAAAAGTTAAAGTGCTGTTTTGGGTTCGTAAAAATGGTCGTCTATGGATGGCACAACCCATGCTACAAATTGGTGATAAACCTTCTTCGTTTATGGAGAACCCTGTTGATATTGTAGATAAAGATAAAATCATGGAAGAATTGGCCGATAAGATAGCAACTAAAGATTACGATAGAAAAGTAACCGAATTAGAAAGAGGTATTAGCGCTACTGCAGAAGGCGTCGAAATAACATCGAAGAAACAAGAAAAGTTTATTAATGAGACTTACGCCGTTTATGTAAAAGAAACGGGTTCTAAACTTAAAGTTCTTGATGAAGGAATCCTTGCAGAAGTTAAAAAAGGTAATATCATCGCAGCTATTAACTTTTCATCGGAAAAATTAGAAATTGATGTTTCAAAGGTAGCCATTAATGCCGATACAATGGTGAAATGGTTAACCGCAAAGGGTATTGATACAAATATCATCAAAGTTAATGGCGATAAAATTACCATCGATAAAAACGGCGTTACTATTAAAATGTTAGACTTCCTTTTTGAAGATGAATGGGGAACGAAAACAACTGTTATGCCAAAACGAAATTTAATAGCCGATCATGATTTTTCTAGTGTTCCAAAATTGAACATAGGTAACCCAAATTATCAGGGGTTTGGTGCTGGATATGGTCTACCTTGGAAAGTACAAGGAAACGGTGTAGTGATAGAAAATAACACTTTTATATTTAACTATGAACAAATGGTAAATGCAGTCCGTGTCGACACGTATAATTATCCAGAAACAAAGGTTCAAAACGGGATTCATCCAGGAAACTCTTATACATTGTCAGCACATTATAGAACCGCACAGATTAACGGTGTGCGTACAACTGCAAAACCACGATTGCAGGTATGTTTTGTTACGCCATTGGATGAAGTGAGTTATAAAATTTGGCATGAAATATATAAAGATTTTCCAGAGCCATCTACATTTTATGGTGAAATTAGAAGGTATAATTTCACATTTACCGTTCCTAACAATTACAATCCACAAGAACATATGATTGTAGTTAAAGTTACAGCTGCAAATGCGCAAGTTTCTGCGGGGAGGGCTGTTTGTGTTTCAGGGATAACATTGGTTAGTGGTAACTATGCTTGCATGTATAACTGGGATCGTGCGGCAGCAGAAAGGGCCGATGGTCTTCAACCGTTTAATAGAATTGCTATAGGCAGCGTAAATAACAACATAGGTCCAGCTGCTCATGGGCAGACCTTTGATATAAGTACAGAAAAGGATGTATTCATAAATCAACCTATTCTAACGCAGGGAATAAATTTAGGGCGTAATAAAATGGGCCAAGCTGGGTCCATTCGTTTCTTTGATGGCGGTCAAGGCTATGGGTTTTATTTTATGGGAATGGGAGGACAATGGTACAAGCTACCTAACGTTTAGGAGGAAAATATATGAATGATTACAAAGATTTACAAGGTTACCCCTTACAAGCAGGGCAAGGTGCTCCGTTTGCTGGTAGGTTAGTAGATTCAGAAAGAAACGAAAACGGAGTATTTGTGCGAATTCCTTTTGATATGCTAAACAATGCCGGTTTATATGGTGCGAATAAAGTAGAGGTGTGGGGAGAAACAGATGGAACGATATATTTCCGTATTGCAACAAGATGCGAAATATGTAAACGTGGCGCGCGTTTGTATGAATTAGAAACGGGTTTTGGGAAAAAGAGACTTTGTTCTGATGATTATTTTTCATTTACTGGTCAACGCCCTCCGCAAGAGACACAAAAAACTGAAAATAAAACGCGAATAGAGCAGCCATAAGCTGGTCTTTATTTATTATCTAAAAAAGGAGAGGAAAAGATGGATCGTATTGATGTATTATTAAAAACCTTTATTGCCACTTTTGGTGGCTTCTGTGGGTATTTCTTGGGAGGATGGGATGCAACATTGAAAGTCCTAGTAATCATGGCAGCTATCGACTATATCACAGGAGTAGTTGCAGCAGGATATAACGGAGAATTAAAAAGTAAAGTTGGTTTCAAAGGCATCGCCAAAAAGGTGGTGCTTTTTCTTTTGGTCGGAGCGGCTGCACAACTAGATTCAGCACTTGGAAGTAACAGTGCAATTCGTGAAGCGACTATCTTCTTCTTCATGGGTAATGAGCTACTTTCACTTTTAGAAAATGCTGGTCGAATGGGTATTCCGTTGCCACAAGCTTTAACAAATGCAGTTGAAATTTTAGGTGGTAAACAAAAACAAGAAGAGAAAAAGGGAGATGTTCAATAATGGAAATCAGAAAAAAATTAGTTGACCCAAGTAAATATGGTACAAAGTGTCCGTATACAATGAACCCTGAATTAATCACGGTCCACAATACTTACAACGATGCTACAGCAGAAAACGAAGTGGCTTATATGATTCGTAACGATAATCAGGTTTCGTTTCATATCGCGGTAGATGATAAGGAAGCTGTACAAGGAATTCCTTTAGAGCGTAACGCGTGGCATTGTGGCGATGGTGGCGGAAATGGTAATAGAAAGTCTATCGGGGTTGAGATTTGCTACTCTTTAAACGGTGGAGATCGATATTATAAAGCTGAAGATAATGCAGCCATCATTGTAGCTCAACTGATGAAACAGTACAATATTCCGATTAGCAAAGTTCGTACACACCAATCGTGGAGTGGGAAATATTGTCCGCATCGAATGTTAGCAGAAGGACGTTGGGATAACTTTATCGAAAGAGTCCGAAACGCATATTACGGTGGTGAAAATAACGTATCCCCAACCCCTACACCGCCTTCAAATAGTGAGACAGGCATTGCATATATTGAAGGGAATAATGTTAATCTTCGTAAAGGTCCAGGTACAGGATATGGAGTTATTCGCCAATTAGGTAAAGGTGAGTCCTACCAAGTATGGGGCGATTCAAATGGGTGGCTAAACTTAGGCGGCGATCAGTGGGTATATAATGATTCATCATATATTCGTTATACAGGAGGGGATACACCGGAATCTTCTAAACCTACAAATGATGGCATTGGTGTAGTGACCATTACAGCTGATGTATTACGTGTTCGTACTGGTCCGAGAACTAACTATGGCGTCGTGAAGAATGTGTATCAAGGTGAAAAATATCAAACGTGGGGATATAGAGACGGTTGGTATAATGTTGGTGGCGACCAATGGGTTTCTGGTGAATATGTAAAGTTTGAAAAGTAAAATATATTACTATGCAAAAGAATAGTTTGGTAAAAAACAAAGGCTGTCCTTAATGGGGAGTCTTTTTTGTCAATGGATCACCACAATATAAAGTTCACAATAGCAAAGGGAAAACATACTATATTACTGCAAATGAAGCCTATGTGTATGTGAAGTGAGAAGAAAAAGACCGCCCTTTTTTTGGGAAGGGCGGTCTAATATTATTTACTTTCGTTTAATATACTTTGAAGTGATTGTTCTACCTTATGCATTTCACCTAATACAGGGTTGTCATAGTCACTTGAACAATCAAGATATGCTCTTACTCCACCAAAAATTTTGAAATCCACTCTAGATAGTGAAGTATGTTCTTTAGTTTCTAAAATGGTTACAGCTGATTTATAGCGTTTAATTATATCATCAATCATTCTTTTGCCTTTTACTTGATTTTCTTTTTCAAGAGTTTGAATGATGTTATTCATTTGTTTTTTTAATTCAGTAATATTTTGGTCCTGTGTAAGCATTTAAATACCTCCATTTTCATTTTAATTACTTATTTGGTACTTTTCGTACATCTGAAATCCATTCTAAAGGCCAGTTTTGTGGAAGTAAAACTTGATCTCCACCACCTTTCAACGTAGTCCCGCTCATTGTGTATTGTTCAGCTACTTTTCCAAGATTAAGAGTTTCGCCTTCCGGAACTTTAATCGTAGCCTCATACATTCTACTATTTTTCCATTCCGGTAAAAGAGCTGTATCTAGTTTCGCTTGTATTCGATTTTGAGCGGGGACAGTTGTAGCGAAACCACCGCCTGCATCAGCACTATGCCCAAATGTACGATATAATGTTACCTCTTCATTAGTTTTTACAGTTCTAAATACTCCATCTGTAAATGAATCTCCAATCCAAGGTGGTAAATTCGCTTTTTCTATTTCAGTTACTTGATGATCGATACTTGTAGCATATTTTTTTATGTCTGAGGCACGATCAGCTTTTTTAATAGTATTAGCAGCTTCAACTGCATTCGCAGTCATTTTTACCCCTTTGCCAACTTTGGCAATTTTTCCGACTGGTGTAAGACCAGCTACAGCCATTCCTCCAGCAAAAACCCTTTCCCAAGTGGAAAGTTTTTCGCCAGTAGATGGATCGATACCGTCCCAAGCACGACGAACATCGTATTCACCACTTATTTCACCAGCAATATCTCTAGCTAATTTTTTACCATCAAATCCTTTTTCCTCCGAAGAAAGTTTACCACACATTGCACCTTCTTCGATTGATTTATCAGCCTGACGCTTCCTATCTTCTTCAATCGCTTGAATAGAAGTAGTCCACTCCATATTCAACACTTGCGTACTAAATGTTCCGCTTGCAGGACTAAATCCTTTGCCACTTTGCACTTCCGCAAGACCTTGTGCGATACTCGCAGCTAGTTGAAGTGCTGTAGCATAGTTATTGCTAGACGCTTGATTAAATTCATATAGGTGATTTAACTTTTCTTGAAGTTTGTGTCTCATGACAGTAAAAAGATTCGCCATAGCGTCCATACTTGGCATCGGCATAGCTTGACTGATAGCTTCCATACTTGCCTTCATTCGGTCAATTTCTCGAATTTGTTCTAATATTTCTTGTTCAAT
>NZ_KV827793.1:0-4049 GCF_001836235.1 Bacillus sp. HMSC036E02 | reverse complement strand
GTCGGAGGAAGGCACCTTTGGGTGTCTTTTCTTTATGAAAAAAAGCCCCGCAGAATATGCACGACTCATATAAATTAAATAGCAAACTGCTAATTCGTTAGCTTGAAATATTCATTTTTTATTATACAGAGAAGTAACAAAAGATGGTATGAGAATCTAAATTCCATACCATCTTTTTAAACAATTTTATTGTCACTAAACACTACCTTTAATTATTTCTGCCTTTTTTCTATTTCTAAGAAGTATGTAAATCCAGTTTTCATAATCATAAATATAATACTAAAGATTAACAGTGAGTTAAAAGTTGCTCCTCCTACAACCTGACTTATTTTCCATGCTGTTATGAGTGTAGCTATGAGGACAGGCATTTCAAAAATAACAATTGACCAAATAATTCTTATTTGATTATCTTTTAAATAATGCAGCTTAATCAAATCTTTAATTATTATAGTAAAAGTAGAATTGATTATTGCTACAATAAACAGTACAAAAGCAACTACTCCACTTAACAAATTATAATATTTATCATAAGTTTCCAAATTGTAGTCCTTATACATTATTTCTTTAATAAAAATAGTTATTTGCTCTGGAAATATATACAAGCATAATATGCAAAATATCTGAAATAAGGTTAGTGATAGCGGAACTTTATGTGCTTCCCAGAAAGTATAATCTTTATCATAAGTTCCAAACACTCCATTCTCATTTTTCACTGTATATTCCCATCCATCATAATAACCATCTATAGCGTTTATTTTTTCCTTATATTTCATGATATAGCGACTTGTGACTTTCTTTTTTTGATAAAAAAGAAGAGTTATCTCATATTTCAATACATTTTTCGTATCAACAGTATGAAACAACCCATCCTTTTTCAAATAATTTAAGGCTGTTGTAGTGATATTCTCACCTTTTATTTTCTGTATATTTTTATAATCGAAATTTTTCTCGATTTTATTAGTTTCTTTATTCCATACAAGCAAGTACCACCCACTTTTATCTTGTTTGGCATAGTTAGTAAAACTACCATTGTTGCAATTCATTATGTTCTCACCTTCTATATATTATTAAACATAAATTAACTACTTTAAAAACTGTTATTTTAAAGTAGTTAATTCCCCCTACCTTTCACACACAAACAAAGCAAGATTATTCTCAAAAATCTCCAGAATTTCTTTTTATAGTTTCACGAATAAAGGAAGCAAGATCATCCTCAGAAATCTCTGGCATCTCTTTTTCTAATAATCCAAAGATATAATTCTCTATTTTTTCTAAATCTGAAACGTCAAGCTCATCTGCTATTTTAGGCATATAAGTACCTTGATCATCATTATATTCTGCCTCACCATTTAAAAAACTAATTTCAAAGTTTTCCTTGAGATTAGCATTATAATAAACTGATAGTTTCAATGTACTAGTGCATCCAACTTCTTCGTCTATTAGTGTATCCGCATCTACATGTATACTTGTTCCAAGAATATTATTTTTAACCTCGAATATCTTTTCTGATTCTAATGTTTCAGGTTCATCATAAGTCACATCAATATCAGTTCTATAGTAAATTGTATCGCTAATATTTCCAAAAGTTTCATGAACATGCTCTAGAAATAAGAAAAAGATTTGATCTTGACTCAGAATCTCTATTCCTGCCTGTTCTGCAATGGCCTGTCTAGATTCGATTTGGACTCTATGAAGATTTTCAGCTTCGTACATCTTCATATATTCTAGGAAGTCATCAGATTTTATTTTTAGAACCTCCTCAAACTTTTCCTCTGCTTCGGTTATTTTCCCAAATAAATCATCCATAACCTTCTTAAATTTTCGATAGAGCTTATCATCAATTAACTTATTATGAGCTACGTGATTCCTATCCTTACTAAAATTCTCCCATTTCCCACTAAACTCCCTTAGTGTACAAGAAAATAATGGAGAAAAAAAACTTTCCCAAAAATCTATATCTACTTCCATTTGTTCCTCTAATAATTTAGTCAAATCAGCTCTATGATCTTCTATTGATTTATCATTATTTATAATATCACTCATAATATATTGAAATTGAACAAGAGCTGGATTATGAACCAATGAATCAGGTGAAAAAGGGTCAGGTGTGTTAAAAATTGATTGACTTTTTATCTTATATGTCTTGAATTTTAGAATGCTAATCAAATCGCTAGTATCAATGGATAACAAATTTGCATAGACATCTTTAAATCCTGGTGCTTTCTCTCGATAACCATTGATTCTTTGGGAATATTTTTTTGTTAAGTGAGTGGGCATGAAACTCCACCATTCAATTCCTAAATGATGAGATAAAACAGCATTAATTAGACGTCGTAAACTATTTTCAACAGAGTGAATATTTTTATATAGATCTTCAGCAAATTCTTCTGATTGATAATCTACAAGCCAAACACATTGCATCCATTCTTCTACCATTAGGTCTTTCAACATTATTTTCAAATCATGTAAATCCTTATCAACAGCAGTATTTTCTTTTGTTGAAATATCTACTCTTAGTTGATCAGCCCCAAGCAGATTAAACATAATGCTAAAGTCAACAAAATATTCTTTTTCAGCTAAGATTAGAGAACAACTACGTTTAGATTCCTCAGTATGATTAAATGATAAGTGTGTTAAATTTAAAGTTTGTTCAACTTTACGCATTAATTCATCTGTATAATTTTTGAAATTAAATTCATTTTGTTTATTATCAAGCATTATAAATCTTATCAATATCGCTACCCCCTTTAAAAAACAAACATTTCATTTCTAATAAAAATATTAAACCAGAAAATATCTTTTAAAAAGGCTTCTCATATTCGTTTATAACAGCCCTTTTAGATCTATCTAATGTGTGTGTATCCAAAAATATTAGATGCTTATAAATAAGAGTGTAAACCTCTTATAATTCATCTTTATAAAAATCAGTAAAATATCATCCATAATTACTGGAGAAGGCGCATCTTTTACATTAAAGTGCATTTGTTGGAGATATCGCTAAGAGTAGTAAAATCAACGCTTTTTCATGTCAAATCTTGCTTAGTATGTATTTTCGTTAAGATATTGGCAGTACACCAAATATATATGTACTATTAATTAGCCAATAATTTCCTTATACATTATATCAGCTAGGGGACATGGAAGTATAACAAAATATTTATATAAATTATTTTATTAATTTATACTGCATTAATATGAGGTGGTTCAAGTCGAAGGAAGGCGCCTTAGGGTGTCTTTTCTTTATTTCCAAAAAGGGTATCGAGGGACTAGCCTTTTCTAATTTGAAAGTAAACTTTTGAATATAAATTCAAAAAAAAGTTTGAGTTCTATACTTCTTACCCCATAAATAATTTAGTTTTCTTCCAATCATTGACTTGAGATTCACTACTAATAGAACTAATTATTTTTAAATCTTTTCATTTTAATTGTATAGTTTGAATATTCAATTAAATATTTATAAATAAATTCAAATGTTAGAAAATACAAATAATATGGTATTGTTATTTATGTAATATTCATTCCAAAAAAGGGGGATTTTTCATGTTCAAGAAAGTAATAATTGGAACATTAGCAACTGGAATTATGTTATCTGGTGCTGGAGGAGTACTTGCGGAAACACCTACTGATACAGGTGTAAAATTAAAAACGATTGATAATAAAAAAAGTTTTGTTAAGAAAAAAGAAAAACAAGACTTTCCTGGTTACAAATCAAAAGGGGAAATACCTACTGTAAAAGAGTGGGATGGAGTGACTTGGTATTTAAAAGGAGCAACTGAAGTAAGTAAAAATTCATGGACAGGCCATTATGAAGGATGGCGAACAAGTAATAATTAAGAAACTTTAATTAAGTTTTCCAAGTAAACAAATAAAAAGAAGACCGAACTAGATTGTTATTCTAGTTCGGTCTTCTTTTTATTTTAAATTCATTAATAATTAATTTTTTCATATCACTATAAAATACCATTATTAACATCCCTAATATAGTTATAAATAAAGAAATTCCTTCAATGCCATTTTTCAAAATTAAGATGGTTCAAGTCGGAGGAAGG